>CAYPSF010000069.1:0-22701 GCA_964413165.1 uncultured Bifidobacteriaceae bacterium
CCGGACGATTTGCGCGTCCAGCCGGTCAATGGCCTGGCGATGTTTGGAAATGCTCACAACTCCGCCAGCATGCCGCATCAAAAATGAAGAATCAAACCGTTTCCCGCGAATCTCGGCTTGTTCGCACCCGGATACGGGGATAAACACAGGGCCGGCATGAGCGCCCGAAAATCATCCGTCATTGACACCATTTGCCACCCCGGTGGGGCGAGCGTCCTCGCCAGCCGGCTCGTCGATTACCTCGACCCATCAAAATGAGTTGTCACCAGCTATCTGTCATCAGCCCTGGGCACCGACGGTCACGGCGGTTGATCGGCTGGTTGCTGGCCGGGGGTTTCCTGACGGGGATTTCGGTGGCCCTGGCGGGGCCGGTCGTGATCGCAGAAAGACCGGCGGCGCCGTGGACGAACAGGCCCTGGGCAGATTCCAACTTCTTCCCCATTGCCGTCTGGCTACAGGCTCCGACGAATGCGGAACGTTTTCGCCGGGCGGGCATAAACACCTACGTCGGTTTATGGCTGGGCCCAACCGAAGCCCAGCTGGCGACGCTCAAAAAAGCCGGGATGCCCGTCATCTCCCTGCAAAATGAGATCGGCCGGCTACATCGGGACGATCCCACGATCATCGGCTGGATGCACAACGATGAACCGGACAACGGCCAGTCGCTGGGCGCCCGGTTTGGTTTCGGCTCGCCCATCCCGCCGGAAAAGGTTGTCGCCGACTACCGGCAAATGAAATCCGCCGACCCCTCGCGCCCGATCCTGCTGAATCTTGGCCAGGGAGTCGCCTGGGATGGCTGGTATGGCCGTGGCAAACGGAACCATCACCCCGAGGATTACCCCGAATATCTCAAAGGCTGCGACCTCGCGTCCTTTGACATCTACCCGATGAATCATGAGAGCCACGAAGTGCACGGCAATTTATGGTTCGTCGCGAACGGCGTGGAACGGCTGGTCCAATGGAGCCAGGGTGAAAAGGCGGTCTGGAACTGTATTGAATGCACCGCCCTGGCCAATCCCAAATACAAACCCACACCGCAAGAGGTCCGCGCCGAGGTCTGGATGTCGCTCATCCATGGCTCGCGCGGCCTGATTTACTTCGTCCACCAGTTCAAGCCGACGTTCCATGAAGCCGCCCTGCTGGACGACCCGGAGATGCTGGCTGCCGTCACCCAAATCAACCGGCAAATCACCGGACTCGCGCCGGTGTTGAACAGCCCGACCCTCCGCGACGCAGTAACTGTGCAATCGAAAAACCCAAAAGTGCCGGTGGCGACGATGGCCAAACGGTCTGGCGGGGCGACCTATCTATTTACCGTGGGCATGCGCGCCGGCGCGACCGAAGCAACCTTCACTTTGTCAGGAGCCAATGGCGACTACCCGGTGGAAGTACTCGGGGAAAACCGGACCTTCACCGCCACTAACAGTTCCTTCAGCGACCATTTCGGTCCGTGGGCCGTCCATCTTTACAGGCTGACGCCCTCTGCAACCGGTCGCTAACCGTGGCGGAAGTTTCATGAACCATCGATACGCAAATTGACTGACGAACATTCCCCCTCTCCGCCGTCTCTGACGGGGGAGAGGGCCGGGGTGAGGTGGCGCGTTTGCTCTCGGCCCTCAACCCTCAACTCTCAGCCTTCAACCAGCCTTCTCCAAGCTTGCATATTGCGGGCAATCCGCTTCGATGGAGCCATGTTTCCGTATGTCGCACTGGCCAAGGCCAAAACCTGGCAGCCCGGCCCGTATGACGGAGTCGAATTGATGCTGTTGCACAAGCAAGAGAACGGCGGCGTGGTGGTGCTGCGCAAGTTCAAGGCCGGCCACACCATCCCGGCGCACACGCATCCCAACGCCAATGAATGGGCCTACGTGCTCTCCGGCGAATGGGAGGAATCCGAGAAAAGTTACACCGCCGGCACGTTGTTCTTCGCCCCCAAAGGCGTCCGGCACGGCCCGCACATCGCCAAATCCGAGGTCATCAGCCTCACCATCTTCGACGGCCCGCTGACCGTGGTGTAGCGTCGAGCCTGTGGCTCGATTCCATCGGCGCATTGCGCCGAATCTACAGCTTCCTCGTCACCCGCATCTCGCCACCCATCACATTTGGTGTATCTTCCACCCATGCGATACCTCGTCAAAGCCCGCGTCAGGCCGGGACAGGAAAAACCCCTGCGCCAGGCCATTGCCGACGGCACGCTTGGCCAGGGCTCGATTGCCGGCGACGAATATGTTTATGACCTCGAGCAGGCGCGCGTGGGCGACGACGGCGTCGCGCACTGGGTGGAGACCTGCTTCTGTGCCACGCCGCTGGCCGAGGAACGGCCGTACTGGGAGAAATACTTTGAGTTGCTCAGCGTCAAGGACGCGCATAACCGCAAGAATTGCCGGCATGAAAACGGCATCGAACCCTGGGCGTGCGGTAATTGCGATTGCACGAAACGGCTGGAAAAACGTTTGCAGCAACAAGGCGAATCGTTTTGGCAAAAGTTGCACGCTGCCGGTATTCCCTGAATCCGGCGGGTGGCCCGGCCCGGCTGGATAGCCGGAATATTTTCTCGCTAGCTGCAGGCAAAAAGCCTTGAATTCCAGGCCAAGCATGTGCCCGGATGAAACCAACCCCGCCCGCCATCGTGAAACGCGGCGGCAATTCATCAAGACAACCGGTACGGCGGCCGCCGCCGTGGCCGGTGCCGGCCTGTTGCAACTGCCTCTCTCCGCCCGCGAAGACAATCTGGCGGTTGCCATCGTGCTGGATCCAGACGACGCCATCCTGAAGCAAGCACCGGCACAGTGGGCGGTGGAACAATTGCGGGACGCCCTGGCCGCCCGGGGTGTGACAACGCAAATTTATCGAAGCCTCGATCAGGCGCCGCCGGCACAGGAGTGTGTCGTCGTGGGGCGCACGATGTTCAATTCGGCGGGTGCAGCCATGCCGGGTGCGCCCGAATCACTGGCGCTCCAACATAAGGAAATCGGGAAATGGTCCGTTCTGCTGGCTGGCGGCGCGGACGGGCGCGGGCTGGTTTACGCGTTGCTCGAACTGGCGGACCGCGTGAAGTTCGCCGCCGATCCGGTGGCGATGTTGAAGGCCGTGCAACCGGTCCGCGAATCACCGGCCAATGCCATTCGCAGTGTGGCCCGTGCCTTCGTCAGCGACGTTGAGGACAAATCCTGGTTCAACGATCGAAATTTCTGGCCGGCTTACCTCTCCCTGCTGGCAACCCAGCGGTTCAACCGGTTCAACCTCACCTTCGGGCTCGCCTACGATTTCACCACCGACATCAGCGATTGTTATTTTCATTTCGCCTATCCGTTTCTCCTGTCCGTGCCAGGTTACAACGTGCGCGCCGTGCCGCTGCCCGACGACGAGCGCGACCGGAACCTGGAAATGCTCCGGTTCATCAGCGACGAAACCGCCCGACGCGGCCTGCAATTCCAGCTTGGTCTCTGGACCCACGCCTGGCAGTGGACCCGGAGCCCGAAGGCGAATTATACCATCGAAGGACTCACGCCCGAAACCCAGGCGCCTTATTGCCGCGACGCCCTGCTTCTGCTGCTCACCGCCTGTCCCTCCATCAGCGGCATCACCCTCCGCACCCACGGCGAAAGCGGCGTGCCGGAAGGGAACACGGCCATCTGGAAAACCATTCTGGACGGCGCCGTCCAGTGCGGCCGCAGTATCCGGATCGATTTGCACGCCAAAGGCATCGATCAAGCTATCATCGACACGGCGCTGGGCACCGGCATGCCGGTGGAAGTCTCGCCCAAGTTCTGGGCCGAGCACATGGGCCTGCCTTACATGCAAGGCGCCATCCGGCCGCAGGAAATGCCGCCGCCGGACGCGCCGGACACCGGATTCTTCGCCCGCAGCACCGGTTCCCGCCGATTCACGCGCTACGGCTACGCCGATTTTCTCCGCGAGAACCGCCGTTACGACGTGGTCCACCGCATCTGGCCAGGCACGCAGCGGCAGTTGTTGTGGGGTGACCCGGAAATGGCACGGGCCTACGGCCAGGTCTCAAGTTTTTGCGGCAGCAAGGGCGTGGAACTGCTTGAACCGCTTTACTTCAAGGGCCGCAAAGGCTCCGGCCGGCCCGGCGGACGCGATGCCTACGCCGATGCTTCATTGAAACCCGCCGGCGGCGATTATGAAAAATATGATTTCACCTATCGCGTCTGGGGCCGGAGTTTTTTCAATCCGGACACCGACCCGGACGGCTGGCAACGTTCGCTGCGACGGGAATTTGGCCCAGGCGCGGGAGCGGCCGGGGACGCGCTGGCCGCCGCGAGCCGGATTCTGCCGCTGGTGGTCACCGCCCACTGTCCCTCCGCCGCCAATAACATTTACTGGCCCGAGATGTACACCAACATGCCGATGGTGGACGCAGGCCGGACGCATCCCTACAGCGACACGCCCGAACCGCGCCGCTTCGGCACCGTCAGTCCGCTCGACCCGGAATTTTTTCTGACCGTTGATGAATCCGCCGATGAACTGCTCAAAGGTGAAAGCAGCGGAAGATATTCGCCGGCTCAGGTGGCGCTGCAGTTGGAGGAGGCGGCCAAACAGGCGACGACGCAATGGCACGAGGCGAAGTCAAAAGTGGGTGACGCCCGCGCTGCCGAATTCCGGCGGCTGGAAGTGGACATCGCCATCCAGGCCGGTTTGGGCCGGTTCTTTGCGGCAAAATTTCGGGCCGGCGTGCTCTATGCCATCTACCAACAAACCGGTCATCGCCCCGCGCTTGAAGCCTCGCTCAAGGCGCAGCGCGCGGCCCGCAACGCCTGGAGCAACCTCGCGGAAACGGCAAAAAAACCGTACGTCCACGACATCACTTACGGCTATGATTATTTTATGCACGGCCACTGGCTGGACCGGTTGCCGGCCATGGACGATGACATTGGCGACATGGAAAAACTCCTGAAGAACGCGCCCGACAGCAGGATTCATGGCCGGCCGCCGGCAAAGACCGACCCGAAAACACTCAAGCAGGCCATGCGCGCAGTCTTCGCGAAATCGAAACCAGATGAGCATCCGCCGCTTGCGAACCGGCACGAGCCAGCGGCTTCATTCCAACGCGGCCAGCCATTGACCATCGTTGTCCACGCGCCGAAATCCGCCATTTCCTGCCTGCGCCTCCGCTACCGGCACGTCAACCAGGGAGAGGTCTGGCAGATGGTGGAAATGGAACGGACCGGAGACGAATACCAGGCGGTTATCGCGGCGAGTTACACCGATTCACCGTTTCCGCTGCAATATTACTTCCAAATCCGCCGCGACGCCGGCCATGCCTGCCTGCGTCCCGGCCTTGAACACCGCTGGCATGGTCAGCCCTATTATTTCGTGCGCCAGGCGTGATGCTGATCCAGTGACCCGAACGGCTATTCGCTTCAACCCACCTCTTCGCTCGGGATCTCCGCGGCCGGCTGGCGCGCCCCGCCCCGGACAATCAGCACAACCGCCAGGATGATCAGCCCGCCCGCCATGAACAATTCATGCGAGAACGCCTCGCGACCGATGGTGCAACCGAGCAGCACGGCGATAAGCGGGTTCACATATGCATAGGTCGCCACCCGCGCGGGTGTGGTGGCGTGCAGCAACCATACGTAACAAGTATAGCCCACCAGCGATCCCGCCACGGTCAGGTAAAGCCATGACCCGGCAGACAACCAGGTGACCTGGCCAAAGGAAAATTGCGCCGCCTCGCCCCGCACTGCCGCCAGGACGAGCAGGAAACTGCCACCCGCGATCATCTGCATCGCCACGCCCAATAACGGCGACGCCGGTTTGTGCGCGTGCCGGCCAAAAATCGAGCCGAACGCCCAGCTCATGGAAGCCGTCATCAGGATCACCACGCCCCAGCCGTAGGCCGGGCCGAAGTTACTCCCATGGCGCGCGAGCAGCGCCACGCCCGCGAAACCCACCGCCAGTCCCACCACCACCAACGGACGGGGACGGACGCCGCTGGGCCGCAGCCAGTCGAACACCACCATCCACAACGGCACCAAGCCCACCAGCAACGCCGTCACGCTCGAGGGAACCACCTGTTCCGCCCACGTCACGCCGCCGTTGCCAACCGTCAACAGCAAACCGCCGGTGATGGCCGCGTCGCGCCATTCGATACGGGACGGCGCGGCACCGCTGCGGGCGCGCGCAAAGGCGTATAACAACAGCCCGGCGGCAAGGCTCCGCGTGCCGGCCATCAGGAACGGCGGAATGGATTCCACCGCGTACCGGATGCCCAGATACGTCGACCCCCAGATCACATAGACCGCCGCGAATGCCGCGATCACGCCCCACACGGGCGGGGCCATGGTTTTGTTTTTCATAGTTGTTGACCGGCACGCCGACGGCAGGCGGGCAAACAAAAACCCACCGCCGGATGCCGGCGATGGGTTATAAAAAATTCTCAGTTTCTCGTCTATGGATTCAATCCCCCATCGCCAGCGTCATTTTAGTGACGGTCTTGTGCCACCACGTACCGCGAATCGGCAGAGCCGAGCGCCGAGGCATGCAATTCAAGTTGGCGACGATAGTGTTCATCTGTTCAAATACGACGGGCGTAATCTAACCCACCGGCCCCTCCGGTCAATGGATTATTTGTTGGACGGACTACCTGACTGAATAAAACAGGCTTGCATATCGGGCAGGTCCTGCCAAAGGAGCGCGGACCGCCGAGACCGCGTGTTGTTGCGACATTTCTCATTACTCGCGGATATGGCAGTCCGCGCTCCGCTGCGTCGTGACCGGCTTGGGCAGAGGTTTAGGCCGGTCATATTCGTCGCGGAAACGAGCACTGCTGAATGGCCATTGTTCCGGCGATTTCACCAAGCCTGCCTTCACTGGATTCGATTCGATATACTGGATTACTTTCCGGCAGTGCGCTTCGTCCCGGATGTAGCGATCCCAATAATCGTCCTGCCACAGTTTGCCCCGTCGCTTCAAGATGCGGTTGATGCAACGCGCGGTGTAACCCTTCCAGCCCTGCAAAAGTTCGGTCATGGGTTTCTGCCAGATTTCCACCAGGAGATGGACGTGATTGGGCATCACAACCCACGCCAGCAGGCAATAGTCCGCACCATCAAAATGGAGCCAGTTTTCCTCGACCACGACGGCCGCGTGCGGGTGGCGCAACTCGCAATTGCCGAAGCCACGGTCAAGATATGCTTCCATCTTCGTACGACGCTGGAGTTCGTCTTCGATATCCAGCAATGCGGCCCATTCGTGCCGGCGGCTGGCGGGCATGGCGTCGTCAAGGCGGTAGTTGAGCATTTGAATGACGCCCGGGTGGTCGAAGTGCGGAAGGTAGCCGCGCGAATGCCAGCCTCGAAAGCCAAGCTTCGTGGCTTCGATATCGGGCGGCGCGTGCCACTGGCGCTTGTTACGAATGGTTTCGAGGACATTGCGGCGACTTGAACGCATAGGAGCGCGGACAGCTTTGTCCGCGCGAAAATAAAAGCAGAGACAAACTTGGGTGACAAGCGGCTTTGGAAAGTTTACGGAAACGCGCGGACATGGCTGTCCGCGCTCCGGTGTGTGAGCCTTGCTCGCACCTTTACGTCGCGTTCTGCGCGGCTATTTCCACCTTGCGCTGGCGCAAGCCCTTGAAAAATTCGAAGCCTTCGCGCACGCGCCGGACGAGCACGTCCTTGTCCTCCAGCATGGTCTTGACGATGCGCAGGACCGGTTTCGGCCGGAAATAGTAGGCGCGGTAGAAGCGGTCCACTTCCTCGAAAATCATTTCCTTGCTCAGGCCGGGATATTCAATCGTGCTGCTCTGGTAGCCTTCCCCGCCCAGGAGATCGGTTTTTTCTTTTTTGGCGAACCAGCCGTTCTGCCGGGCCTGCTCGTACAGTTCCGTGCCGGGATACGGCGCAGCCAGGCTGACCTGAATGCTGAACACGTCGAGTTCCTTCGCGAAATCAAGCGTCTGCTGGATGGTTTCCGTCGATTCCACCGGCAGGCCGAGAATGAACGTGCCGTGAATGATCACGCCGGCCCGATGACAGGCCCGGGTGAATCGGCGCATTTCATCGGTCGTCACGCCTTTCTTGATGCGGGCGAGGATGTCGTCGTTGCCGCTTTCATAGCCGACCAGGAAGAGGCGCAGGCCGTTGTCCTTGAGCAGCTTGATATTGTCGTAATCGAGGTTGGCCCGGCTGTTGCACGACCACATCACGCCAAGCGGGGCGATTTTTTTGGCGATTTCGCGCGCGCGCGGCAGGTTGGCGGTGAACGTGTCGTCGTCGAAAAAGTATTCCTTCACCTCGGGAAAAAGTTTTTGGAGATAGGCCATCTCGTCGGCGACGTTTTGCGCCGAGCGGACGCGGTATTTGTGGCCGCCGATGGTCTGCGGCCAGAGGCAGAAGGTGCATTGCGCCGGGCAGCCGCGCCCGGTGTAGAGGCTCATGTATGGGTGATGGAGATAGCCGTTGTAATATTTCTGCACGTCCACGTCGCGGCGATAGACGTCCGCCATCCACGGGAGCGTGTCGAGATTCTCAATCAATTCGCGTTCGGGATTATGGCGGATCTTGCCGTCGTTCTTGTTCTTGTAGGAAAGCCCGGCAATGGTCGCGAGGTCGCGTCCTTCGGCCACCTCCTTGCAGGTGTAATCAAATTCCTTGCGGCCGACCCAGTCAATGGCCGTGGATGCCTTGAGCGTTTCGGTCGGCAGCACTGCGGCATGCGCCCCGACAAAGCCTATCTTCGTTTCCGGCTTCTGCTGCTTGATGGCCTCGGCCACCCGGCAATCATTCTTCAGCGAAGGGGTGCTGGTGTGGATGATGACGTGGTCGAAGTCTTTGGCCACGCGGAGACATTCCGCTTTCCCGATGTTATGCGGCGGGCAATCGAGCAGCCGGGAACCGGGCGTGAGCGCGGCCGGTTGCGCCAGCCAGGTCGGATACCAGTAACTGGTGACTTCGCGCACTGTCTGGTAGCGCGCACCGGCGCCGCCGTCAAAACCGTCAAAGCTTGGGGGAGAAAGATAAAGCGTCCTGCTCATTTGAATGGCCAACAATTCACGTGGCCAGGCAGTCTATTCCGTCTTCTTCGCGTCCTTGATCTTCGCCAGCAAATCGTCGCGTTCGGAGGTATCACCCGAACCGCAGGCCGTGCTGACGTGCGTTTCGTGATGCTCTTCTTCCTTGCGTGAAAACGCGCCGCGCGCGCCGGCGGCGGGCGAATTGATGGCCGCCTTGGCCTCGGCCAGATGGCCCTTGCCGATGGTCACGCCGTTGAAAACGCGCAGAGCCAGCGCCGGCGAGGCCGGGAACGGCTTCGGCTTGGCGCCGAAGTTGTATTTCATGTTCTTCCAGTTATCGCTGAATTTTGGGCTAAGCGCGCCGCTGGGATCGTAGCCGCAATGAACCATGCAGTTCTCACAGCGCGGATCCCGCGCGACGCCATCCACCACGCCATACTTATTCCAGTCCACTTTCGCCAGCATCTCTTGATAGCCGTCGTAGTGGCCGTCGGTCATCAGATAACACGGAGCTTTCCAGCCCTTGATGTTGTAAGTCGGGATGGCCCAGGCGGTGCAGGTCAGCTCGCGTTTGCCGGCAAGAAATTCCTGGTAGGTCACCGTGCCAAAAATCGTGAAGCGCTCGCCCCATTCCTGAATCCTGGCGAATTTCTCGCGGGTCATTTTACGCGTGAGGAAAAAATCCTCGGGCTGTTTGCCCAGACGTGTCACCATGTCCTTCTTCGCCGCGTCGTATTCGTAGCCGGGCGAAATGGTGTGGCCGTCCACTTCCAGCGAGGAGAAAAACTCGAACATGTCCCCGATTTCCTTCGCGTCCGTTTCGCGATAGACCGTTGTGTTCGTGGCGACTTGAAATCCGAGAATCTTCGCCATCTTGATGGCCTCGACACATTCCTTGAACACGCCTTCGCGCTCGACGATCAGGTCGTGCGTGAATTCCAGGCCGTCCACGTGGACATTCCAGTACATCCATTTCGTCGGGCGGATGACGACCTTCTGGCGCGCCGCGGCGTCGGATTTGCGGATTGTTTCGGCGTCCTTATCGGAAATCAATTTTTCGTCGAGCAGTCTTTTCAGCTTCGGTTCGAGGCCCGGCGAATAAATTGCGGCCAGGTAATCCCGCATCTTCTTTCGCATGAACATGCCGTTTGTGCAGATATAAACGATGCGGCCCTGCGCCAGAACGCCGTTCACCAGTTCTTCGATCTTCGGATAAATCAGCGGTTCGCCGCCGCAAATGCTCACCATCGGTGCGTCGCATTCAATCGCGGCCTCGAGGCATTTTTCCAGCGGCACCATATCCTTGAGCGACGTGGAATATTCGCGAATGCGGCCGCAGCCGGTGCAAGTGAGATTGCACGTGTGCAGCGGCTCGAGCTGGAGCACCATCGCAAACTTGGGCGTCTTGCGCAGCTTATGCTTGATGATGTGGCTGGCAATCTTCTTGGTCAGGGCAAAGGGAAATCGCATAATGTTATCGGGCCTGGGCGAGTTGGGTGGACGGGGCGATCACCGCCATCGGCGCCGGGGCCGCCAGCGGGGGTGGATCGGCTTTCATCAGCCCCGGCAGAAGAAACGTGGCCGGTGAAACCGATGTCCCGGCGTTGATGCCGGAACAACCGGCAACCCCGAGCGTCAAAAACGCCAGCATTGCCAGCCGCAAGAAAAACCAATTTAATCTCACCCGCTCAGTATAAATGAGGCACATGCGATGGCAACTTTTAATTCCGAAGATGGAATTTCTTAATTTCCGGGTCCGGCACCCCGCCCGCGGCGGCTGGCTGGCCGCCGGCCTGCTGCTGGCGGTCGGGGGAATGCTCTTCGCCGGCGAAGCGCGCCGGGAAATCTTCGCCGCCCGCGCGGCGGCGGAATTGCACCGGGCGCAAATGCAATTTCAATCGGATACCAATGACGCCACCGCCGCCTGGCAATTTGCCCGCGCCTGTTTTTACTTCAATGAGTTCGTCACGAACAATGCCGGGAGCGCCGAACTGGCCAGCCAGGGCATCGCGGCCAGCCGGCAATCGCTCGCGCGCGAATCCAACTCGGCCCCGGCACACTATTACCTGGCCATTGAACTCGGCTTGCTGGCGGACACCAAAAGAAACCTCGCCGCCTTCAAACTCGTGCGGGAGATGGAGCGCGAATTCAAGACGGCGGACGACCTGGACGAACATTTCGATTACGCCGGTCCCGCGCGCTGCCTCGGCCTGCTGTACCGGGACGCGCCCGGCTGGCCGCTGAGCGTCGGCAGCCGGCGCAAGGCGCGCGATTGGCTGGAACAGGCCGCCCGGCTGGCGCCCGATTATCTCGAAAACCAGTTGACCCTGGCCGAATCGTACTGGCAATGGAAGGATCGCGAAGCCGCCGTTGAGGCCCTGCAAAAATTTGACGCCCTCTGGCCGGCGGTCCAAACGAATCTCGCCGGCGCCGCCTGGGAACGAAGTTGGGACGATTGGGCCGACCGGCGTGACACCTTGCGCGAAAAAATGAACGGCAATTCCCCGGCGAAGAAACCGCCGAAAAATCCCCGGAATTGACACCCGAACGTTGCCGAAATTTCCTGTGGTATTATCGCACGATTGGGTTATGCTATTGCTCGAAAAACAATGGGACGCAAACTGACATGGCTAAAAAGATAATCGCGGCGCTGGCCGATTCAGGCATGTTTCTGCGGGAATGGTTTGCGGACCCGCAGCGGACCGGTTCCGTGACGCCCAGTTCACCCAAGCTGGCGGCCGCCATGGCCCGCTGGTTGCCGTCCAACCCGGAGAGTTACGTGCTCGAACTCGGACCCGGCACCGGCGCCGTCACGACCGCCCTCGTCGAGCGCGGCCTGCGCGAAGACCGGCTGGTGGCCATCGAACGGAATCCGAAGATGGCCCGCCTGCTCCGCAAGCGTTTCCCCAGCGCCCACATCATCACCGGCGATGCCTGGCATCTGGATGACCTGTTGCGCGAGCATCCGGAACCGATTGAATCCGTCGGGGCGGTGATTTCCAGCCTGCCGTTGTTGAATTTTTCCCCCGAAGCGGCCGAAGGCCTGGCGCAGAAAATCCGCGCGGTGCTGGAACCCCAGGGCACCTGGGTGCAATACAGCTACCGCATCCACAAACGGCGCACACGCGGCACCTCGCGTTTTCACCTGCTCGCCTCCAAAATCGTCTGGTTCAACCTCCCGCCCGCCCGCGTCAACGTTTACCAGAAGTAGGACCGCGCGTCCCGCCGGTCTCCATTCAGTCCCTCACTACGGTTTCTCCGGCACCTCGATCACGTCGCCATTGCGAAGCCGGAGGCCAGGTGCGTTGTAATGCGGATCATCCCTTTGATCCAGATAGAACGGATTATTGCCGGAATGACTCATCCGGCTGCAATCCAGAATCCATTCGCGCTTTTTGCCGGTCACCGGATCCGCGCGCGTGACTTTGACCCGGGAAAGATCGGATGAGGACTGCAAAACACCCTGGGCTTCCGGGAGGTTGAACACGGAACCGACCAGCGAACTGTCGTCCGGATTGACCGGTAATTCCACTTTGGCGCCGTGGACCACAAGCCGGACGCTCCCTTTCAAACCATTCAAAATGGTGTCACGCTGATTGTCGGTCAGCCCGACGGGCCGGTCCCCCAGGGCGTGTTCCCGTTCCGGGATCTCCACCACGTCGCCGAATTCCATTGGCACGTCCCGGGAACAGTCGATGCCATTGGTGGCATCGAGCAGATTCACCTTGAGGGGCGTCTCGTTGGGGGTATTGGGCTGATGCCGGATGATTGTCACACGGGTCAGATCAGGAAACGGCAGAGAAATCTCCGAAGCGGTGCCGCCGCTACCGAGTGGAAGAACGGCGAAGCGAGGGGATGGCTTCGAGTAAAAATTCAAAAGCGTTTCCAACAAGGTGAACCGGTTCCAGTCATTGGTGCCCTTTTGAAAAACCGTTTGTGAAAAATTGGCCGCGGGACGGCTCACGGTGATACGGTCCCAATTCGGCAGATTGTCCAGCGCGCCATATTGGCGGAGGAGGCCGGCCAGCTGCCCGGCCAATGCCTTTCGTTCCAAAGACAAATTGTTTCCGCCTCCCCATTGCTTCAGTTCGTCCAGTGGCGTTCGGCCATTACTGCTGCGTACGTTTGGATCGGCCTTCCCATCCAGTAGCAATTGAAAAATTTTGCTGTCGGCCAGGCCGTAAGTCGCCCAGTGCAACGGTGTAGCGCCGTTTGAGTTGCGCACGTTCGGGTCCGCGCCGTGCTTCAATAAAACCTCGACAGCCGCGACCAGGTTTTGACGCGCTGCGGCACCCAAGGGCGTCAAATTGGCTTCGTCCCGCGTCCTCGGATCCACTTTCGCTCCGGCATCCAACAGGGTTTTCAGAATGTTCGTGTTGGCCAGAGCGCTGAACAATAATGACTGTCCACCGATTTGCGAATCGTTCGGGTCAGCTTTGAACTTCAAGAGCATTTGCACCAGGGGCAACTGGTTCATGGTCACCGCCAGCCATAAGGGATCGGCGTAACCGTTTCCGTCGCGGGGATCCTGGTCAACCAAACCCTTCCGGTTCGGGTCCGCCCCGGCCTGCAGCAGCAGTTCGGCCGCAGCGATGTCCGGTTTGCGAATCGCCGCGAGCAATGGCGCGTTGCGGCTGCCGCCGTTGGGATCGGCCTTGGCCGCCAACAGCACCTTGATCGTTCCCGCCGGGTCCCGGGCGACGACGGCGCAACTCAACGGCGGTGTTCCGTCATTATCGGCAGCATTGGGATCCGCGCCGGCCGCCAGCAGCATTTTTACCGTTTCGGACAATCCGCTCCCCGCCGCGGCGGCCAACGGCGTCTGGCCGCGATCGTCTTTCAGGCTGGGGTCGGCGCCGGCCGCCAGGAGTACGGGAACCAGCTTGGGATAATGGCCGGCGGCGACCCGGAGGGGGGCGGTTTGCTGGTTGTCCGCGATATTCGGATCGGCATGGTGAGCCAGTAAAACTTCGGCCACCGCCTGAAAACCACTGGCAACGGCCATGGCCAATGCTGTCTGACCAATGACGGAATCCTTCAGGTTTATGTCAGCACCCCGGCTCAACAGCAGTTCGACCATCGCCTTGTTGCCGGCCATCGTCGCCTCATGCAACGGCGTCCGCCTGTTAATACTGCCCGAGGCATTGACGTCGGCGCCATGGTCGAGGAGAAAGGTCGCCGCCTTGAGCCAGCCTTTGCCGGCGGCCTCGGAGAGCGGCGTGCCATGGGGAGACGGCGTATTAATCAAATCCGGGCTGTTCTGAATCATGGTCTCGATGCGACGGATTTCCTGGTCTTCGGCGTCGGTAGTTGCCGGATTTGAAGTTCGGACGTCGGCGGTGGCATTGCCGGCCGGGCCGGAAACGGTCAACTCGAGCGAAAGTGCGCGCGACAGGCCCTCCAGCCGCTCGTATATCTTTTTACCCAAAGCATCCCGGACCACCACCTCCTTTTGGATTACGGGATTGTCTTCCGTGTAAGCCGTTTTCAATCGCAAAAGGTTGAGTTCAGACTGATTGTATTGATAGATGAAGTTGATGAGCATCGCGTCGGTCAACAGCGTAGGCGCGGTTTGGATGACCTCGTTCAAAGGCATGGCCTGGAGTTTTTTGACAAATTCCAGGTTTCGCACGAGTTCGGGATTGGGCCGGACCGCACCCGGGCCCGGGATTGGGCCGGCCGGATCGGCACTGGAATGGCCCAGTCCGTCCAAATTCTGCCGGCTCAGGGCGGCCAGCGTCTGCTGGTCGGAAAATTCACGGGTGATGCGCTGGTACTGACCGACGGCGTCGTTGGTCCGGCCGAGCTTGCGGTAACATTCGCCCAAGCGGAAAATCGCCGTGGCGGCCACCTGCCGGTCGGAATCGAATTGCGTCGCGAGCGCCTGGTAGTTGGAGATGGCCGCGTCGAGGTTGCGATTGCCCTCCTCCTCGAACAGTCCCTGGCGCAACGCAGTGTTCAATTCGTTCGTCTGCGCCCGCAGCACCATTGCCCCCGCCAGAAGAACCGAACCCACCAGCCAATTCGTTTTCATAGGTTTACCGTGTTCACATGCTGCCAGATCCATCCGACCCAATTGTCATGCTTTTGCAAAATCGGAAAACATCCAACAACCAACATTGAATATCCAATGATCTGGCCCGTGTATCATTCGCTCGCCGTTGGATGTTGGGCGTTCGATGTTCGATGTTGGATGTTTCATTTCAATTCCAGCTTGTACCCCACGCCATGCACGGTCTTGAGCCAGCGCGGTTCGTCCGGGTCCCGCTCCAGCTTGGCCCGCAGGCTGGCCATGTGGTTGTCCACGGTCCGCGTCGTCGGAAATGCAGCGTAACCCCAGACCACGTCCAGAAACCGCTCGCGGGTGACCGGTTCGCCCTCGGCCTCGGCCATCAAGCGCAGCATGGAAAATTCCTTGGCCGTCAAATGAATTTGTTTTTTGCCGCGCCCGGCGGTCTGCCGGATCAGGTCAATTTCGATTTCGCCCAGCTTCAACTTGTCCGCCGCCGGGTGCTGCCGCTGGAACCGCCGCAACAGCGCCCGCACGCGGGCCAACAATTCCTCGGTGCTGAACGGCTTGACCAGATAATCGTCCGCCCCCACGTCCAGGCCGGCCACCCGGTCCTCGATCTGGCCCTTGGCGGTGAGCATGAGCACCGGCATCGTCAGGGCGAGCCGGCGCAACTCGGCGCACAACGCGAAGCCGTCGAGCTTCGGCATCATCACGTCCAGCAGGACGAGGTCGGGCTTTTCCTCAATGGCCCGCCGGAGGCCGCTCTCGCCATCCATCGCCGACAGGACGCGATAATCCTCCGCCGCCAGCAGGTCGGTCAGCGCCGTGCGCATGGGCGCCTCGTCTTCGATGATTAAAATGCGTTCCATTTTAAAGAGGGGAAACGTTCAACATTCAACTTCCAACATCCAAGGCTGGAGAACTTCGGCGTTCGGTGTTGAATGTTCAATGTTGAATGTTTTTTCATTTTTCAAACGGCAATTCAATGGTGAACCGGCTGCCCTGCCCCACGGCGCTTTGCACCCGCACCGTGCCGCCGTGGGCCTCGACGATGTGCTTCACAATACTCAGGCCGATTCCAACACCTTGCGTCTCGCGCCGCAACTCGGAACCGCGCCGGTAAAACCGCTCAAAAATCTTTTTCTGTTCCTCCGGCGGAATGCCCGGACCTTGGTCGCTCACAGAAAGGCTGAAAGAATCCGGGGAATTCTGTGTTTCGCCTTCGGCCTTCTGCATTTGCAATTCTACGGTCACCGTCTCGCCCTTCGGCGAATGTTTGACGGCATTGGCAATCAGGTTGACCAGCGCCTGCTGGATCGCCCGACCGTCGATTTCCATTTCAATGTTGGATGTTGGATGTTGGATGTTGGATGTTTCCAAGTTTAAAATGACCCCCTTCTCCACCGCATAAGGTTCCATCAGTTTCACCGTCGTCCGGACCAACGCCGCCACATCGGTTGGTTCAAATTCGTATTGTTTGCGGCCCTGCTCGATGCGCGAAAAGTCGAGCACGTTTTCGATCAGCGCCGACAACCGCCGGCATTCCTGGACGATGAAGCTGAAATACTCCTTCTGCTTCTGCGCTTCCGGGATTTTGTCACCCGCCAGGTTTTCCGCCATCAGCCGCACCGACGCGATGGGCGCGCGCAATTCATGCGAGACGCTGGAAACAAAGTTGGATTTCAATTCGCTGAGCTGCCGCTGCTGCCGGAACGCCCGCCAGGCAGTCAGCAACCCGACCAGGGCGGCCGCGGCGGAGACGGCGACCAGCGCGCCAAACCAGAACGTCCGAGCGCGCTGACGCTGATAGAGTTTGTCCGGGCTGGTGAGATAAACATTCACTGTCAGGAGCTGTTCCGGCTGGACCGCGGAGGCCAGGATGTTGGTGGCCAGCGCGCTCAACGGCACTTTGACTTCGCGGCCGCTGGACTTGCCGCCGCCGACGTAACGATAGGTCCACAGGTGGAGATCCGGTGCGAACTCCCTGATTTTTCTTCCCGCCACTTCGACGCCGATGCCAAAATATTCGGGAATTTGTTTTTCGCCGGCCACCAGTTCCGTGAGGCGGAAACCGAGTTCGGATTCGCCGCGGCAAATAAACCAACGATTGGTCTCAGGATCATCAACCCCGCTGGCCAGCCAGTCCCGGTCGAACGAGCCGGTGATAATATAACGCGGCCCGGTTGATGTGGCGTTGGAACCGGAATTAGAACCGGAAGTATTATTCACCACCATGTAACCCTGGTAAATGGGTGGCACGCCCCAGGTGCGGCCCGGCGTTTTCGGCACGTACAGTCGATTGGGCGTGGTGAACCAAAAAAGACGGGGAAACAAAATTTCCATTGCCGGCCCTACGGTTTCCGGCCGCAGGGCATCAGCTTCCGCCATTTGATTCTTCACGCTGGCGCCGGTTGAAAGCAAAGGAAACGAAGCAGGTGCGGGATTGGCCCGGGTATCAAAACGCCGGCGGGCCGCGGCGTAAAATTGGCGGGCCGCAGCGTGGTTTTGCCAGAGGAATTGCCACTTTGCCCGCCAGCCCGAACGAGTCTGGGAATCCTCCTGGCTGGCCCCGCCCGGCAGCAGGTCGGCCTGTCGCAAAAGCTCCGGGGTGAGGAACGTGGGATGGTAAATAATGTTGGAATACAGGGATTCAACCAAAACGGGATTGGTCCCGGCCAGGTCACGTACAGCCGCGGCCAGTTGGAGCCATTTCAATTGTGCCAGCGGTTGGAGCGGCAGCCCGCTTTCACCAATGGCTTCCGGGTATTTTTCCACCACCCGATCAAACATCTCCATGGCTTCCGCGTTCTTTCTCTGCCGGGCCAGTGAGAGACCCAGATCGTAACCCGCCGCCGCCGCCAACCGTTCCGGCGGATGGGAACCGATGAAATCCCGGAATGCCTGAATGACCGTCTCGGAATCCGACTGGCCAGCATCGGCACCCTGCAATCTCAGCCAAAGTTGTCTTTGCCCGGCATTCAATCCGGCCAGGTCGAAGGGCTTCGGCAAAGGAAGAGGAACCGCGGCGGGCGGAAACATTAATCGGCCGGTTTGATCCACCTCGAAAACGGGCCCGTTGGACGGGTCCAACGGGAATGGCGCTTTCGCCATGAGTTCATTCCAGATTTTTGCAGCCAGGTCATCCGCGATGACCTGGGCCCGTTCGGCCGCATCGTGTTCCGCCAGAATTTTGTCCTGACGCAACGACGCCCAGCCGATGGCGGCCAGCACGGTCACAGGCAACAGGATGAGCAGCGCCTGCCAGAAGAAGGTCGGTTTGCGGGGTTTGCGGGGCGCAGCCATAGGCTTTCTTTATGCGCCCAGCCTACGCCCCCGGCAAGCTCCAGTTGTCACGGTTTTGCAAAATTGAAACCCGGGTGCAAACTTCAAGCGGACGTCTCCAGAAGCTGGAAACGTCCGCTTGATTCCATTTACCATACCCTCCCTGTTGGAAGTCGAAGAGTGACTTCCCGTCGCCACCCAGTCTGCCCGGCCGGCGAAATTCAGTTGTCACGGTTTTGTAAAAACCCTGTAGATCTGCCACCCGCCCGCCCGCAACCTTTTCAGACGCAGGCTGAGACCGGTTCACTTCGCTTTTTGGAAGCTTTGCAGCTGTTTGACCAGGGCGCGCAGTTGCCCGCCTTCCTGGCCCTGCATCGCCGGCATTTGCGACGCAGTTTCCCCGACGATGAGCGCATCGGCGAACCGTTTCTGCTCAATCAGCAAATTCACGTACCGGAAAACCGCCTCGGGTGAGTAGGGGCATAACGCCCAGGCCTGACGGAACGCGAAATCGGCCTCGCGCTCCATGCGTTCCTTTTCCGCGGCATCGGTGGCGTGCTTCGAGCGCCAGGCGTAAAGCCCGCCGAGGGAACTCCGCAGCTTGGAAAACATCCGGTGGGAGTAAGTGTTCTGGATGAAGCGCGGGTCGCCGGTGAAGCCGTGGAAATCCTGTTTCCCAAAGGTCTTTTGGGCAAACGCGGCGATCTCGCCGACCGACGTGTCGTCATGCAACCAATCACCGATCATTGGCGACACCAGTTTGGCCCAGTACGCGTGATCGCGTTCGAGAATTTCGTCGGACAACGTGGCGAGCGGCTGCCGGTTGATTTTGAAAACCAGGCCATGCGGTTCGAGATAGGGATACATCCAGTCCAGCGGGAAACTTTCCTCGATGTAAAACTCGCGATCGGGAGTTTTATCGAAGATGGTTTTGACCAACAATCCGTTGATGTTCATCACAGCGACCTGCCCGCTAACCTGGATTTTGCCGTTGGCATCCGTCTTTACCTCTTCTCCCGGCATGAGCTGGTGACTTTGCATCCGGCGTTGCGCGTCTTGCAGGTAGTCCTGAAAACATTTCTGGGAATCCTCGGGCGTCGGGACATATATTTTTCCTCCGTACATCGCACGCAAATAATCCAGGTAGGTGCTGTCGGCGAGGGCGTTTTGCGTCAGGACGAAGAAAGGATCGGCATTCACCTGTGATTTGCACAGGGCTGTCACAATGAACCGCCCGGGGTCCGTGCCGCCGAAATAAATGCTGCCGGGCGGAATGGATTCGATGATGCCGTTACCGTATGCGGCGGAATATTTTTCATCGCCTTCGCCGAAAGCATCCAGCGCGCCCCAGGCCTCCAACACCGCCTGCCACGCCGTGCCCCACAAACGCTCATCGGTCTTGCCGGAGTGTTCGTATTGCCCCGCGTGCTTTCGGAATTCTGTAAACGTGTTGCTGACCGTCAGCCAGTCGCCTTTGGCCGCCGCCGCGAAATACGATTTGAATTCCGACGGCGTTTCGTTCGTCGCCGCGTTCGCCTGTGCCTCTTTTTCCGCCACAAACGATTTCAACTGGGCCACCATTTCCGGATTTTTAAGCGACTGAAACGACGTCATTTGTTTTTTGGCGCAGCCGCCGATGAGCAATCCGCCGCCCAGAATGACCGTCCTCAGGAATTTGATGGTTGTCTTCATAGATTTGCCGTGTTTCCACCGGATAGACACCGGCCCCGCTGAATTTGTATAAGAAACGGCACCGGACCTTCCCGGCTGCTGGCAGGAACCAATTTA
The DNA here is from genome assembly GCA_964413165.1 of uncultured Bifidobacteriaceae bacterium. Classification (GTDB taxonomy): domain Bacteria; phylum Verrucomicrobiota; class Verrucomicrobiia; order Limisphaerales; family UBA11358; genus UBA11358. The sequence continues at coordinate 20,067 of CAYPSF010000069.1, forward strand.
GAATTATTCTAAATCTTGACAGGCTTCAGGTTCGTACCTATTTTGCTGGTGTCATGAGTCTGGTCGAGAAGAAAACGATGAACGGGGACCTGAACGCACGCCTGACCACGGGCGGGTTCCGGTTTACGCCGCAGCGCGAGCACGTCTATAACGTGTTGCTGCACAAGCGCGACCATCCCACCGCCGAGGAGGTGTTCATCCGGTCCAAAAAGACCATGCCGGAGATTTCCATGGCCACGGTTTACAATTGCCTCGATGCGCTGGTAAAGTGCGGGCTCGCCCGGCAGGTGACGCTGGACCGCGGCGCGACCCGGTTCTGCCCGAACATGAGCGAGCACTGCCATTTTTACTGCGATGCCTGCGACACGGTGTTTGATGTGGACCTGCCCGCCAAGCCCCAGCCCGGCGTCACCCTGCCGAAGGGCTTCAAGGCCGAACATTATGAAATCGCCATCCATGGCACCTGCCCGGAATGCGCGCGGCAGAAATGACGATTCAACGGTTTAACAATTTAACGATTTAACAGTTTTGGAAAATGAGCACTGCCACTGAAACCATTGAGGGCCTGGTCAAACAGGATTATAAATACGGGTTCTACACCGACGTGGAAACCGAGTCCGCGCCGCCGGGACTGAGCGAGGACACCATCCGGTTGATTTCGCGCAAGAAAAACGAGCCGGAATGGCTGACCGACTGGCGGCTGAAGGCGTTTCGCCACTGGCAGACCATGACGGAACCGGTCTGGGCAAAAGTGCACCACGAAAAAATCAATTACCAGGACATCGTTTATTACTCTGCCCCCAAGAAAAAGGGCGACGGGCCGAAAAGCCTCGAGGAGGTTGACCCGAAATTGCTGGAGACCTACGAAAAACTCGGCATCCCGCTGCGCGAACGAGAGCGGCTCGCCGGCGTGGCCGTGGACGCGGTGTTTGACAGCGTGTCGGTGGGCACCACGTTCAAAAAGCAACTGGCCGAGAAGGGCGTCATTTTCTGCTCGTTCAGCGAAGCGGTCCAGGAACATCCCGACCTGGTGAAGAAATACCTCGGCATGGTCGTTCCGGCCGGCGACAATTTTTTCGCCGCGCTGAATTCCGCCGTCTTCACCGACGGTTCGTTCTGCTACATCCCGAAAGGCGTGCGCTGCCCGATGGAGCTTTCCACGTATTTCCGCATCAACGCCGCCAACACCGGCCAGTTCGAGCGCACGCTCATCATCGCCGACGAGGGCGCGCACGTGAGCTACCTGGAAGGCTGCACCGCGCCGATGCGCGACGAGAACCAGCTCCACGCGGCGGTCGTGGAACTCATCGCGCTCGACCACGGCGAAATCAAATACTCGACCGTGCAGAACTGGTATCCCGGCGACGAGAACGGCAAGGGCGGCATCTACAATTTCGTGACCAAGCGCGGCCTGTGCAAAGGGAAGAATTCAAAGATTTCCTGGACCCAGGTGGAGACCGGCTCGGCCATCACCTGGAAATACCCCAGCTGCATCCTGCAGGGCGACAATTCCATCGGCGAATTTTATTCCGTCGCCGTGGTGAACAATTACCAGCAGGCGGACACCGGCACGAAAATGGTGCACATCGGCAAAAACACGCGCAGCACCATCGTGTCCAAGGGCATTTCCGCCGGGCGCGGCCAGAACAGCTACCGCGGCCAGGTGAAAATCCTGAAGAGCGCCGCCAACGCGCGCAACTTCTCGCAGTGCGACTCGATGTTGATCGGCGCCAAGTGCGGCGCGCACACGTTCCCCTACATCGAGGTGAAAAACACGTCGTCGTCCGTCGAGCACGAAGCCTCGACGTCCAAGATCGGCGAGGACCAGATTTTTTACTGCAACCAGCGCGGGCTTTCGACCCAGGACGCCGTGAACCTGATTGTCAACGGGTTCTGCAAGGAGGTCTTCAAGGAACTGCCAATGGAATTCGCCGTGGAGGCGCAGAAACTTTTAGGCGTGAGTTTGGAAGGCAGTGTCGGCTAGTATCTCCCCTCGTCGTCGTTCTCGTCCTCGTCCTCGAATCCTTCGATTACGAGAACGAGGAGGAGGACGAGGACGAAGCATTTTATAAAAAATGAGCAAGCAACCAATTCTGGAAATCAAAAACCTCAGCGCGGGTGTTGAGGGCAAGCAAATCCTCAAGGGCATCAACCTGGTCATCAACCCGGGCGAAGTGCACGCCGTCATGGGCCCGAACGGCTCCGGCAAAAGCACCCTGGCCGCGGTGCTCGCCGGGCGCGACGGTTACGACGTGACCGGCGGCGAGGTCATTTACGACGGCAAAGACCTGCTCGATCTCGACCCCGAGGAACGCGCCCGCGAAGGCGTCTTCCTCGCGTTCCAGTACCCGGTCGAAATCCCCGGCGTCAACAGCACCTACTTCCTCAAGGCCGCGCTGAATGAAATCCGCAAATCCAAGGGCCAGTCCGAACTGGACGCCATGGAATTTCTCAGCCTGGTCAAGGACAAGATCAAACTGCTGGAATTGAACGAGGACCTGCTCAAACGCTCGGTGAACGAGGGGTTTTCCGGCGGCGAAAAAAAACGCAATGAAATCTTCCAGATGGCCGTGCTCGAACCCCGGCTCGCCATCCTCGACGAGACCGATTCCGGCCTCGACATCGACGCGCTGCG
>CAYPSF010000070.1:0-22489 GCA_964413165.1 uncultured Bifidobacteriaceae bacterium
CCTGTGTGATCACGCCTTTGACTTCAGCTTTGATTTCATTCATCACTTTCATCGCCTCGATGATACACACAACCGATTCGGGACTGATTTCGGAACCAATCTCAACATAATTCGCGGCCTCAGGGGATGGCGCGCGATAAAAAGTGCCGATCATCGGCGATTTGACCTCGATTTCGCCAGTGGCGGCGATTTGTGGCGTGCCTGCCGGTGTCGATGTGCTGGAAGCAGGCAATAGAACGGGAGCCGCACCGCCCGCTACAGGCTCATCATATTGGACTACGGGTACGCCGCCATTGGGACCGCGTTTAAGCCTGATTTTTGAATCCTGACGTTCCAGTTCGAACTCCGTTATAGAGTTCTTCTTCATCAGGTCAATGATGGCTTTGATGTCTTTTATATCCACGGCACGTTTTCGTTAAAGTAAACTCAGATATCCCTATATAACCAAAAAAGCAGCGCCGAAGTTCGACTCTGCTTGAATCACTATTAAGTTAAGGTAAAGTCTAAACATGTAAAAACCTATCGTCAAGCCGCAAAATAAAAAAGTTTTAAATCTTTGAAAACGCCAAGAATTTCAAATTTTATGGCTTATTCTTGGTAACTTTAACGTCAACTGAAGCCTCCAAGGCTAAAATATATGATTTTTGTCCAAAACCAGTGATTTGCCCGCAACAGACAGGGGCAATCAGCGACTTTTGCCTGAATTCCTCGCGCGCATGAATATTTGAAAGATGGATTTCGATGGTTGGTATTCCTACCGCCACAATCGCATCACGTAGCGCGATGCTGGTGTGGGTATAGGCGGCAGCATTGATGACAATCACATCAGATTTCCCTTTTGCCTGCTGAATCCAGTTAATCAGCTCCCCTTCCAGATTGGATTGTCGGAAATCAATCTCCACCTTCAACTGCGCGGCCCGTTCTCGTACTTTTGCTTCGATATCAGCCAAAGTTTCGTGCCCATAGACTTCCGGTTCGCGCTGTCCCAACAGATTCAAATTCGGCCCGTTGAGGAAAAGAATTTTCATTTGCGGTGGGCAGGATACCCATTTATCGGCCGTTTGTCGATTTGATTTCCGGTCAAGGCAATGGAACTGCCCAATAAAGTAAACGCGGTCCAGGCCAGTGCGGGAACATAGAGGCCAAACTCGCCCAGTCCTTGAAGGAACCAGGCAAAAATTCCCAGAAAAAGGGCGAAGGCCACGGGATCGGTCGAATGCCAGACCCTCCGCCCGACCCTCAACAGCGCCAGAACAATCCATGTCCCGTAGAATATGCCGCCGGCGATTCCCGAATCGGAAAATTGTTCCAGATAGTCATTATGCGCCAGACGGGCCATTTCGGCCGCGGGCGGTTTGATGAGCGCGTAAGAGTTCTTAAAGGTCCCAGGGCCGGTACCCAACAGCGGATGACTGAAGGTGGTTTTTACGGCCGCCTGCCAGTAATCGAACCGTGCGCCGACGCTGGTGGCACCGGCGGCAAAGTAATTGTGGAACCGCACGGCGAAAATTCCCAACCCCATCGCCATGACCGGGACTAAAATCGCCCACTTCAACCGGGTTGGCCACGGCAGGCGAAGCAAACACAGGCCGCCCATTGCCATCGCAATCAACCAGCCCAGTTTCGATCCGGTCCAAAAAAACGCTGTGCCACCCAGAAAGATGGTCAGGGCGGTGGTGGCGGCGGGGAGGGGCGGACGCAGCCGGGTCGTGCTGTTAAACGCCAAAACCAACGATACTGGCAGCAACAACAAGATCATGCTTGCCAGGGCGTTGGGATAAACCAAGGTGCCCATGACGCGCCCTTTTGCGAGTTTGGTGAGAATGACCGGGTTTGCCACATCCACGCCGTTGGTGGTGATGACGGCCTGGTCGTGCTTCATTTCGGCAAACAAGTTCGGTGGAATGTTGGTCCAACCGGTGCTTTCGCCTTCCAACAACATCTGGCGGCTTTGCGGGAACTCGAACAATCGCTGGTTGATTCCTCGAATGAGGCACAGCGCAAACGCCGCCAGCAGGCCGATGAGCAGCCACTGCCGGGCACGTTCGTGCCCCAAAATCAATGCGCCAATGAAATAAGCGGCGAGGCATCCGGCAAAGTGGCTGAGCGTGGTGGCTGTGATCGCGGCGTCCCATGTTTGGGTGGCGGAGAGAACTTGCCAGCCAAACCAAAGCAAGGGCAGCAGCCAGAGCCAGCGGTTTCCCGGCCAGCGCGGGCGGTGCGCGAGCCCCAGTCCGGCGCCGGTTAGGGCGAGCGGCAGAAAAATCCAATTGCCCCAGTGCGTCGGCCAGGCGTCCGTCCAGAATTCAGCCGGCGAAGCCGGTGGCGCGATCTTCTGGTCCAGGATGACCGGGTTGCCGAATTTCAGAATCGCCAGGCCGAGAAACAGTCCGAAGATCAGCGGGTAAAGCCAGGTCCCGGTCGATTGTTTTTCGGACTTCATTGCGAGTTTTTGTTCGCAACCGTTAAAAATGCAGTTTGAGCAGGCCGACTTCCAGCGCCAACGCCTCCTGCACGTTGGTGTACAGCAACCGCTGGGTTTGCTCCAGGGTTTGCAGATTTTCCAGGGCCTGCCGCGGGGTGATGCGTCCGGCCACCGTGGCCGTGCCGGGAACTTCGGGGAACTTCAGCAGAGGTTTGCCCGCCGCCAGGGTTTGCAGCCAGACATCGCGCAGCCACCATTGCACGAGCAGGAGCGCCTCCACCCGCTGGCGGCGGTATTCCGCCTCGATGGCGGCGGTGAGTTCGTCCTCCCATTTTTCGCGCAGGTCTTTTTCCACCTCATCGTACTGTTGCAACGGCGAGCGGGCGGTCAGGACTTCCTCCACGCGCGCCCGGATTTCGCCGAGTTTTTGCAGCAGCGTGTCCAGCAACCGGTAGCGGCTGAGCAGGCTTTTCTGCCCGCTGGCGGCCAGCGCGTCAAACCGGGCAAGCCATTCCAATTGCGCCGGGTCGACCGGCCGGACACCGGCGCCGAAAAAATTCAGGCGCAGGCAGCGCGACAAAATCGTTTCCAGAATCCGCTGCGGCTCGGTGGAAAGCAGGATCAACACCGATTTTGCCGGCGGTTCCTCGAGGGTTTTTAAAAAAGCGTTGGCTGCCTGGGGATTCAACCGGTCCGCTCCCGCGATGACGGCCACTTTGTATCCGGCTTCCGTCGGCTTGAGCTGGATTTCGCGCATCAGCTCCCGCGTTTGATCGACGGTGATGATGCGTGATTTGGATTCGGGCCGCACCCAATGGATGTCGGCGTGGGTGTCATGGTCAATCTTGCGGCAATTGAGGCAGGCATCGCAGCAATCCGTTGCCGCGCCGCCGGTCTGGACGGGTTGCTGGCAGTTGAGCGTCTTAGCCAGGGTACGGGCGAGGGTTTCCAGTTCCTCGAGTTGATCGCCGGCGAAGAGGTGGGCGTGGCCGAGCCGCCCGCGGGCGAGCGAGCGCTGGAGCAATTCGATGCCCTGCATTTGTCCCGCAAAGTGTTTGAAGGCCATGAGCGTTTGATGGGATTGTGCGTGCCCCCGGCTGCCGGGCAAACAAAAATTTATTTGCCGGGGCGATTTTCCCAGACGGCATACTGGGCCAGCGCCGGTTGGGGCGTTTCGTTATACCACGAGTAACCGTCCCGGCGTTCCCGGGAGATTTCGTTCACGTCGTCGTGAATGCTCTTGTCCCGGTCCCCGAAAATCGGCCGGTCGGTGCCGATTTCATAATAGCGTGCCCAAAGCGGTCCATGGCCCGGGGTTGAAACGAGCTGACGTCCCTTCGCGGCATCAAAGGTATAGGCCATATCGTTGATTTTGGTTTTTTGAAACCACGCGGCGGCGGCATTGATTGCGGCCAGCATCACCGGGCCGGGTTGGGGCTGTTCCATGAGGAATCGCATGAGGTTAGCGCTTTCGGCGCCGGCCTGGGAGGGCATCTCGTAATTGCGGGCGGAGACCGGTTGCAGGGTCAGCATGTCATGCTGCTGGCACCATACCGTGCGGCGGCCGGCCACGACAATCTGGGTGGCCAGCACGCAGGCGATTCCCCGCCGGAGGCTGGCGGCGGCCCGCGTCCGGTAATTTGGAGACACGAAGGCGAATTCCCGGTTCAACCCGGAAACATCGCGCAACAAGACCAGCACGTTAAACATGGCATCGTCGTTGTAGGTGATCGCATCGTGGTAGCCACCTTGCAGGGGCCATACCTGAGGCCAGCCGCCATTCGGGTATTGCGCGGCAAAGATATAATCAAGCCCCCGCTGAAACGCCCGGCGATAAGCTGCCGACGAATTGGTGCCGGCGGCGGTGATCGCTTTCGCCAGGAAACGTATTTCGGTGACGGTTGCGTCATTGTCAAAAGTGCCGACATAGTCCCAGTGGGCATCGCGATGGACGTCAAAATCAGCCTGATCCAGATGACGCGAATCATTATTGGGGGCGAAATATTCGCCCCGGGCGCGCGGATGTTGCGCCAGGTCGAGGTTCTTGCTCCACCCTCCCGCTGGAGTCTGGAACGAAACGATGATATCGGCGATGCGTCTCCCTTCGCTTTCGCCATACCAGGCGGCGGGCCGGTTCAACGGCAGGCTGCGTACGCCATGGCCGGAGGGCGGAATCGCGGGTTGTTGGACGTTATATCGGTGCATTTCCGTCTGGAGTGAAGCCTGGTCCGTGTGCCACTGCCGGATTGACTGTTGCAAATAATCCTTCCAGGCCGGCTGCTGAGCCTGCGGCAGCGTGCTGATGCGTTGCAGCGTCAACGGCGGAGCGGGTGGATTGGTCCCGATGATGGCGGCGGGCAAGGCCGGGGCGAAAGCGAGGAGCCAGCCACACGAAGCCGCGAAGACCCGGCGTGGTCGCCACCGACAAAAACAGGCGGATGAACCGTGCATGTTTTTTAATTGTGCGGCCTGTCGGGAGCGTGTGCCAACAAAAAGTGCGTTTGCCGAAATGCCGGGGTGCAAGTCACATTTTGGTTACGCCTTCCAACGCGACGGGCTGCCGGCCCGTCGTATCCGGAAAAAACGCCGTCAGGCACAGGGTTACGTCACTTTTACGTGGAAGCCGTGGCCCGTCATGAAACTGTGTGTGTCTGGCCGGTTTGTGGAGGTTGATGAATGGAAGTATCCGTAAGATTTGAATGTGATAACGGTTGGAAATCTGAACGGTCGAAAATAAAAACAATTTAATTTTAATCATATGCTAAACAAAAAGTTCGGACTGATTGCTTTACTCGCAAGTGTTGCTGCCGGCGATATCATGGCAGGCGATTTTACCAGTTATGCGGTCGGAGATGTCCTGGTGTGTTTTCGAAAGGGCGGGAATGACATGGTCGTTGACGCGGGTCCGATATCCACGCTTACCAATGCGACCCCCAATCAGAGGATAACCATCTCCCAATACACCGGCAGCCAGCTCGCCGCGGTTGGCACCAACGGCGTCAGCTGGTCGGCTTTCACCTGGTCGAGTGACAACACACTGTTTGTGACCCGGGCCCGGGCTTCCTTGAACAGCCAGACTGTCCCGTGGCCGGCCCAGATCTCCAGCGTACAGTCAGGCACCGTCGGGCGGATGGTGACCATTCCACCCGGTGCGCGGGACGAATTGAACCTCCTGGTCTATCCGGTCAGCACGCCAACCGCCGTGGTCGAGGAAGACATCAGCGCCGGCAACCCCAATTATACGACCGGGGTCAGCTATCACGATGCCTTGGCCGGCGCATCTGGCGGCCAATTCAACAGCACTTTCGTGGGCAATCCGGAAAACACCACCTCCAACAATTTCACCACGGCGGGGAAGCTCATTCGCTCGGATTTTTATCGGATGATTCCCGCCAGCGGTTTTGCGCCGGGGAAATGGCTGGGTTACTTTGAGCTGTCCACCAATGGCGTGATGACTTATGTGGCGTATCCGAGCGCCACGCCGGTCGTCCAATCCGTCAGCCGTTCGGGTAATGATTCCACGATTACTTACACCACCGGGCTTTATGGCACTTATACCTTGCGGGGAACCAACAGTCTGACTTCCGGGACGCCGCCGGCCAATTGGCCGGTTATCACCACCCTGATCAGCGGTGATACGGCGGCCCACATCATAACGGATACCACCACGGACGACGCCAGATTCTACACCATCACCGCCCAATAACCCATTAATCAACACCGACGATAAATTTTACCAAACAATATCAACCCAAACAGAAACAAATAATATGAAAAAAACGCTCTTGCTCACCCTGGCTTTCGGCCTCGCCGGCGCCCCGGCGCTTGTGGCCGCCAACATTGACGTGTACCTCACCGGCTCTACGGCCTTCCGGGCCAACGTCTATACCGCCAGTCAAAAACTTTTTGTCGGCGGGAATCCATCCGTTTACTATGGTGACGCGGCGCATAACGGCGCCAATTCGGGCTTCAGCGCCAGCACGGCGGCCTGGGCCATGACCGGGACCCCGATCAGCGGATTGACCAACCTCGCCGGCAACACGCTGACCATCCACGGCAACTTCACCGGCTCGATTCAGGGGCTGCAGACGACGGAACAAGGCACCAAGCTCATTTTTCCCAACGCTTCCGGTACCGTTGGCGGGTTGACCGATGGTTATGTGACCAACACCCCCACCATCGGATTTTCCGATGCCTCCGGCGCCTCCGCTCCTTTCCCGGCGACGGGCAACTACGTTGAGGAAAACGTGTGTGTGCAGCCGTTCGTCGTCTGCAAATCAGTGACCACCGTTGGTGCCGTGACCAATATCAACAATGTCAGTTGGGAACAGCTGGAATATGGCATCCCGCAGGGGCGCATTCCGCTGGCGGCCTGGACGAGCAAGATTACGGACACGAACACATTTGTTTACTTGATGCAGCGCACCAAGGACTCCGGCACCCGCCGTTGCGAAACCGCCGGGAATTATTTTCAATACAACGATACCGTCGGTGTCTATATCTATGATTTTACCAATAACTTCTTCTATACGCCGACCGTTTCAGCCGCAACTTTGTTTGGCGCCTCCCCCAACGGGATTGTCGGTGCGGCAGGTCTCGGCAATGTGAACCTGAACTGGGGATCTGGCTATGTCGGCGGCGGTGACATCAAAAACACACTGAATAACAACAACGCCGCCAACCAGGCCATTGGTTATCTGTCTATCGCCGACGCCAAAGGGGTCAATATCGGCGGGACCAATTGGGGCGAGGTGGTCTCCTTCAATGGTTTTTGGCCGACGGTCGCCGGCGCAGGCATCCATGGCAATACCGGCACCAACGACTACTCGCCTATCACGCTCGGCTACTACCCGTGTTGGGGCCTGGAAGTCCTGGTTCACCCCATCAACCCCGGCCTGATCGCCGACCAGAACATTTCGCAGGTCCAATTGGGTGACCAGTTCACGCCCGGCAGTTTCATGGGTGTGTTCAATGCCCAAACCCTGTTCGATGGGGGCTCGCCCGTCGTGGGCAGCATCGAAAACGAAATCGAGCTGAGCAAGGTCGCCGGGGCCACCGCCATCCGTCTTTCCGACATGGCGAACGTCCGTCCGGCGGTGGGCGGAACGATTTTCCCGCCGTTCAACTGATCTCCGTCAAAACCCAAGGCCGGTGCGAATTTGTTCGCACCGGCTTTTCTTTTTTTGAGGATACCGCCTGACCGGCCGCAGATTCACCAGCCAGGCTGGCTTGGTTCACTGGTGCGGGTTCCGCGGATGACGCGGTTTTAACGCCGGAATTCAGGTCCAAAAGTTCCCGAATTGGCACGCGACCTTCATGCGGGCGTAACGCTCCCGGTTCAAATTTGCTGCCGTTAAATTTAAACCTATGAACACTGAAACTTTGATTGAATCGGAGGCAGGGATGGACGGGAGACTGCGTTTGTTCTCATTGTATGTGGATTTTGCCGCGGCGGTGCGTGCCCGCTGGGCGACCGGCCAGATCTCGCAGCTGGCCGGGGAACCATGGAAAGTTTCCAGCCAGATGTGGAACCTGGATTCCCTGACCACCAGCGGGCCCATCCGGAAGATGATTACCCAGGACGCAGCGGAGGCTGACGTGCTCGTCGTGGCCATGAGTTCATTGGATCGGCGGGAGCTGGAACTGGTCCAATGGCTGGATGCCCTGGCGGCGGGGAAAACGAACCGTCCGGCCGCCGGGTTGTTCATCGGCCTGCTCGGGGACGAAAGCGGCCTGGCAGGGGAACTGGACTGGACAGTGAAACAATTCCTGCGTTGCTCCCGGCAAATGGACCGGGATTTCATTTGGCACTGGATGGAGCCGGGGGTGATGGACGGCAACGACTGGCTGACGAGCAGCGTGGAAGCGCTTTTGATCCGCAAGCAACCCGGGCGCGACATGGCGTTCCTGCAGGAAACGGCCATCGCCGCTGCCTGAAACCTTTGTTCCGGTCGCTCGCATCCGGCTCACTTCGGCCGGCCGTCAGTGCAATTGCCGTTTCGCCACCAGGAGCATCACCAGCGCGACGACGCCGGCGAGGATCAAGCCGAACAAAAGGGCGGAGAGCAGGACATGCATTTCACGTCGCCGTTGATCCGGTTGCAAACGCGGAAATAATAACTTCCCCAAGTTGAGTGTCATAAAATCAAATCCTTTGACTCGCCGCTTGGCAGTGCGTTCAACGCTGAAGGTTAAGAGCAGGTGACAAGTCCGCCATCTGGTTGGTCGTTCACGTCACAAATTTCCCGTTCCCCAGGTTATGAATTGCTGCGCTTGAAAAAGTCACCGGCTTGTTGCCGTCCCGTCTTTGACCAAATGAGCCAGCTGTGGTTGACTGGTCCGGCAAGCTAGTATTCCTACCGATGGTTAAAAGTTGGTCCTTCAGGCGCTGGTGCCCGCTTCGCACCAGCGCCTTTCCATTTCCGATTGGCACGGCGAAGGGACAGGCCCGGACTCGCCGGAAAAGAACCGTTTCAATTGGCCGCCTTATTACGGCGTGTGGGCACGGTAGAAATGCCGGGGATCAGCATTGTTCTGCGCATCGCTGAAGGACAGAACGTTGAGGCCAAAAGTATTGGTCTCGAGGGGCAGCCAATCCACAAGATTGGTTGAACCTTCCACGATCACTCTCTGCCCGACCGGGCCCATGAGGTCGAACCCAAAGCGGCCACTGGTGAAGCCGAAGTCCATGCCCGTGAGAATCGTGAACGCCGGCGATCCTTTGCGGATCGTTTGGTTGTCTGTGTCCGCCACATAAACGTTACCGGTATTGTCCACCGTGATCCCGGCAGGGAGAAGAAATCGCGCGATCCTTCCGGTGCCGCCGTTGGTGCCGGAGTGGCCTGCCAATCCGGCCAGGGTCGTCACCGCTCCTGCCGGGGTTATTTTCCGGATCGTATAATTGTCCGTGTCGGCAACATAGACGTTGGTCGCGCTGTCGACCGCCACGCTGGAAGGATAAGAAAATCGGGCCGCGGTCCCCGTTCCGTCCGCACTGCCGGAACTGCCGGCCAATCCGGCCAGGGTCGTCACCACGCCCGCTGGCGTCACCTTCCGGATAATATGATTCCCGTAGTCCGCCACATAGACGTTGGTGGCACTGTCCACGGCCACGCCGGAAGGACCAAAAAGCAGCGTGGCGGTGCCCACCAGCGTCGTCACCATCCCTGCGGAAGTTATTTTCCGGATTGTCTGGTTGTAGGTGTCCGCCACATAGACGTTGCCTGCCCGGTCCACCGTCACGCCGAAAGGGGTGTTAAACCGTGCGGCGCTGCCGGTCCCGTTGTTGGTGCCGGGAACACCCGCCTTGCCCGCCAGGGTCGATACCACTCCCGCCGGGGTCACTTTCCGGATGGTGTCATTGAGCGAGTCCGCCACATAAACGTTGCCTGCGGTGTCCGTGGCCACGCCGAAAGGCTTGTTAAATCGCGCCGTGCTTCCCGTTCCGTTCGCGCTGCCGGGAGTGCCTGCCTTGCCGGCCAGGGTCGTCACCACCCCCGCCGGGCTTACTTTCCGGATCGTATCGTTGTAGGTGTCCGCCACGTAGACGTTGCCGGCGCTATCGGCTGCCACGCTGGAAGGATCATTAAATTGCGCGGCATTTCCGGTCCCGTTATTGGTGCCAGAAAGGCCGGCATTTCCGGCGAGATGGGCGAAGCTATAAGGCGTATAAACTGATTGAGCCGGGCTTCGGCCGGCCATCAGCACCAGCCCGATTATTGTTCCGGCCAATGCCAGGCCTCCCCGAATTCTCATGGGGTTGCCATCGCGAGGGCTGCTCTTCACGTCAGATACCGGCATCCGCCAACAATCAATAAAGGCTTAAATACAGTCAAGTTACAGGCAGGTGACAAACCGGATTGGTTGTGGCTCAAGCAAATCGGACGGAATTTTCTCAATGGGGTTTCGCCCGGGTGAAGATTGGGTTACGGCGATAATAAATGGTTGCCGCAACAATTTACAATGTTGCACGATTGTAATCGTGCTATGAGAGATGACCCATTACATCTCGATTTGAACTCGAACGGGACAATGGTTTGCCGGTCGGTCTGGATTTCGGACATCCATCTCGGCACGAAGCACGCCCGCGTCGCCGAACTGCTCGACTTCCTGCGCGTGGTGGATTGCAAGTATCTTTACATCGTCGGAGATTTCATCGATGGCTGGGAATTGAAGTTCCGCTGGTTCTGGCGCGATGACTACAACCTGCTCATCCAAAAACTGCTCCGCAAAAGCCGCCGGCAGACCCGGGTCATCTACCTCAGCGGCAATCATGATGAGTTCATTGAGCAGTTCATTGGCATGGGATTTGGCAACGTGACGCTGGCGCGGCAGGCGGTTCACACCGCTGCCGACGGAAAAAAATATCTCGTCATCCATGGCCATCAAGCCGACGGCCTGACGCATTTCAATCATCTGCTGGAAAAACTTGGCTCGCATCTTTACAACTGGATTCTCGACTTCAACCAATATTTGAACCGGCTGCGGCGCGCCCTGGGCTTCGGCCACTGGTCGCTGGCGGCATACCTGAAATCCCGGGCCAAGTCCGCCGTGAAATACGTCACCGAATACGAGGACACGCTCGCCTCGATGGCGCGCCACCATCAAGCCGACGGCGTCATCTGCGGCCATATCCACCGCGCCGAGGTGAAAATGATTGGCGAGGTGCAATACCTGAACTGCGGCGACTGGGTGGAAAGCTGCACGGCGTTGATTGAAGATTTCGACGGCAAAATCAAACTCATCCAATTCCATGAAAATGATGTTTTGCGTGCTGGGCGAGGGCCGGGGCCACATGACCCAGGCGATAGCCGTAAAGGAAATGACCGAAGCGGCGGGGCATCAAGTCGTCGCCGTCACGCTCGGCGTGAGCCCGCAACGGCCGATGCCGGGCTACTTCGAATCGGCGATGAAGGTGCCCGTCCGGCAGCTGCCGACGTTGGAGTTCAAATATAAAGACAACCGGTCCGTCAGCAACACCGCCACCCTCGCCGGCGTGCTGGGCAATCTGCCGAAATACATCCGCCTGCTCCGGCGCTTCGACGAGATCGTCCGCGAAACGCAGCCGGCGGTCATCCTCAATTTTTTTGAGCCGCTTGCCGCGTTCTACACCATCACCCGCCGCCGGCGTCCACCGGTGGTTGCGATCGGCCATCAATTCATGTTTCAACATCCCGGCTACGTCCGCACGCCGCAGTTATGGAAACAGCAGTTAAGCATGAAACTTTACACGGGCCTGCTCGGCGCCCGCGCGACCAAGCTGGCGCTCTCGCTCTACGCCGCGCCGGATCTGCCGGAAAAGAGAATCATCGTTGGCCCGCCGATTTTGCGAAAACAACTGTTCGGGCTGGAGTCCAACCCTGATGGTGACTTCGTTCTCGTATATTTGCTGAACCACGGTTACGCCGGTCAAATCATTGCATGGAGCGCGAAGAATCCGCTGACGAAGCTGCACTGTTTTTACGACCGACCGGGCGCGCCGGCGGAATTTCAGCATTCGCCGTCGCTCACCTTTCACCGGATCGACGGCGAGAAATTTCTACAGATGATGGCCGGGTGCCGTCACGTCGTCTGCACCGCCGGATTTGAATCGCTGGGCGAGGCCGCCTGGCTCGGCAAACCGTTGTTCCTGGTCCCGGTGGAGAACCACGTCGAACAGCAGGTCAACGCCCTCGACGCGCAACAGTTCGGCATCGGCATCGCTGAAAAAAGTTTCAACCTCGACCGGCTTGCCGAACTGCCGGACCGTCTGCCCGTGGAAAAATTTCGCCATTGGGTGAACTGTGCGCCGGAAAAGCTTTTTGCCGCCATCGGACAGGCGGTAGAGTCTTCACGATGACGCGCGACAACATCCTGCATTTCCCGGCGGGCTTTCTCTGGGGCACCGCCACGTCGCCGACGCAGGTGGAAGGCCACCTCGAAAACGAATGGACGCATTTCACCGCGGAGGATGGGGGCAACTGCCGCATCGCTTGCGACCACTACCATCGCTATCCCGAAGACATCGAGTGGATGTCCCGGCTGGGCACAAACTCCTACCGCTTCGGCATTGAATGGTCGAGGCTGCAATCCGCGCCGTTCGCGGCGCTGAATCAGCACGAACTGGCACGCTATGTGGATTTGCTCGACCGGCTCAAGCGGGCGGGCATTGTCCCGATGGTTGTGTTGCATCATTTTTCCAACCCGCCGTGGATCAGTGCGATGGGCGGTTGGACCAACGCGGCAACGATTCCGGCGTTTGTGGATTTCGTCGCCAAACTCATCCCCGCGCTGAAAGACCGGGTTTATCTTTGGAACACCTTCAACGAACCGGACACCTACGCGTGCCTGGCGTACCTGCTTGGCGGATTTCCCCCGCAGCGCAAATGGAAACTGGGACAATTCCGCAAAGTGATCGACCACATGGCCCGTGCCCACGTGCAGGCCAGCCGCATCATCCGGCGCGAGGGCAACGCCGGCCGGGAACCGGAAGTCGGCATTGCCAAAAACTGGACTTTCTTCCACGCCTACAAAATCTATTCGCCCTGGGATCGCGCCACCGCCTTTGCGTGCCACTATACGTTCAATAAATTCGTGCTGGACGCTTTTCTCGGCGGCGGCCGGCGGAAGGACTCAACTTTTATCGGGTTGAATTATTATGGCCGGGTGCGCTTTCACCATTTCCACCCGATGATTCCGGCGAGCGGCACGCCGGTGAAACGGCTGAAGGATTTCGACTTCGTCTGCGACGACATGGTGGAGCGTTATTCCGCAGGCATGGTGAAAATCCTGGCCTATCTCCATCGACGCTTCCGGTTGCCCGTTTTTATCACGGAACATGGCGCGGCGTCGGAGGACGAAAAGTTCCGCGAGCGCGACCTGCGCGAATATCTCACCGCATTGCACGGTGCGATGGCCGGGGGGGTGGATGTGCGCGGATTTTTTTACTGGTCGCTGCTGGACAATTTTGAATGGCAGTTCGGCTACGCGAAAAAATTCGGGCTGCTGGCCGTGGATTTTGCGGACGAAAAATTGCCGCGCACCATGAAACCGCTGGCGGAAGTTTACGCCAAAATCTGCCGGACCAATTCCATCCAGCCAGAAGAGTCAGCCCGGGGGGAATGAATCCCCCGTTTTTTTAGGGAGTGCCCGGATTTCTGCCAGCCTGTTTTTCAGGAGGTCGACGTCCAACCGCCGCGATGAACCGTGGCCTTGCCCCTGCATAGACACCTGTCGCGTGGAAACGGTCCGGTTCCACCCGGATCGGCGGCGGACCCCCGAAGGCGAGAAGGGGACTTCAAGACCGTGCCCAGCCTGGGGAATTGCACCTCGGAGGCAGGAACCATTTTTCGGCCAACGGGATAGGGTTCGTTTGACGGTGACGCCAGCCTTAACCCGGGCCGCGGGAAATTGAAACCTGCCCGACAACCGGTTGTAACCTTCCCGGGCTGGGGAGATGTCCTGTGTCCGGCGAGCGGGTTTTCTTGTTTCAGGATTGTCGCCAAGCCGACACATGGCGGTCACGCGCCGCCTTCAGTGTGGTGCGCCCGTGACCACAGAGCGACATCTCATGCTGCAGGAACTGACGTTGCGTCCTTCCGGCGAATGGATTCCCCGCCATCATGAATGGTTCATGATCCGGGTGGCTGGGGGGGTCGGTTACTGGTTGCAACCGGGTGCCGCCGCCCGCCAGCTCGGTGTGGGAGACGGCCTGATGACGACCGGCAGCGGCAACGGGATGTTGCGAGCCAGCCAGCTGGGCGAATTGAAGCTGCAATTTTTTGCCGTCCAGCCGCAATACCTCAATGGCCTGCTGACGGTCACCGAATGGCATCAGCTCGAAGTGACTCCCCAGCGGCCGGCTTCACCCGCTTCGATTTTTGCCGCCGACCAGCCACTGGCCCAAAGGTTCACCCGGCTGGCGGAACAACCGCGCCGGGAGGGCCTGTCAGCGCGCTGCAGCCTGCTTCAACTGTGGGCCAACGCCATCGCCGATTTGTTGCCGGCCCCGGTCGCCGAAACCGCCGGGCCCGGCAAACTCCGCGAGCGATTCCGGCAACTGGTCGGCCGGATGCCGGAGGCCGAACTTTCCCAGTGCTCGCTCCGCGACCTGGCCGGGCAGCTCAATTGCAGCGAACGCCATTTTACCCGCCTCTTCCGCGAGGAATTCGGCGTGCCGTTCCGGGCGCGCCAGATCGAATTACGCCTCCAGCGCGCGCGTCAGCTGCTCGTGGATTCGGACGCCAAAATCATCAATGTTGCCTACGACAGCGGTTACCAGCATCTCGGCCTGTTCAACATGATGTTCAAGAAACGGTTTGGGATGACCCCCAGCGAGTGGCGGCTGCAGAGCCTGCGCCGAAACCCTCCAACCCTGCCCGGCGGCGGCCTTCCGAGAGCGGTGCGCATCGGCATCCTGTTCCTTCTGCTCAGCTTGAATTCTATTTTGCCCGGCCGGGCGCAAACCGATTCAATCGCCGCGCCACTTGTCGACGCCAGTCCAACAAGCGTGGCGGAGGATGCCGTCGGTCCTCATTTTAACGTCCGGGCCTATGTTGTCAAAAGCAACACGTCGTTACCCACGAACATCCTGACCCGCGTCTTTTCCGGGCCCACCGGCGCAAATGTCAGTTTGGATGAGATAGTGAAAGCGGCTGCGGACCTGCAATCGGAATATCACAACCAGGGCTATGCCGCGATGAGCGTCGCCTTCGCCCAGGAGCAAATCACCAATGGTACGGTCACGCTGAATGTCTTCCCGGCGCCGTTTCCGCAGATTTGGGTGTCGGGCAACCGTTACGTCCCTTCCGGCAACCATCCAGCTGCCGGCTCGAACCGCTCAACAGCCGGACCCGCAGTGGCGCCGGTGGTCCCGCCCGTGATCATCGTTGCCACTAACGCTGCCAGTCCCGAGGCTATCGCCGATGCGCGCGGGGCGTTGATCCAGAAGCTGGGCGAGATGGAGACGAAGGATAACGATACCCGGGTCCATGTGGTTTCCACGAATACCGGTCCCCGGTTTGCCGTGGATCAATACCTGGTCCTGGGCAACACCGTTTTGCCGCCGGAAGCCCTGGCCCTGGCCCTGACCAATATCGACGGCGCTTTTGGCACCAACGTCAGCTTCGAAGGGATACGTGCGGCGCTGACGGAAGTGCAGGCGGCGTATCGGACCCGGGGTTACGTGACGGTGTCTGTGGGTCTGCCCCGGCAGAAACTGACCAACGCCACGGTACAAATGCAGGTGACCGAAGGCCGGCTGGCCGCCATCAACGTCACCGGCAACCGCTACTACAGTTCCAACAATGTGCTGCGAGCCCTGCCCAGCCTGCATACCAACCTGCTGTTGAACTCCCATGTCCTGCAGGGAGAACTCGACGCGGCGAACGCCAGCCGCGACCGGCAAATCTATCCGGTCATCGGCCCTGGTCCGGAGCCGGGCACCAGCGAACTCACCCTCAAGGTCAAGGACCAGTTGCCGTTGCACGGGCGGATTGAACTGAACAACCAGGGCACACCCGGCTCGCCCGTCCTGCGCGTCAATTCAAGCGCCCAATACGACAACCTGTGGGATCTGGAACATCAATTTGGCCTGCAGTACGGCTTCTCGCCCGAGCAAATGAAAAGTGAGCCCAACTATGTAAACACCCCCTTCGACGATCCGTTGATCGCCAATTATAGCGGCTATTATCGCCTGCCTTTGGGCGGCTCCCGTTCGGTGGAGGATCAGGTGCAGGCCAATCCGGGCAGTTTTGGCTACAACGAAGTGACCCGCCGCTTCAACCTGCCGCCGGCGACGGGCCGGCCGGAATTGAATGTTTACGCCAGCCGCTCAACCTCCGACACCGGCGTGCAATTCGGTGAACTTGAGAATGTGGTCACCACGCCGCTCTTGAAGATTGATTCGCAGACGACCGGCGACAATGTCACGCTTACCGAAGGCCTTGGCGGACGCCTGTCCCTGCCGCTGCCGCAACTGGCAGCGGTGAGCAGCACCCTCTCGCTCGGATTGGACTACAAGCGTTTCCAGCAGGTGAGTTACAACACCAATAATTTTTACGTGACCATCGTCATCACCAACAGCGCCGGTCAGCCGGTGCCCATCAACCAGACCGTTTCCTCCGGGCAACCGACCCGGAACACGACGCTGGTTTATGTGCCGTTCAACGTCGGCTGGAACGGTTCCCTGCCTGACACGTTGGGGACGACCTTTTTCAATTTTCAGGCCAACTTCAATGTGCCGGGCCTTTTTCGCAACGAACAGGATGCCAGTTTTTCCCAGGCTTCCTATACGACCAACGCGAGCGCGTCTTATGTGACCCTGCAAATGGGAGCGGACCGTGTGCAGACCATTTACCAGGACTGGACCGTGAAACTTCACGTCGATGGGCAATGGGCCGATGGGCCGCTGATCAGCAATGAACAATATGCCATGGGCGGATCGGCCAGTGTGCGGGGTTATCAGGATGGTCAGGCTTATGGCGACACCGGCTGGCGGTTCACCATCGAGCCGCAAACCCCATTGTGCAACATTGGCATGGTGGGCATCGAAGGGCACGAGGAACCTTGCTGGGTTCGCGCCTCGGTTTTTTTGGATTACGGCCAGCTCCACGATCTCGCAGCCGTCCCGCCCGGGGCGCCCGGGTTTGAACAGTTTTGCGGCACCGGCTTCGGATTCACCGCCAACATCGGAAGCCACCTGGACGGGCGGCTGACGATCGCCTGGCCTTTGATCAACCACCCGGGGGAATCCGCCAGCGGTCGCGTTTATTTCGGCGTCGGCGGCCAGTTCTAAAGGTCATGGCCAAAAACTGTCACCAATTTGTAACGCACGGCCGCCGGGCAATTGCCTTAAAATAAAAAATTAGGATCGTTATGCGCATACTTCTGTTGTATCGCAACCTTGCGTTTCGCCGGCTTGTCACCGGCGTATTGACGCTGGGTGTTGCCCTGAAGACAATGGCCAATCCCCATGGCCTGACGGTCACGTCGGGCTCGGCCACGGCTGCGGTCAACGGTTCGCAACTCACGGTCACCGCTTCCCAGAACGCCTTTCTCAACTGGCAAAGCTTCAATATTGCCGTCGGGGAAACCACCATTTTTCAGCAGCCGTCGGCTTCCTCGATCGTGTGGAACCGCATCAATGATCAGAATCCGTCCCAGATCTTTGGCAACCTCCAGGCCAACGGAGTCGTGGTGTTGCTCAATTCCTCCGGCTTCTATTTCGGCCCGAACTCGTTCGTCAGCGCCGCCGGGCTGGTGGTATCCACGGCGAATTGCCTGCCGCCGCAGAATTCCGGGGGCGCCTGGGAATTCAACGGCCCGCCGCCGCTGGCCAGCATCATCAACTACGGCCAGATTAAAATCAGCAGTGGCGGTTCGGCTTTTTTGATTGCCGACCGGGTCGAGAACCACGGGAGCATTGAAGCGCCCGGCGGGGCCGTGGGCCTGGCCGCCGGTCAGACCGTGCTGTTGAGCGAACGTCCCGACGGCCGCGGCATGAGCATGGCGGTGACGCTGCCCCAGGGTTCGGTGGACAACGAAGGCCAGCTCATTGCTGACGGGGGGACGATTGCGATGCGTGCGCAGGTGGTGAATCAAAACGGTTTCATCCAGGCCAACTCCGCGCGAAATCACGGTGGAACCATCGAACTCGTAGCGGCCGACCAGTTGAACCTTGGGGCGGATTCCCAAATTCTCGCGCGCGGCGACGATTCCGTCCGGCACAGTTCCGGCGGCGACGTGACCTTGGAATCGGGGAATATTTTCAGCGACGATATCGGCAGTCAAATCATCACCGCCGGCGGTGCTCGCGGCGGCAATGGCGGCGATGTGGAGATCTGCGCGCCGAACGTCCGGTCACTGAATTCCGGCATCGATGCGCGCGCGCGAGCGGGTTGGACGGCGGGGAAATTATTGCTGGATCCGGATTATATCGTTTTGGACACGTCCGGTTCCGGCAGCGCCGGCAGCGGTATGGTTCTGGCCGGGGACAATCCGGGCATCACGCTGGATTTGAACGTGAACACGGCGTTTGCCAACCTCGCGGTTTCTGAAATCATTCTCCAGGCTGCGTATGACATCACTCTTGCCGGTGGAACATCGTGGGATTTAAGTGGAACCATCGGTGCAAACTTCGGAGGTGTGACCAGCGGCCAACTGACGCTGGCGGCCGGGCGCAACATCATCTTTGGTGATGGTGCTTCCATCTCTGATGCCAACCGTTGGTCGGTTGCCCTTGCTGCCGGATATGATTTTGCCAAGGATGCTGTCCAATCGGGTGCCGGTAATATCTACCTGAATGGCGGTTTGGGCCTGTCCGGCGGCGGTTCGATCCAGACGGCGAACGGGAACATCAACCTGGTGGCGGGACGGGACATTGCCGTGGGTTCCGGGTACGTGGTCACGACGGGCGGCGGCAGCATCACGGCTCATGCCCTGGAGGGCAACATTGACACCGGGTCGGACGCGCAAGGTTACCATTTTGCCAACAATGCGGGTTCCCTCACCGCAGCTTATAATCTGCAAAACGGTCTGGGCGGCATCAGCACGGCGGCGGGCGGGGATGTGACGCTTATCGCGGTCGGGGATATAACCAGCGTATTGCCCGGCAAGGGGGTGTATTATTACAACGGCAATTCAACCACACCCGTCAATGGCAATGATTACCTCACCGCGGGTTCGGGGGCTTATGGCTCCCAGCCCGGGGATGTGACGGTCGTGGCGGGCGGCAATGTGACCGGTCATTATCTCGTGGCCAACGGTACGGGTAGTATTTTTGCCGGGGTTCAAATGGATGCCAATGGCAATCCGGTCACGGATTCATCCGGAAATTACGTGCTGGGCACTTCCGGCAGTGCGGGGGCAGATCTGTCATTCAATGGTTTGGCCTTGAGCTTGATCAGTGGCGGCTGGAATGTAACCGCGGCGCAGAACATCCTTTTGCAGGAGGTCCGTAATCCCAACGGCGTGTTCAACAGCAGCGGGACTTTCAGCCATTATTTCAACTACGCGCCGGGCGATTATGTTGATTTGACCGCCGGCAACCTGGTGCAATTGGGAGCGTCGGTCCAGTTGCCGCGTTTGACCGGGACACTGAATAACGTGCCCGTCATCTATCCCTCCAGCTTGAACATTACGGCGGGTGACGGAGGGGTGATCCTGGGGGCGCCCGGTTCGCTCACCAGCCTGGTCCTTTTCCCATCGCCCCAGGGCAGTCTCACCATTGACACGACGGGTTCTCTGGTCAGCGCTCTGAATGGCGTTGGCGGAGCCCCCCAGCTTTTTAGCTTGATCGTTTCCGATGCCGGTCATAGCCAATACTCGCCCGCCGCCGGCCTTTTTGGCGCGAATGATCATGCCGCTTCGCCGGTCCACCTCAACCATCTCACCCCGGTCGTCCTGAATATTTCCGGCGACATGAACCTGGTGTCCCTGGCCGTCCCCGAAGCGGCGCAAATCAGGGTGGGCGGCAACATGAACAACTGCGGGTTTCAAGGCATGAACCTGTCCGCCGATGACGTGACCAGCATCACGGCGGGCGGTGACATTATCAGCCGGAGCGCTTTTACCTCCATTGACTTGAGCCAGTTTGCGGGCTGGGAAGCGCCAATGTTGTCGTATCTTTCCCAGGCGGTGAACAACAGCCTTTCGGCCACGGCCCTGTCCACGAGCTTTTTTTACAATCCTTCAACTCATGTGCTGACCTATCAAAATCTCCCCGGGGTGAACCTGGCCAGCGTGCTGCAATTGTTGCAAAACCTGACGGTCCAGGTTTATGTGAACGGCGTCCCCCAGTGGGCCGACCCGGAGGCCACAATACCCGTGACGACCACGGTTTCAGTCTTGAACGCCATCGATGCTCAGACGTTGCTGGCCCGGTACAACGCATTGGGCCCCATCCCCTTCAATGCCGGTTCCTTCGGTTATATCATTGGTGGTGGCGGACAATTCGATGTTACGGCCCGGACCATCGACCTCGGAACCTCCGCCGGGATCCAGTCACAGGGCGTGTCCTTCTACACCATCCGCGGCAATTATCCGCTGGCCAGCTTGTTTGACCGCGGGGCTGATATCAACGTCGTCACCACGGGAAGCCACTCCGCCGGGCAAACTGCCTCCGGCGACTTCATCGGCGATCTGGACATGTATTCCAGCTCCATTGTCTCCTTCAATGGCGGCAACATCTACGTCAACGCCGGCGGGGACATCAACGCCGGTTCATCGGATTTTTCCGTCAAAACCCTCGCGGCCCGCGGCATTTTTTCGACTGATCAAGGCGACGTGAGTGTTTATGCCAACGGGGACATCAACGTGAATGGATCGCGCATTGCCGCTTATGACGGAGGCAACATCACCGTTGAGTCGCTCAATGGCAACGTGAACGCCGGCAGCGGCGGCAGCGGGTTTGTAACGGTGCAACAATTCTTGGTGGACCCGACCACGCATGCGGTGACCCCCAATTCCGCCACCATTCCCGGCAGCGGCATCCTGGCCACCACGTTTCCCGATTCCCAAAATGTCGTCGGGAATATCTTCGTGGAAACTCCGAATGGCAACATCAACACCAGTGCCGGCGGCATCATTCAACTGTCGCTTGACCAGGTTGACAGCAGCAGCGCCACCGTCACGCTGCTGGCCGGCAAACAGGCGATCCTGGACACCACTGCGACGGGTGCTGGCGCCATCCAGATCTATTTCTATGATGTCACCACCAGATCGTGGAAACTGGAAAAAGGCAAACTACAGATCGTTGACGTTCCCTTTTTTGATCCCATCACCCAAAAAACGATCGTCGAAAGACACGTCAAGGCTGAGCCGTTGCTGAGTGATCGGAACGTGATCACCCTGGGATCGACCCGACAGGTCCTGGAGATCGGCAGCACGACGCCCGTTTCGCTTATCCAAATCCTTGATTCCGGCGGCCAGCCCCTGATCGATGCCAATGGCCATCCGCTTTATGTGAAGATCGGGGACCCGACGGGCCAGATTGTTGAGTTCGTCAGTGGTGAAATTGAGCCCTACCTGGATGTCGGCGGCAACCCGGTGAATGTCTCAACGCCGCTGGATGCCAGTGGCCTTCCCTTCCCTGATTCCCTGGGCAACCCGATTCTGGTCATGGGCCGAAACATTGACGCCAACGGTTCCGGGGTCATCGGCCGGGAGGTCTTTCTGGATGCCACGGGCAACATTACGGGAGTGTTTTTCGGACAGGACGTCTCGCTCAATGCTTTGCAGACTGTGAATGTGACCGTCCTGGCCCAACATACGGCTGATGTTGCCGGCCGGGATATTACCGGGATCATTATCGCTCCCGACGCCGTCCATACCGCCGGTGGGGGCGACCCCACCGTGCTTTCGCAGGACGCCAATGGCAGCGGGCCCACCTTTACCCCGGGCACCGCCGCCGACAAGGCCAGCCAGAGCTCGCAAAGCGAAGATGTCGCCAAAGCCACGGACGACTCCACCGGCGACCAGGACGATGAGAAGAAGAAGGGCAAACAAATTGCCTTGGCCCAGAAAACCGGCCGTGTGACCGTGATTTTACCGCAGAAGAAAAGTGCCGAATCCCGGACCCCAAACCCCGGAACCTAGAACCCAGATCCCGAAATCCATCCATGACCCCGCTCATTCATCCCCTGTTCGCCGCCAACGCGGCGGTGTACGCCATCCAGAACGCCACCACCGAAGGCAAGATCACCGTCATCGTGCTGCTCGTCCTGTCGCTGTTCAGCTGGACGATCATCATCACCAAATTCCGCCAGTTGGTGATCGCCCGGAAGGCGACCAAAAAGTTCTTTGCCGCTTATACCTCCACGCGTGATCCGCTGGATATCCAGCGCAAGGGAGAGGAGTTCGACGGCGCGCCTGCCTACCAACTCTACGTTCGCGGCGCGGATGAACTGGCGTATCAATTGAAAAATAACCCGGTACAAGTCCAGGCCCTTGCCCGATTCAGTCCGCCGGAAGGCGGAGAACATACCAATACCGATTTCCTGGCCAAGTCCACCGCGGTCAAGGTCAGCACGGCATCGTTTGAAGCGGTGAAGGTGATTCTGGAGGAGGCGGCCGGCGCCGAGGCGATGG
>CAYPSF010000071.1:0-22365 GCA_964413165.1 uncultured Bifidobacteriaceae bacterium
CCTCCCAGATCCGGTCGAGTTGTTCCAGGCAGACCAGCGTGTGCTCGTCGGCGGCATACTGATGATAGAACTCGTGCTGTACCAGGCAGGTGAGCCGGCCGAATTCAGGAATGTATTTGCCCAGCAGGTTCACCTCGTGCATCGCCCGCAGGATTGGCGCGACACTGCCGCGCCGCTCGAGGATGGTCAGGAACGTTTCGCGCACGTGCTCGTCGTTCAGAAAATCATGGTCCACAAGGGAAAGCTGGTTGCGGATGAGCTGTGCGAGGTCGGGGTTCAATTGCAACCGGTGCTGTTGCGCGTGAAGGAACACGCGCATCAAACGGCGCGGCGAGTCCC
The DNA here is from genome assembly GCA_964413165.1 of uncultured Bifidobacteriaceae bacterium. Classification (GTDB taxonomy): domain Bacteria; phylum Verrucomicrobiota; class Verrucomicrobiia; order Limisphaerales; family UBA11358; genus UBA11358. The sequence goes on from CAYPSF010000071.1 coordinate 340, forward strand.
GGAAAACCCGGTTGGACGCGGCGCGAATTTCCCCGTCCACGAACAAAAATCCGTCCACCGGTTCCACCGTCCGGGCGCGTTTGGGCAGCCAGGCGCGCAGCGCCGCCAGCCGTTTCTGCGGCGGCGAGAGCAACGCCATGCGCTGCTCCAGCGTGCGGGTGATGAGGAAAATATTCCGCATGTGCGTGTAAAGGTCGCGCATGAATTTCTCAATGCGTTTGCTCGGGGAACGATCGGCGTAGCCGAGCGCGTGCGCGACGGCCGGCTGGAGGTTTTTCCCCAGTACGTCCAGCGGCCGGTCCACGTGGTAGTGCAGTTCCGTCCGCACCCGCAGCAGGAAATCGTAGGCGGCCTCGAGCTGTTTGCGCTCAGCCCCGGTGACGAATTCGCGTTCCTGCAGTTCCTTGAGCGAGCGGGTGGTGTATTTGAAAAAGGTCATCCAGAGCAGATTCTGGAAATCGCGCAGGCCGCCGCACCCGTTTTTGATGTTCGGTTCCTGCATGCAGGCCGAGTTGCCGAACTTGCTCCGCCGCGTCGCCTGGTCTTCCAGCCGCATCGCGATGTATTTTTCCTCGAAACCCACGACGCACTTGTTGACCAGGGACTTCTGGAACTTGTTGAACAACGCCTCGCTGCCGATGATCAGCCGCGCCTCGATGAGCGACGTCTTCGACTGCATGTCGGTGTTGGCCACCTTGACGCAGTCCTCGATGCTCCGTACCGCGTGCCCGACCTTCAGTCCGACATCCCACAGCGGATACAGCACTCCGTCGATCAACTTGGACAGGTAGGGCAGCGGCCGGTTGGCCGCAATCTGGCCGTCGTGCAGAAACATGAAATCGATGTCGCTGTGCGGGTTCAGTTCCGCGCGGCCATAACCGCCGATGGCCACCAGTGCCAGCGGCGGGAATTCCTTTTGGGCCTCGGGTGACAGGCTGCCTTTGGCCTCCGCCCAGAGATGCCGCAGCAGCGCGTCGAGAATGGCTGCCCGGGCCTCGCAGATTTCCCGTCCGCCCACGCCGCCGCGGTGTTGCAGTTTGAGCCGGTGGGTCTCCACCTTGAGGAACGTCTTGTATCGCGCGAGTTTGGCGGCCGTGTCGCTGTTTGGCGGCGACGGCAGACGCACCTCGGCGTCAGCTTCAATTTTTTTAATCAGGTCCTGCACGGGCGCATAAATTGCGGAGAAAACGATTTCAACGCAAGAAATGCCGTAATCCTCCTCGTCCTTGGCCTCGTCCTCGAACATGGAAAATCGAGGAGGAGGACGAGGAGGAGGACGAGGAAGTCCGGAACATCGAAACCTTTTCGTCCATGCGGCGTCTGTTACACTTTGTCCGCGATGCCGGTACCACCCGATCCCGATGCCGTCCTGATGCTGCGCGTCAAACGCGGCGACCGGGAGGCGTTCGCCGGGCTGGTGGAAAAATACAAGCAGCCGGTGATGAACTTCGTTTACCGTTCGCTGCGCGACGAGACCGAGGCCGAGGACCTGGCGCAAAACGTTTTCCTGCAGGTCTATAAATCCCGGGCCCGCTACCAGCAAAAGGCGAAATTTTCCACCTGGCTCTTCACCATCGCGCGCAACCTGTGCCTGAATGAACTCCGCCGCCGCTCGCGACATCCCGCCGAATCCATTGAAGAAACCCACGCCGACAGCGAGTCCCGCGAGGGCGGGACGCAACGGCAGTACGAAGACAAATCCCAACCGGCGCCGCCGGAACACCTGTTGCAGGGCGAGCTGGCGCAAAAAATCGAGGAGGCGCTGGCCGACCTGCCCGAGAACCAGCGCAGCGCCATTTTGCTTTGCCGGCAGGAGGACCTGAGTTACGAGGAAATCGCCGATGTTTTGGACTGCTCGCTGTCGGCGACCAAATCGCTCATCCATCGCGGCCGCGAAACCCTCAAGGAAAAGCTGAAGCGTTACCTGCGCACCGGCGACTGGGCGGAATAAGTTTCAGGAAAGGGCCAGATCCGGGGTGAAATAGGCGTCGGATCCGGAGGCACACCGGACCCATTTTTTCCCGTCCTTGATTTCCACCCCGCGGGTTGAGGTGTGCAATCGGGCCAAAGTTTGTCCCTCCGTGCCGTAATGGGTCCAGCCATACTGCCACATGATATCCCTTGGATTTTCGCCCCAATCAATGCCGTTGCTGAATCCGTGTTTCCGGCTTTTGGCCGCCTTTTTTGCCATCAAGTTTGACATCTCCAAGCCGATTCAAGCCCATTCCGCAGTTTTTGCCAATCAGATGTTTGTTCGATGGAAAACGGGCCTGATCCTTCTTAAGCCAGGGACTTGTAGCACTCGCTCCGCCGAACCGGCGCAATTTGTTCTTGCGTCCTTTGCGCTTCTTTGCGGCCATACTGTTGGCGGTTCGGGTTCGAGCCATGAAACGTGCCTTTACCCTCGTTGAACTGCTGGTGGTCATTGCCATCATCGCCATCCTCGCGGCCCTGCTGTTGCCGGTGTTGGGCCGGGCCCGGGCCACCGCCCGGCGCACGGCCTGCGTCAGCAACGTCCACCAGATCAACCTGGCCGTGCATCTGTACATTGATGAACACACCGACGCCGTCACTTTTTACACCAACAACATTTATTTCGATTACAAGGAAGCCGTTTTGCCTTACACCGGTGCAACGGGAAATGCTGCGAACCAGCCGACGTTGTTTGTCTGTCCGGCCGACGATTTCAATCTGTCCGGTCCGATTGGCTCGTGGTTTTTTGAAACGTCGTCGGGCCAGGGATTTTGTCATCAGGCCTGGACGCATTTCTCCAGTTACTGGTTTAACGGTGGCGTGACCCGCGGCGCCGACACCAATGACGTCGGCATGGCGCAAAAACCGTTCGCCTCGGTCCGGGAACCGGCCAAAACCGAATTGGTCGGCGAAATTTCCGGCGGCGTCGGCTTGAGCAGCCATAACCGCGTGCAACCGCTTCAGTTTCCGGACGCCCGCAACGTGATGAGCTTTGTGGACGGCCACGTGGACTACATCAAGATCTACTGGAACGGCGTGACCGGCATCGACGGTTTTTCCGGCCTGTACGAACCGCCCGCCGGCTACGAATATAAATGGACGGGGAATTGAGCTTTATTTGTCCCGCTGCAACAGAAATTCCGCCAGGGCTTCGAGCGCGACGGCTTTGCCTTTGAACGTTTTCAGCGCGGCAAAAGATTTGGCCGTCAGTTGCGCCGCGATCTCCCGCGATTTTTCCAGGCCGACAATCGCCGGGTAGGTCGCCTTTTGCGACCGAGTGTCCTTGCCCGCCGTCTTGCCCAGCTGCTCGCTCGTCTGTGTCACGTCCAGAATGTCGTCAATCACCTGGAACGCCAGCCCGACGTGATAGCCGAAATCCGTCAGCGCCTTGAGCTGCGCCGAGGTGCAGTTTGCGCTCATGCCACCGAGCCGCACGGAACAACACAGCAACGCCGACGTCTTGCGCTCGTGAATGTATTTCAACTGCGCGGCGGAGGTTTTCTTGCCTTCGCCTTCCAGGTCGGCGACCTGGCCGGCGACGAGTTGCAACGAGCCGGAGGCCTTCGCGATTTCCAGGATCAAATCACGGTGTGAATAGCGCGGCCAGCCTTTGGCTTGCGCGGCGATTTCAAACGCCTGCGTCAACAGCGCGTCACCTGCCAGCACGGCGATGCCCTCGCCGAACACCTTGTGGTTGGTTGGCTTGCCGCGGCGGAAATCGTCGTTGTCCATCGCCGGCAGATCATCGTGGATGAGAGAATAGGTATGGATGCATTCGACGGCACAGGCGAGGGACAGGGCGTCGGCTTCCTTGCCGCCGCAGGCCTGGGCGGCGGCGAGGCAGAGGGCGGGGCGCATGCGTTTGCCGCCGGCAAAGAGCGAGTAGCGCATCGCCTTGTGGATGGTGGCGGGGCGGGTGGATGCGGACGGCAGGAGCCGGTCGAGCGCGCGGTTGACGGTTTCGGTGCGCGCGGCCAGGAACCGGTTCAAATCGAACTGGATGTTTGCGGACATGCCGGTTTGTTTTAGAAAACGCCCTCCATTCATGCAAGATTTAAGGGGATTTTTCTTATTGCGTTCGCGAACGGATGGATTAGACTTCCCGGCTCTGATTATCATACCAAATTGTGAACGCTGAACTTTGCAAACGAGCCGCTGAAAAAGTCGGCAACCCCAACATCCTGGTCAACCTCATTTCGCGCCGCGTGCGCCAGTTGAATTCCGGCGGTGGCGGGTTGAGCCGTCCCCTGATTGCCGACGTGGGGAACCTGGGCGCGGCCGACATCGCGTTGCGCGAGATCCTCGAGGAAAAAATCGGCTGGGAAATGCCCGAACCGGTTGAACTGGTCCGCCCGCAACCCAAGAAGCGCAAAAAACGGTAGGTCATTTTCAATCCGCAGATTGCGCGGATGACACAGATTATTGCCAACGGACCGCCTCCGGAAACGGGGGCGTTTTTATTTGGTCCGGCGCCGTTTCTTCCCGGTCATTTTTAATCTGTGAAATCTGCGTAATCTGCGGATAAGATAAAACCATGGCCGACATCGTGACCAATCACAAGGCCCGGCGCGATTATCACATCCTCGAAACCTTCGAGGCGGGCATCGTGCTGCACGGCACGGAGGTCAAGTCGCTGCGCGCGGGCAAGGGACAGATCGCCGACGCGTTCGCACGGGTGGAGAAGGACGAGGTCTGGCTGTACAACGCGCACATCGACGAATATTCGCACGGCAATCTCCAGAACCACCAGCCCAAGGCCCCGCGGAAGCTGCTGTTGCACAGGACGGAAATCCGGAAACTGTTCGGCCTGGCGTCGGTCAAGGGCCACACGCTGGTGCCGCTGGGGTTTTATTGGAAGAACGGCAAGGTGAAGGTCACGCTGGGCGTCGGCAAGGGCAAGCAGGAGTTCGACCGGCGGGAGGACTTGAAAAAGCGCGATGACGACCGCGAAGTCAAACGGGCCACGATGAAATGGTCCAAGGGCAAATGAAGCCGGCCGGGCCAATGATTTTAATGGCGGTTTGGTTTGCCACCGTGGTGCTGGGTTGGGCCGGGGAAACCAATGCCACCGTCCGCCCGGCGAACTGGGCGCAACCGATCGAGGTGGCGGGCATCAAAAACTGTTACCGGGTGACCCCCAACCTGTATCGCGGCGCCCAGCCCACGGCCGAAGGCGTGAACCAATTGCCGGCACTGGGCATCCGGACCGTCGTCAATCTGCGCGCGTTTCATTCGGACCGGGACGAGGTGGCCGGCACCGGTTTGAAATATGTGCGCTTCGAAACGAAACCGTGGCACCCAGAGGAAGAGGACGTCGTCGGGTTCCTGAAGGTGGTCACCGACACGAACAACCTGCCGGTGTTCGTTCATTGCCAGCGCGGGGCGGACCGCACCGGCATGATGTGCGCGATGTATCGCATCGTGGTCTGCGGCTGGACAAAAGCGGAAGCGATTGACGAGATGAAGAACGGCGGGTTCGACTTCAATCCGGCCTGGCATGACCTCGTCAGTTTCATTGAGCAGGCCGATGTGGCGGACATCAAACGGCGTGTTTCCCGGTGATGTTGTGCTACAGGCCGGGAGATCAAGCGCGCCGATGCTTCGGCGTTGAATCGTTTAAAAGTTAAATCGTTAAACCGTGAATCGAGTCGCGCCCGAAACCGATTTAACGATTCAGCAATTCAATGATTTAACGGAACAGAATCAGGCCTTGGCCGTGGCTTCGGGTTTCTTCCAGGTCCGTTTGGGCGCCTTGGTGACGAGGCCTTTTTTGAGGGCGCTGGCGGAGACACGGATATAGCGGATTTCGCCGCTGGGCAACTGGGCTTTCACGCGCTGCAAATTGGGCATGAACTTGCGCTTGGTGATGGCGGTGATGTGCGTGCCGATGCCGCCCTGTTTCTTGGGTTTGCCACTCCGCCAGATGATGCTGCCCTTCATCGGTCGTTTGCCGGTCAATTCACAAATGCGTGCCATAAAAATTCAATAATGAGCCGCAAAGACTAGCAGTGAAACCCGCCGTGGCAAGCATTATTTCCCGGGGATTTTGCCCCGGGCGCCGTGACCTGACCCTCCTCCAGCGTCGGAAAAATGGAGCGCCGAACTCCGGATCGGCACGAACCGGCAATTTCCTGCCAACTGGCCGAGTCGGAGTTCGGCGTTCCGGGGCAGTGTCGACCCGCGCCCTTTTGCTCCGGATTACCGCCGGGATTTGAAGAATGGGCTTGGCTTTCCCAGCCATATGCCGTTGTCTTGGAGTGAAATGAACGTCAATCCGCCGGGTCGCAAGCTGCTCAAAACACTGTCTTTGGCCGTCAGTCTGATGCTGTTCCTTCCCGTGGTCCGCGCCGACGTGGCGGAGGCCCCCGCCGCCAAACCTGATGGGGCCATCGCCACTCCGGCGGCGGCCGACACCAAGACCGACGCCGTGGCCAACTCGGTCGTGAAGGTGTTTTCCACGATGCGTTACCCGGATTTGTACAAGCCCTGGATCAAGGGCTCGCCGAGCGACGCCACCGGCACCGGGGTGGTGATCGAAGGCAAGCGGATCCTAACCTGTGCTCACGTGGTGCTTTACGCCAGCGAGGTGCAGATCCAGGCCAACCAGGCCGGGGACAAAATTTCCGCAAAAGTCGTGGCCGTCGCGCCGGGCATCGACCTGGCCGTGCTCCAGCCGGACGACGAAACGTTTTTTGACACGCATCCGCCGCTGGCCCGGGCGAAAGCGCTGCCGGAAATCCGGGACATGGTCATGGCGTATGGCTATCCCGAGGGCGGCACCAGCCTTTCCATCACCAAAGGCATCGTCTCCCGCATCGAGTTTGAATCCTACAACTATCCCGTTTCCGGCCTGCGTATCCAGATTGATGCCGCCATCAATCCCGGCAACAGCGGCGGGCCGGCCGTGGTAGGCGACAAGATGATCGGCCTGGCGTTCAGCCACCTCGGGTTCGCCGACAACATCGGCTACATCATCCCCAACGAGGAAATCGAACTGTTCCTCTCGGACATCGCGGACGGTCATTACGACGGGAAGCCGGCCATGTTCGACGACCTGCAAACGCTGGAAAACCCGGCGCTCCGCGAGTTTCTCAAACTCGACAAATCCATCGAAGGCATGATCGTGCACCAGCCCGACAGCACCGACCCGGCGTATCCTTTGAAGGAATGGGATGTCATTACCAAAATCGGCGGCGTGCCGGTGGACGACCAGGGCATGGTCAAACTGGGCGCCAACCTGCGGGTGCGCTTTATGTACCTGGTCCAGAAAGTGGCGAAGAACGGGAAGGTCCCCCTGACCGTGGTGCGCGCCGGGAAGGAACTGCCGGTGGAGCTGCCGGTGTTGCCGAGGCATCCGCTGATCATGCCGGCCCTGGAGGGCGCCTACCCGTCCTATTTCGTGTACGGGCCACTGGTATTTTCCACCGCCACGCAGGAATTTATCGGCGGGTTATTGCGGGGCGACCGTGCTTCCCGCTGGGTCAACTGGTTGACTTCCATGGGCAGCCCGCTGGTGAAGCGGATTGGCGATAAACCGGCCTTTGCCGGGGAGGAACTCGTCGTGGTCCCATCCCCATTCTTCCCGCACAAACTGGCCAAGGGCTATTCCGACCCGTTTTGCCAGGTGGTCAAAACCATCAACGGCATCCCCGTCAAAAACCTCGCCCATCTGGTCGCCGTCCTGCGGGATGCCAAAAGCCAGTTCATCACTGTCGAGTTCAACCGGCGCGATGGCGAGACCCTGGTTTTTCCGCGTGCCGACACGCTCGCCGCCACGGATGACATCCTGACCGACAACGGTGTGCGCAGCCAGGGTTCGCCGGACACCCTGGCCATCTGGGACGCCAGGCCCGCTCCATGAAATGAACAACCCGAAGCTCACCATGACGGCAGCGGGTGAGAAGCCGCCGCCGGTGACAGCCCGCCGCCTGACGGGCGGAGTCAAACCGTTTGCCGCCCTGCGGCCCCAACCCGCAATGGCCCCGCAAATCTGCGAATTGCCTTATGACGTGATGTCGTCGGACGAGGCGCGCCAGATCGCCGCCGGCAATCCGCTCAGTTTTTTGCACGTCAGCAAACCGGAGATTGACCTGCCGCCGGACACGGACCCGCACGCGCCGCAGGTTTATGCCAATGGCCGGCAAAATTTCCAGCGGCTTCTCAGCATCGGTGCGCTGGTGCAGGATACGCAGCCGTGTTTTTACCTGTACCGGCAGGTCATGGGCCAGCATTCGCAGGTTGGCCTCGTCGCCACCACCAGTTGCGAGGATTACCTGGCCGGGGCCATCAAAAAACACGAGCTGACCCGGCCGGACAAGGAGGACGACCGCGTCCGGCACATCGAGACCCTCAACGCGCAGACCGGCCCGGTTTTCCTGACCTACCGCGCCGACGAGGAGCTGGACAAATTCGTCGCCCGGAAGGTTGCCGGGAAACCGGATGTGGATTTCACCGCCCCGGATGGCGTGCAGCACACGTCCTGGCGGCTCGCCGACGTGGCCGACCTCAAGTTTATCCAGGCGCGTTTCGACAAGATCCCGGCGCTTTACATTGCCGACGGGCATCATCGCAGCGCGGCAGCGGCGCGAGTTTACCAGACGCGCCAGGGCGCGGGTGAGAGCGGCTGGTTTCTGGCCGTGATTTTCCCGCACAACCAGATGCAGATCCTGCCGTACAACCGCGTGTTGAAGGATTTGAACGGCTGGCCGCCGGAACAGGCGCTGGAAATTCTCGGCAAGGTTTTTGCCACCGACCCGGATGGCACGGGCGTGCCGATGCGCAAACACGAGGTTGGTTTTTATTTTCAGGGCAAATGGCGGACCCTGGCTTTCAACAAGAAACTCACCGTCACCGACCACCTGGTGGATGCCCTCGACGTCTCCCTGCTGCAAACCCAGGTCCTGTCACCGGTGTTCGGCATTGAAGACCCGCGCACCAGCCAGCGCATCAGCTTCGTCGGCGGCATCCGCGGCCCGGCGGAACTGGAAAAGCTGGTGAACAGCGGCGAGTATGTCTGCGCGTTTTCGATGTTCCCGACGAGCATCAACGATTTGATGTCCATTGCCGACGCCGGCGGCATCATGCCGCCCAAGAGCACATGGTTCGAGCCGAAGCTCCGCGACGCGATGTTCTGCCACCTGATTTAACGTCTAACGTTGCGGTCGACGGGAATCGGATGGGTTCAATGCTTCAATTCTGAAGGATCCAGACTCCGCACAGGGCGATGAGGTTGACCGGCAACTGGTAGAGCGCCAGCCCGACCAGGTTCATGATGTCGGTCAGGTAACCTTGCGTGAAATAATGCAGCGAAACAAAGACTGCCAGACCCAGGACCACGGAGGTGCCGAAGACCAGGAGCAGTTCCCTCAAATCCGGCAACCGGAGATACTGGCCACCCAAAACCCGGAGCAGCAAATACCAGAGCACGAACAGGAAGATGGAAACGGCTGCGGCTACTGGTGGCTGAATGATCAGCTGCGCGAAGTTGGAGGCTTTGAACGCCATGAAACCGGCCAGAATTCCGGCGAAATCAGCCAGCGCCAGGATCAGGCCGTGCAAACCGATGCGCAACATCTTCACGGCACTTTCCCTCACCGCACCGGCTGGGGTGCCCGCCGGTAACGGCGCAGCCCCAGGGCGAGGATGCCCACGCCCAGCAGCGCCCAGGTTTGCGGCTCCGGCACGGATGGGACGGTGGCCGGGTCGGCCGGCTTCAACCCGTGTTGGGCGTACTGTTGTTGCGTTTCCAGCACCACGGCGCCGGTCAACGGCGTGACCAGCTGGTTGCCGGCGGCCAGTTTTACGGCGGCATCGCGCTGGCGCCGGGCGGCCAGCCGCAAAGCCTCGTCCCGCGCCCAGAGACGTTCGATCTGTTTGTCAACGTGCGTGCCGTTGGTCGTTTCCGTTGAAGCGGCCATCTGCTCACGAACGAACTGAAAATCCTGGACCTTGCCGGTCCAGCGGGCGATTAATTGGTCCAGGTCAGACCGCAGTGAACCGGGACGCGGGACATGTTCGACCGCGTCCAGGCCATCCAGCTTTTCAAGGATCCGGTCGGGCCCGTTCCGGGTCTGAATTTCGAACAGGCGCACCGGGGTGGCCGTCCGTTCCATGCGCTGGCGCAAACCGTTCTCGCTCGAAAGCAGGACGGATTGCGGCTGATGGACCCATACCACTACTCCGCCATCCCCCGCGGCCGCCAGGTCCCAGGCCGCTTCCAGCGCGGGCAGATTGTCCTGGCCGCCGGCAAATTGAGTCCGGTCGAGGCGGTGTTGGGTTTCTTTGATGACGTCCGGGGTTGCCGGTTGCGGTTTGGCGTTGAATTCTTTTTGGCGGTCATCGGCCACGATCAGGGCAATTTCCATCGTTGCCGGTATTCCCGGAAGCGCGGCCGCCAGTTCCCGAGCGGCTGATCGCATATCCTCGGAACCGTCCACGACCAGCACCAGCCGCCGGGGCGTGAGCGGGCGGGATGACCGGATGGCTTGCCGGATGACCTGGCCCGGTTCGTCAGCTGGCGTCCAGACGGTTCCAACCTCAGCTGGCCGGCGGATTTCCATGGTTTCGGGCTGGGCTGCCAGTCCGGTTTCCGACACCGCTTCGTGGAATTCAACCGGCTGCGCCCCGCTTTGAGTTGCAGCTGCGGCGTCGCGCCCGTGAAGCATCGGGGCGGATGATGTCATCCAGAGCGCATGTTTCAGATCCGGGCCGATCCCGAAATTGCGTTCGAGGAATCGGGGCCAGATAAAACGTCCCTGTTCCAGTGATTCCAGGGCCAATGGCGCGGTGATCCCGATCCGTACTTTCATCGTGCCGCCGTCGGGGGGGACGGGAAAACATTGCAGCAACACCCGGTCCGGCCCGCAGGTGTTGACCAGCACCGGGTCGCGGCGTTGGGCCACGGCGACTTCCTGGTAAGCCTCCCGCACCTGGGAACGGCCGCCGTAAGCCGCTTCGCGTTCCTCGCCGTTGATCCAGAGTGTCACGCGCGAAACCACGGACCCGGGCGGCAGCGCAATCTGCGCGCGTGCTTCGCGTTGTTGCGTAGAAATGTTTTTGAATTCCAGGGTCCATTCGCAGTAAACCAGCGCCGCGTCCGGTTCCGCCACGGCGTCCATTCGCGAACCCGATAACGCCAGGCCTTTCACGCGGTCGGCAACGGTTTCCCCGCCCAGAGCGTTGTCCCAGGTGAATTCCTCCTCGAGATCCGTCCAACGTCCCGCCCGGGTGTAGAGCGTCGGCGGCGGGACGGAATTGAAGGGGGTTCCCGTGACCCGGTAATAAATTTCCCGGGCTTGATCGGCGGAAACCGTCTGTTTACCGCCGGCGATGGTGCGGACGAGGTCCAGGTCCAATTCCCGCCGCAACAGGCCGTAGCAGGCGCGCAGGATGAGTTCCCGGTCGCCGAACTGTCGCAAAATCTGGACGCCCCGGATTCGGGTGCCGGCATCTGCCGCCGCCGCCCGGGCCAGGCCGTAATAGGTGACCGCCGTGGGCAGTTGCAACAGGACGAGCAGAGCGAAAGCAACGACGGCGCCCTGCCAGGCCCGGGGGAGAACGGGCTGGCCGATTCGGTCTTTGTAGCGGACCCGCAAAAAGAGGGTTGCGATCAGTGCCAGGTACGGCGTGAGCGGGATCAGTCCCAGGCCAAAGAAGATGACCGCAACGCAGGCTACGGGGACAAACGGCAGATACAGGATGGAATAGTACAGGCAGACGCCGCACGCCGCGCCGTTGAGCCAGCCCAACAACCGGGCCGGGCGAACATCGCGCGTCCGGCTCGCCCACCAGGTCCAGAGATTGGCGGCCGGGACCAGGGTCACGGCGAGGATGTAAAACCAGTTGGGAACAGGATCGAATAACACCCCGGCGGAAATCCCGGTGCTCCATTCAAAAATCAACGTGCCGAGCGGAAGCACGACACCCAGCACCAGCAGGATGAAAGTCGCCACCAATGAAAAGAAACCCAGCCACTTCTTTTTCCGGTCGGGGTCCGATGCCGCCGGGGCGGACGGTTGCCCGGCTTCCGCCTTTGGTTCGACCGCCGAGCCCGGTTCGCCGACCCGGTCCAGGATGCGGCGGATATCGCCCTCCGTCACCACCGTCAGCCCGGCGGCGCGGATTTCCTCGTCCACATGGCGGCGCAAATCGTCGATGACCTCATCCGCGTCGGCGCCGGTTCCCGCCAATACCGTCTTCGAACGGGCGCAATAGTCGTCCAGGGTCCGCCGTGCTGGGTCCGTCCATTGAGTCATATCATGCTCCTTTCTTCCGCAACCGCGTCACGCCGCGATTTAAATCCCCCATGTACTCGTTCATGGTTTCCATGATCCGCCGGCCTTCCCGGCTGAGGGAATAGTACTTTCGCGCCGGGCCGGAGGAGGACTCCTCCAGCCGCGACGTGATCAATCCCGCCACCCGCAGGCGCGAGAGCAGGGGATAAATCGTCCCTTCCGTGACGCCCAGTCCGGGGGTGGCCACCAGCGTTTTGACGAGGTCATATCCGTACCGCTCCTCGTCGGCCAGGGCGTTGAGGATGCACAATTCGAGCAGCCCTTTGCGCACCTGCACCGTCCAGTTGTCAAAAAAGTCGTCCATGATGACTCAGCTATACCAGCTACCTTGTAATACATAGTAGTTAACGGCCGGGTTGTCAAGCGCGGTTTTTTCGGGTCGGGTGAAACCGCATAGTTCTCCATTTTCCTTCCTCCGGCGGCCGGGAAATGTTTCATTGGTCTGTGCCACTGAACCGTCTCCAACGCGGCTTGCGCGCCACCTTCGCGGGCATGGCCGTGAATATCATTTTTTCCGGCACCAAACTCGCCGCGGGCCTCATCGGCCATTCGCACGCCCTGGTCGCCGATGCGGTTGAATCCTTCGCCGATGTTTTCAGTTCGCTCATCGTGTGGCGCGGGCTCGTCGTGGCCGCGGCGCCGGCGGACGAGGACCATCCCTACGGCCACGGCAAGGCCGAACCGATCGCCTCCGCCATCGTCGCCACCATGTTGCTCGGGGCGGCGCTGTGGATCGTTCTCACGGCGGTTGGCGAAATCCGGCAACCTCACCAGTCGCCGGCGCCGTTCACGCTGATCGTGCTGCTGGTGGTGGTGGCAGTGAAGGAAGGCCTGTTCCGGTTTGTTTCGCGGGAAGGCCAGGCCGTGGACAGCCTCGCAGTCAAAAGCGACGCCTGGCACCATCGCAGCGATGCCATCACGTCCGTGGCTGCCGGCATCGGCATCTCCGTGGCGCTCATCGGCGGCAAAGGTTTCGAGGCGGCGGACGACGTGGCGGCCATCGCCGCGGCGGGGGTCATTGCCTGGAACGGCTGGCACCTGCTCCGGCCGGCGCTCAATGAACTCATGGACACCGCGCCTGGCCCGGAGGTGATCGACCAGATTCGCCGGATTGCGAGCACGACGCCCGGCGTGGACAGCGTGGAGAAATGCATCGTCCGCAAGGTGGGCTACCAGTATTTCGTGGACATGCACGTGGAGGTGGACCCGCAAATGACCGTGTTGCGCTCGCATGAGATCGCCCACGACGTGAAGGACAAGATCCGGGAAATCATCCCCGCCGTCAGCGACGTGCTGGTGCACATCGAGCCGCTGGGCATTCCCGCGCACGAGCGGAAGATCAATGGTTAAAAAACCTGTTTTTGGCTTCATAATTTGTCGCTTTCTGGCGTTGGCCGGACACTTATTGGCTAAAGATGAGGCCGGCCCTCATTGCCAAAACCACGAAACGAATTCTCCACTCCCGTGTCTATAACACAATGAATCCGCGGCGTGCCTTCACGCTCGTCGAACTGCTCCTGGTCATCGCCATCATCGGCATTCTGGCCGCGCTGCTGTTGCCGGCCCTGTCGCGGGCCAAGGAAAAAGCGCAGCGCACCAGCTGTTTGAACAACCTGAAGCAGATCATGGTTGCGACGCACCTGTATGCGGACGAGAACGCCGGGCACCTGCCGTTCCCGAATTCTGCCAACAGCGACCCTCTCGGGCCGGGCTGGTTGTATAGTGGCACCAACAACCTCACCTTGCCGCAGACGGTGCACACCGGGCAGCTCTGGGAATTTCTCAAGCTCGAAAAGATTTACTTGTGTCCCGTGGACCATTCGCCGACGTATGGCGATCCACCCGTCACCCGGCCGCAACAGCTTTCCAGCTATTGCATGAATTCCGTCGCCCATGATTTCGGGCGGTTGCATTATCTTACCCTCCGGCTGGAAGCGATCACCCCGGACGGGTTCTGTTATTGGGAAACCGACAGCGGTCCGGAAGCCCAGGCCAGCGCGTGGAATGACGCCTGCAATCAGCCGGTATCCCGGGAGGGGCTCACCACCCGGCACGGCCAGGGAGGAGACGTTGCCTGTTTTGACAGCCATGCGGAGTGGATGAAACAGGCAACGTTCAACAATGAATCGGACAATACCCCGGGCCGGCTCTGGTGCTCGCCGACCACCACCGACGGCCAGTAAGCAGCGGCGGGCCGTCCAGCGTTCCATCCGTCCGGCTCGCCACCGGGAGTAAAATAATCTGTCACTATTTCACGTTCAGCGGACACTTATTGAGTGGATATGACCGGGTGCCATCGCCGAATCGGATATAATTCCACATTTCCTGTAACCAATCCGCCAAAAAACCTAAGAATATGGTGTAATCATGACATCGCGACAAATGAATGTTGTCTTCTGGCTGTTCGGTATCAAGGCCCTATGAACCGCGGGCGGGGCAGCAACCGGATTATTGGGCCTGACGGAGGGTTTCGCCGCCAAAACGACGAAACGATTCGTGGCCGTCGGTGTCTATATGACAATGAATCCGGCGCGTCCTGGTACAAATCGGGCTGGGCCGGTGTCTATATCGGTAACCGGATGAATCCCAGGCGCGCTTTCACGCTCGTCGAATTGCTGGTGGTCATCGCCATCATCGGCATTCTGGCGGCGATGATTCTGTCCGTCCTGGGCCGGGCGAAAAATTCGGCGAGCAAGGTGACCGACCTCAACAACCTCAAGCAAATCATGGTCGCGCTGCACACCTATACATCGGATGGCGGTGACGTGTTGCCGCCACCGAACTGGGATAACGGTTACGGCACCGGCTGGCTTTACCGTGCTGACACTTCGCTGCCCGGTCCCGACCGTTACAAGCTGGACGGCGGTTTGCTCTGGCCGCTATTACGCCAGGCGCAGGTTTATGTCTGTCCCAGTGATGATCTCCAGATGTGGCATGCTTCCGCCCACGCCGGCGGGGCCGCAGCGCAACGCCGCCAACAGCTTTCCAGTTATGCGATGAATGGCGCGGTTATCGGCTACATGGCCATGATTGATCCGCCGGTCAAGCTGGCGCAGATGCGACCGACGGATTGCGCGTTTTGGGAGACGGATGAAACCGAGCCGGCTTATTTCAACGACGGTGCGAATTACCCGCCGGAAGGAGTCAGCGGCCGGCATTATCAGGGCGGCATTCAAGCTGCGTTTGACACTTCGGTGTCTTACGTCCGGTTGGACGACTGGCGTACGGACGTGGTTGACCCCGGCCGCAATCGGCTGTGGGCTTATCCCAACAGTCCCGATGGCGGTGACCCGCAATATGGCCATAACCCGCAATAGCCTTCCTTAAAATGAACTCCCCCCAAAGAATCCAGCCAGCCGCTTTCACGCTCGTCGAATTGCTGGTAGTTATCGCCGTCATTGGCATTCTGGCGGCGCTGTTGCTGCCGACCATGAGCGCGGCGAAAGCGAAGGCCTCGCAAACCGCCTGTTTGAACAATCAAAAGCAGCTCGGCACCGGCATGATGATGTACTGTGATGAAAATGGCGGCGCTTTCCCGGGCATTGCGTCGCAGCACAGCGGGTTCAACCCGGCGGATTGGATTTATTGGCGGACGAACACGGCGGTTTATCCGCCCGTTGAGAAAAGTCCCATCGTGAGCCAGGTCACCAGCGCCAACCGCTCGCTGTTCCGCTGCCCGCTGGACCAGAACGATGCCGACCGGCTGGCGCAGGTCAGCACGTCCGATGGCCCGTACCTATACAGTTACAGCCTGACCGGTTACGGGTTGGATTCCCACCCCGAACTGAACCTGGAAGGTAATCTGGGAATGTCTTCGGTTTTTACAACCGACATGACCTATATTTTCAAACAAGGTTCCGTCCACAATCCCGTGCTTAAAATCATGCTCGCAGAGGAACCGGGCGGCAGCCAGGACAACCCCATCGGCTCGTCGGCGATCAACGATGGACGGTGGATACCCGGCACGGACCCATTGACCCGGCGCCATCGGGGCAAGGCGAATGTGACCTTTGCCGACGGCCACGCGCAGGCGGTGGACTGGGAATTTGGCAACGACATCACCAATTCGCTGCCGGGTTTGTAAAGTGCTGTGGTTCGGGTGAAAATTATGCAAATACAACGAAACAGAACCGGCGCCAGACACGCGTTCTCGCTCACTGAATTGGTAATGATCCTTGCCACCATTGGCATCCTGGTGGCGTTGCTCCTGCCCTCCTTGCACCGGGCCAAACAGCATGTCGGGCCGATGACGGACCTCGACAACTTCAGGCAGATCATGGTCGCGCTGCATCTGTACACGGCCAACAACAATGATGTGCTGCCGCCGCCGAACTGGGACAACGGCGGTTTCCTCGGCGCGCAGGGCCTCAAAACCGGATGGCTTTACAAACCGAACCTGATGGCGACCGGCACCAACGCTTTCAACGTGACGACCGGGTTGTTCTGGGACACGCTGCACGATCCGAAACTTTATTTTTGCCCGATGGACAAGCCGGAAAGCAGTCCGTTTGGCAGCCGTCCGCAACAGTCTTCCAGCTACGGCATGAACGGCGCGGTCATCGGCTTCGGGGCCATGATTTATCCGCCGGTGAAACTGGCGAGCCTGCGCGCAACCGATTGCCTGTTTTGGGAGACGGATGAAACCCGGCCGGAAAATTTCAATGATGGCGCCAACTATCCCGGACAAGGCGTCAGCGGCCGGCATCCTGAGGGCGGGATTCAAGCCACCCTCGATGCCTCGGTATCGTACGTCGCGTTGAACGTCTGGCAGGCGGACATGGTTGACACCAATCGCAACCGGCTTTGGTGTTATCCCAACAGCCCCGACGGGGGTGATCCGCAGCATGGCCATAACCCGTGAGCCAGCCCTTAAAATGAAAACCACCGCCCGCCGCCGCCCGGAAGCATTCACGCTCATCGAGTTGCTCGTGGTCATCGCCATCATCGGCATCCTGGCGGCGATGCTGATGCCGGCGTTGACGGCCGCCAGGCGCAAGGCGCTGCAAACGGATTGCGCTTCCAACTACCGGCAGGTGGGGCTGGCCTTGAAAATGTACCTGGATGACAACCAGGACACGTTGCCGCCCGGAAACGGATCGCAGGATTTTCCGGTGCCCAAGTCACTCGACCTGACCGGGATGCCCGTTTACAATGCCGCCACCACCAATTATCTCCCGTATTACCTGGCGGCCGACCTCTCGCTGCCCGCGCCGTCCCAGGTCGGCGACAACGCCACCAATCTGGCCAAGGTTTTTTTGTGCCCGGCCTATGCGCACAATCTGCCGGGCGACAGCTACAGCCATTACGACCCGGAATCCGACCACTACGCCAACGCGTTTTGTTATTCCCTGTCGCGCATCATCAACCCGCCCATGTCGCAGCTCCAGTACTACCCGTTTGGCAAGAGAAACCAGGATCAGTCGTCGCTCAAAATGTCCGAGATCGCGGCCGCCGTGCCGTTGAGCGATGCCTGGGTGTTGGCAGACCTGGATTGGGCGGTGGGCAATGGATCGCCGGACAATATTCCCAGCATTTTTTTCGGCATGGACAAGTATTCGTACATCGCGATGCATCCGGCGCATAAAACCGTCCGTAATTACCTCTATTTCGACCTGCACGTCGGAACCCAGCCGGCGGGCGGCATGGAAACTTATTGAAGGCCTATGGCGTGGACGACAACCAAAACTGTGGTGGCCGGGCTGGTGCTCCTGGCGGTGATGGCGACTCTCCTCGTCGTCAAGCTGGCCCTCGGCCCGGCGATCGAGGATTCGTATTTCCAGCAGAATTACATGCATTTCCAGGCCGTGCCGAAAGATCTGCTGGCCGTCCGACCGACGCATTTCACGAACGGCACGGTCAGTTATACCGCCACCACCAGCCCCAAGCCTGGCCAATACGTGATGCGGATGATGGGGCGCAACGTGTCGCTGGAACAGGTCATCGCCGCAGCTTACGGAGGCAACCCCGCCCGCATTGTGCCGCCGCTCATCAAGCCGAAGGGCAATTTTGATTACCTGGTTACCATGCCCGACCGGCAGCAGGAACGTTTCCAAGCCGCCGTCAGAAAGAAACTGGGTTACACTGCGCATTGGGAGGACCGCGACACCGATGTGCTCCTGCTCGAAACCCGGGTGCCGGACCCGCCCGCCTTCAAATTGAGCACTGCCACCAAGGAGAATGTCACCGGCCAGAACGGAAAATACTGGTTCACTCACATGCGGCCCGCGTCCATGCTGGGATTTCTGGAACGCAGTTTCAAACAACCGGTGCTGGACCGGACAGGGATGACGAATTATTACGATTTCTCGGTCACCGTGAGTTCACGCGGCCGCAACGAGCCGAACCAAAAGGAATTGGAAGACATCCTCGGCGGTCTGGGACTCAAACTGGAACCGGCAACCGAATCCACCCGGATGCTGGTGGTGGAAGAGGCCCGATGATGGGAGGTGAGAATGAACATCGAACGCCCAACATCGAACATCCAACTTCCAATGAAGGGCGCGCAAGCGATGGCTGTCCGGGCATTCACCTTGATCGAACTGCTCGTGGTCATTGCCATCATTGCCATCCTGGCGGCGCTGCTGCTGCCGGCTTTGAGCAGCGCCCGGCGGAAGGCAAAACGCACCGGCTGTATCAATAATCTCCGTCAAATGGGTCTCGGTTCAATGACCTATGCCTCGGATTACTCGGACGTGCTGCCGCCGTGGCGTGGTTATCCGCCCTATAGCGACAACGGCCAGATGAACCGGATGAGCGCCTCGCACTACAGCCGCTATGTCTGGCGCGATGAAAATCACAGCCATACGCGGTGGACCGTCACCTCCGATGCGAACCAGCCGGCCGGCTGCCGTTTCGAAAACGCGGGTTTCCTGTACCTGACGAAATATGTCGGCGATGCCCGGATTTATTTCTGCCCCAGCCTGGCGGCCGGCGAATATTCGCAGGAATTTTACGAGCCGCTGCTGGCTTCCGACAGCGTGAAAGCCTGTGTGCGGTCCAGCTATTTTTACAACCCGCGCGTGGTGGACGCCGCCGGCGGGCAGGATTTGCGCCGCTACCAGAAAACCAGCCAGTTTGCCGGGCACAAACTTTTCGGCTGCGACGTGATTACGCATATCCAGCCCGATTATACGGCGCATCTTAAGGACGAAGGCTACGGCGTGCTTTTCACCGACGGCGCCTCGATGTTCGTCAAAAGCCCGGAAGCTTTCGCCGCCGTCAACGAGATCCATTCAACGTATGCGCCGGGCGGTTCCATCTTCGGTTCCCCCGTCGAACTGGATCAGATCTTTGACCTGCTGGAAAAATGATGAGCTCCTTCCACTTCAGCTTCCCGGGACAGACCCGGCGGCCTGACGGTGTGATGGTTCCCCGGAAAGCGACCCGGGCGTTTACGCTCATCGAGCTGCTTGTGGTCATCGCCATCATCGCCATCCTGGCAGCCTTGCTGCTGCCGGTTTTGTCGCGGGCCAGGGAAAAGGCACGAGCCACCGAATGCGCCAACAACCAGCGTCAGATCATGCTGGCGACGAAATTGTACCTGGACGATCACGACGGGGTCATGGTCCCGTTGTGGGTGGCACAAGGCGCCCCCGGCTGGGGCAATTGGACCTATGACGCCGCAACCTTTGTCGTCCAATGGCCGGGCCATCTCTGGTGGCCGGACAAGCTGCGTTTGGACGGCTACGCCCCGGCACCCAAACTTTTTGATTGTCCGACCCTGACTCAGCCCGCCACCGCCGGCAATGGCGGGGCGGTCAGCTCCGTCCATTGCCTGGGCATTGGCATGAATTACCCCGAATACGGATGGATCGCGCCGGCTGCCGGGTTCTCGTTCCCGGTTTATACCACCAGCAAGGAAAACCAGATTTCCCGGCCTGACCAGTCCATCGTGTTTGCGGATGCGGCCCAGATTACGGAACCCGGCGAGGCCAATGCCGACAACTGGCGGGAGATCCCGGCCACGGGTTGCGCCTATTTCCGGGTGCCAAGCGACACCGACAGTTATTCGGTGGGCGATTCCCGTTCGGTGCCCCGGCACAGCGGTCAGGTGAACGTTGTCTTTTTCGACGGTCATGTTCAACGGGAGGGCAACAGCCTCATTCGTTACGATCTGCCGCGCAGCGACGGGGCCATCCAATGGGCCCGCAACAACAACGGGGTCAATCCCTGAAAGCCACAGAATGCCAAGCTCCTTAAAACAGGACATGACCACATTTCTGCTTTGCACGATGGGGGCGCCGAACTCGCAATTGATCGTGAAATAACCTTCAAGGCAGGGAACTTAAACTCCGATAGCATCAACAGGATCGTGAAGCCGCCCCGGCTGTCTCCGGTCAGAATCAACGGAACCAAAAAACATGTCACTTTATCTCAGCCAAAGATGTTGGGGCCGATCGTGCCTGCACTTGGCGGCGGCATTGCGCGCCGGCCACTGGCGCTGGCATCTGGCCGGCATCGGGCGGGAGATTCATTTCACGCGGTTCTGATCGTTGTTCCGCAACGTTGGCGTATTTCGCATATCTCGCGGTTCAAACCCTTGCTTGGTTGGCTTCCTGGCGGTTCAATCTGCGGCCCTTAAGATTGCGCCTGGCACCTGGAGCGGCGGCAAGTGCCGTTGACAAAATCCTCTGGTACGAAGCTCTCCATTTATCAGACGAATGCCAGCTCAGCCATGGTTGCCTGGAAATGGCCTTCCATCGGGTTCGTCCTGCGGGCGAACACGGATCTGGGCACCACGAACTGGGCGGTCGTGACCAATGCCATAACCCTGGTGAATGGCACCAACCTCGTGGTCATCTCGCCGCTCACCAACCACCTGTTTTTCAGATTGTCGGATCCGTGACCCCACTCGCCTGGAAGGCGCCTTGGTTTCGTTTTCCCTTTGCACACCCGGCGTTTTGACGGTTTAATGCGCGGACATGAAAATTGTTCTAGCTTATTCGGGCGGCCTCGACACGTCGGTGCTGCTTTCGTGGATCAAGGAGGAATACAACGCCGAGATGATCGCCTTCTGCGCCAACATCGGCCAGGAGGACGAACTCACCGGCCTCGAAGCCAAGGCCAAACGCACCGGCGCCTCCAAAATCTACATCGACGATTTGCAGGAGGAATTCGC
Source organism: uncultured Bifidobacteriaceae bacterium (assembly GCA_964413165.1). Classification (GTDB taxonomy): domain Bacteria; phylum Verrucomicrobiota; class Verrucomicrobiia; order Limisphaerales; family UBA11358; genus UBA11358. The sequence goes on from CAYPSF010000071.1 coordinate 21,724, forward strand.
GCGCGACTTCATCTATCCCATCATCCATGCCGGCGCGATTTACGAGGGCCAGTATTTCCTCGGCACCAGCATCGCCCGGCCGCTCATCGCCAAACGCATGGTGGAAATCGCCAAGAAGGAAAAGGCCGACGCCATCGCTCACGGCGCCACCGGCAAGGGCAACGACCAGGTGCGGTTCGAGCTTACCGCCGCCGCACTGGCGCCCGACCTGCAGGTCGTCGCCCCGTGGCGGGATAAGCGGTATCGGGATGAATTTCCCGGCCGGGCCGAAATGATTGAGTACTGCGAGCGGCGGAAAATCCCCGTCCAGGCCAGCGCCAAGAAACCATTCTCGAGCGACCGGAACCTGCTGCACATCTCCTACGAGGCAGGCATCCTGGAAGACCCGTGGATGGACGCCAGCGACAAGAAATATCGCGGCTCATTTACCACGCTGTCCGTTTTCCCCGAAGACGCGCCGAACAAGCCGGAATTCGTCGTGCTCAATTTCGTGAAAGGCAATTGCGTGGCCGTGAATGGCAAAAGAATGTCTCCGCTCGGCGTGATGAAAACGCTGAACAAGATTGGCGGCAAGCATGGGGTAGGACGGGTGGACATGGTGGAGAACCGGTTTGTGGGCATGAAATCGCGGGGCGTGTACGA
>CAYPSF010000072.1:0-22359 GCA_964413165.1 uncultured Bifidobacteriaceae bacterium
GCTCGCGCGGTTCCTCCAGAACAAGCTCCGGCTCATGTTCTGGCACCGGCTCAGGTCCGAACCGGATTTGATTTTCGGCGCCCAATTGAACCTCGACCGGGTCGTGGACGGCTTGCGCAGCCTGGTGTCAGCTGACCCGGGCATCCGCGATGAAATCTGCATCGCGGTTCTCGATGATAACGCCAAACCGGTGACGCTTTCGCGGGCCGGCTTCTCGGCCAACTGGAAGCGCCCGTTTGTGGCCACCGAAATTGGCGAGGCGCTGCCGCATTGGGAAGTTGCAGCGTATCTGGTTAATCCCGCGCAACTCACCCGGGCGGCGCACATCGCCAAACTCACGCTGGGATTGCTGGTGGCGGTGCTGGTGCTGGCCATCGGCGTGGGCAGCTGGCTCATTGTCAGCAGCCTGAATTCCGAACTCAAACTGGCGCGCCAGAAAACCGATTTCGTCGGCAACGTGTCACACGAACTCAAAACCCCGCTGACGTCCATTCGCATGTTTGCCGAATTGCTCGCCGAGGGGCGGGTGACCGACCCGGCCAAACAACGTTCCTATCTGGACATCATCACGGCCGAAGCCGGGCGGCTCACCCGGCTCATCAACAACGTGCTGGATTTTTCCCGTCTGGAACGCGGCGAAAAGAAATACAATTTTCAGCCCTGCGACCTGGTCGACGTCGTCCGGAGCGCCGCGCAGACGTTCCGCCCGCACCTGGAGGCCGGCGGATTCAAGTTCGATTGCGTGTTGCCGGACGCGGCGATTTCCGTGCGCGGCGACGCCGATGCTCTGTCGCAAATCATCGTCAACCTGCTGTCGAATGCTGAAAAATACTCCAGCGACCGGAAGGAAATTGCGCTGGAATTGGAGCGCCGCGAATCGCCCTTGCCGCACGCAGAGGTGAAGGTGCTCGATCGCGGTCTGGGGGTGCCGCGCGGCAGCGGGGAAAAGATCTTCGAAAAATTCTACCGGGCGCATGATTCGTTGAGCAGTGGCATTCAGGGCTCGGGCCTGGGGCTGACCATTGCCCGGCAGATTGCCCGGGCGCACGGCGGCGATGTCGTTTATGAACCGCGCGCCGGCGGCGGCAGCTGTTTCATTTTGCGTTTGCCGATCAAACCGTTTGAAACCACGGATGAACCCGGATGAACACGAATTTTGACAGGTTTAAGGTAGGGCGCGTCACTCCGTGCGCGCCGCCTTTCGCATTGGCACATTCGGCGGGCAGGGGACTGCCCGCCCTACCTTTAATTCATGTCCATCCGTGGTTGAATTCATGAAAACCAAAATTTTAATTGTTGAAGACGACGCACACATCCTGCTGGGGCTGGAGGAGGTGCTGAAGAGCGAGGGTTACGATGTGGCCTCGTGCAATCGCGGCGACCAGGCGGTCGGGGCCGTGGCCCGATACCAGCCGGCGCTGGTGGTGCTGGATGTGATGTTACCGGGCCTGAGCGGCTACGACATCTGCAAACAACTGCGCGCCAAAAAAGTCACCGTGCCCATCCTCATGCTCACCGCCAAGGGCCAGGAGCTTGACAAGGTCATCGGCCTCGATCTGGGCGCGGACGATTACGTGACCAAGCCATTCGGCGTGCGTGAACTGCTGGCGCGCATCCAGGCATTGCTGCGCCGGACGGGTAAAACCGGCGACCCGGCCGCGTCCGAGGATGTCTTCCAGATTGGTTCGGCGACGATTGATCCGAAGACCTTTCAGGTCAAACGCGGCAAGACGGTCGTTGAACTTACCGCCAAGGAGTTGAAGCTGTTGCAGGTCTTTCACGCCCGCGCCGGCGAGGTGTTGTCGCGGGACAAACTGTTGAACGAAGTCTGGGGCTACAATTATTACGGCACGACGCGCACGCTGGACCAGGTGATCGTGCAGCTGCGCAAGAAACTCGGCGACCACGGTAGCGAGCCGAAGCATCTGCTGACCATCCACGGCGTCGGCTACAAACTGGTCGCTTGAGCGGATTTCCCTACGGCAAATCCGTGGAACCCATCAGGTAGCGGTCGCATTCGCGCGCGGCGCCGCGGCCTTCGTTGAACGCCCACACCACCAGGCTCTGGCCGCGACGGCAGTCGCCGGCGGCAAACACGCCCTTGATATTGGTGCCGTATTTTTCGAACTCGGCTTTCACGTTCGTGCGCGGGTCGCGGTCGAGCTTGAGCACGTCGAGCAGGGGCTGTTCCGGTCCCAGGAAACCCATCGCCAGCAGGACCAATTGCGTGGGCAGGACCTTTTCCGAGCCGGGAACTTCCTTGGGCACAAACTGGCCCTTGTCGTTCCGTTCCCACTGGATCTGAACGGTCAGGACTTCCTTCACCTGGCCGTGGCCGTCGCCCGTGATTTTCTTGACGGTGGTGAGGTAAATGCGCGGGTCGGCCCCGAATTTCGCGGCGGCCTCCTGCTGGCCGTAATCCATCAGGTAAACCTTGGGCCATTCGGGCCACGGATTGTCCCGGGCGCGTTCCAGCGGCGGTTTCGGCAAAATCTCGATTTGCACCAGGCTTCGGCAACCGTGCCGCATGGATGTGCCCACGCAGTCCGTGCCGGTGTCGCCGCCGCCGATGACGACGACGTCCTTGCCTTCGGCGGAGATGTAATTCCCGTTCTTATGCTTGTCGAGCAGGCTGCGGGTGTTGGCGGTCAGAAAATCCATCGCGAAGTGGACGCCCTTGAGGTCCCGGCCCTCGACCGCCAGGTCGCGCGGTTTGGTGGCGCCGGTCGCCAGGATCGTGGCGTCAAATTCCTGCAACAATTTTTCCGCGGGATAATTTTTCCCGACCTCGGTGTTGCACAAAAACTTGATGCCTTCGGCCTCCAGCTGCTGGATGCGGCGCAGGACGACCTGTTCCTTGTCGAGCTTCATGTTCGGGATGCCGTACATGAGCAGGCCGCCGGGACGGTCCGCGCGCTCGAAAACCGTGACGAGGTGGCCGGCCTTGTTCAACTGGGCCGCGGCGCACAGGCCGGCCGGGCCGGAACCGATGACGGCGACCTTTTTGCCGGTCCGTTTTTTCGGCGGCTCAGGTTTGACCCAGCCGTTTTCCCAGCCGTGGTCGATGATGCTGCACTCGATATTTTTGATGGTGACGGGCGGGGCGTTGATGCCGAGCACGCAGGAGCCTTCGCAGGGGGCGGGGCAGACGCGGCCGGTGAATTCGGGAAAATTGTTCGTCTTGTGCAGCCGGTCGAGCGCCTCATGCCACAGGCCGCGATAGATGAGATCGTTCCACTCCGGGATCAGGTTGTGGATCGGGCAGCCGCTGGCCATGCCGCTGACGAGCTGGCCGGTGTGGCAGAAGGGAATGCCGCAGTCCATGCAGCGCGCGCCCTGTTTTTTCAGGTCGGCTTCGGGCAGGTGGTGGTGAAATTCCTTCCAGTCGGCGACGCGTTCGAGCGGCACACGGTCCGTGGGCAATTCGCGTTGGAACTCTAAAAATCCGGTTGGCTTTCCCAAGTTAGACTCCTATCAGGTTAAGGTTTTTTATTTCTTCCGCAGATTTCGCAGATTCGCGCAGATTAAACACAAGCCGTTTATATTCCAAACCCGGCATGCCGAAGTTGATCAGCAGGGCGCGATTTAAACCAGTTGCCTTAAGTTCGTTGATGGTCTGCGCTTCATCCGCCCCGGACAATTGGCTGATGGCCTTCAATTCAACAACGACTCGCTCGTAACAAATAAAGTCAGCACGATACGAACACCTCAGACGCTGATCTTTAAAAAAAATTGGTATCTCAACTTCGCGTTCAAACGGAATCATCCTTGCCGTCAGTTCCAATGCCAGAGCTTCCTGATAAACCGCTTCAAGAAAACCGTGGCCCAATAGTCGATGAACTTCCATCGCTGCACCGATAACGGCATAGGTTTCGGGGTCTCTGATTGGTTTTCTTAAATCTGCGTTCATCTGCGCAATCTGCGGATAAAATCAATGGCCGCCCTTCACGTTTTCCTCGAACGCCGCCATGATGGCTTCGTCGCCGGTCAACCCCTGCGACTGCACTTTTTTGAGCGACTGCAACACGCGTTTGTAATCCTGCGGCATCACCTTCACAAATTTCGGGATGAAATTCTTCCAGTCCCCGAGAATGGTTGCGGCGCGCTCGCTCCGCGTGAACGTCTGGTGGCGCTGGATCAACTTCCAGACCGCCTCGATCTCGTCGGTGTCGGCGAGTTTTTCGAGGCCGACCAGTTCCATATTGCAACGCGTGGCAAAATCCCCGGCTTCATCGAGCACATAGGCGATGCCGCCGCTCATGCCGGCGGCAAAATTCCGGCCCGATTTGCCGAGCACCACGACCTGGCCGCCGGTCATGTATTCGCAGCCGTGATCGCCCACGCCTTCCACGACCGCGTTCACGCCGGAGTTGCGGACGGCGAAACGTTCGCCGGCCACGCCGCGCACAAAAATCTCGCCGCCGGTCGCACCGTAAAGCGCCACGTTGCCGATGATGATGTTCTCCTCCGGCACAAAGGTGGAACCCTTGGGCGGATAAACAATGATGCGCCCGCCGCTGAGGCCCTTGCCAAAATAATCATTGGCGTCGCCTTCCAGCTCAATCGTCATGCCTTTGGGCATGAACGCACCGAGGCTCTGGCCCGCGCTGCCGGTGAATTTGAGATGGATGGTGTCGTCGGGCAGGCCGTTGGGGCCGTGTTTCCGGGTTACCTCACTGCCGGTGATGGTGCCGACGACACGGTTGACGTTGCGGATAGGCAGATCGGCATGGACCCGTTCGCCGCGTTCGATCGCCGGCTGGCAGATGGCCAGGAGCTTCGTGACGTCGAGTGATTTGTCGAGGCCATGGTCCTGGTCGTGCTGGCAAAAACGCCCGACTTCCGGACCGGCTTCGGGCTGGTACAAGATCGGCGTGAGGTCGAGGCCTTTCGCCTTCCAATGATCGATGGCCTGCCAGGGCACCAGCTTGTCGGTGCGCCCGACCATGTCCTCGAGTTTGCGGAAACCCAGTTTGGCCATGATCTCGCGCAGTTCGCCGGCGATGAAGCGCATGAAATTGACGACGTGATCGGGATTGCCGGTGAACCGGGCGCGCAATTCCGGATTTTGCGTGGCCACGCCCACGGGGCAGGTGTTCAGATGGCAGACGCGCATCATGATGCAACCCATCACGACGAGCGGCGCGGTGGCAAAACCAAATTCTTCCGCGCCGAGCAGTGCGGCCACCGCCACGTCGCGGCCGGTCTTCATCTGGCCGTCGGCTTCGACATAAATGCGGCTGCGGAGGTTGTTCAACACGAGCGTCTGGTGCGTTTCAGCCAGGCCGAGTTCCCACGGCCCGCCCGCGTGCTTGATGGACGACAGCGGCGATGCGCCGGTGCCACCGTCGTGGCCGGAAATCAAAACGACGTCAGCGTGCGCCTTGGCGACGCCCGCCGCGACCGTGCCGACGCCGACTTCGGCGACGAGCTTGACGCTGATGCGCGCGTCGCGGTTGGAATTCTTCAGGTCGTGGATCAATTCCGCCAGGTCTTCGATGGAATAAATGTCATGGTGCGGGGGCGGGGAAATCAGTCCGACGCCGGCGGTGGTGCCGCGGGTCTTGGCGATGGGCGGATAGACCTTCTTGCCCGGCAGTTCGCCGCCTTCGCCCGGTTTCGCGCCCTGGGCCATCTTGATCTGCAATTCCTTCGCATTGACGAGGTAATGGCTCGTCACGCCGAAACGTCCGCTGGCGACCTGCTTGATGGCGGAATTTTTCGAGTCGCCATTGGGTTCCAGGACGTAGCGCGCCGGGTCTTCGCCGCCTTCGCCGGTATTGGATTTTCCCCCGAGCCGATTCATCGCAATGGCGAGGGTTTCGTGCGCTTCCTTGGAAATGGAGCCGTAGCTCATCGCGCCGGTCTTGAAGCGTTTCACGAGGCTTTCGACGGATTCAACCTCCGCCAGCGGAATCGCGGTTTCGGCAAAATTGAAATCCAGCAATCCGCGCAAGGTGCAGAGGTGTTTCGCCTGGTTGTTCACCAGTTCGGCGTATTCGCGGTAAATCTTTTCGCTGCCGAGCCGGCAGGCGGTCTGCAGTTTGTGGATGGTCTGCGGGTTGAACAGGTGATATTCGCCGCTGTCGCGCCATTGATACTGGCCGCCGGCCTCAAGTTCGGCATTGACGGACTCGCGCGGGAAGGCGCGGTGATGGCGGGCGAGCGCCTCCTCGACGATGTGCTTGAGGCCAACGCCCTCGATGCGCGACGGCGTCCAGGTGAAATATTTGTCCACGACCTCGCTGTTGAGGCCGACGGCTTCAAAGATCTGGGCGCCGCGATAACTTTGCACGGTCGAGATGCCCATCTTGGCCATCGTTTTCACCACGCCCTTGATGGCGGCCTTGATGTATTTCTTGATGGCGGTCTTGTGGTCGGTCTTGAGCAGCAGGCCTTCCTGGATCAGGTCGTCGATCGTATCATAGGCGAGATACGGATTGATGGCGCTGCAGCCGTAACCGATGAGCAGGGCGAAATGATGCACCTCGCGCGGCTCGCCGGATTCCAGCACGAGACCGGTGCGTCCGCGCATGCCGCTGCGGATGAGATGATGATGCAAGCCCGCGGTGGCGAGCAGGGCGGGGATGGGCGCCAGCTCCGGCGAAACGCCGCGGTCGGACAAAATCAAAATGTTCGCGCCGTCCTCGACGGCTTGATCGGCGGTGGCGAACAATTCTTCCAGCGCCTGTTCCATGCCTTTTTCACCATCGGCGGCCTTGAACAGGATCGGCAGGGTCGCGGCCCGAAAGCCGGGCCGGTTGACCTGCCGGAGCTTTTCCAGTTCCTCGTTGGTGAGGATGGGTTGTTCCAGCCGGATGAGCGAGCAGCTGTCGGGTTTCGGATTGAGCAGGCCGCCGCGCGAACCGACCATCGTATGGGTGGCCGTAACGATTTCCTCGCGGATCGGGTCGATCGGCGGATTCGTCACCTGGGCGAACAACTGCTTGAAATAATTGTAAAGCAACTGCGGCTGGTTCGAGAGCACTGCCAGCGGGGTGTCCGTGCCCATGGAGCCGAGCGGCTGGACGCCGTCGTTCGCCATCGGGCCGACGATGAAACGCAGGTCCTCGAACGAATAACCGAACGCCTGCTGGCGTTGCAGGATTTTGCGATGCTCCGGTTCGGTGCCCCGGGGCGGTTCGGGCAACTTTTCGAGCAGGACGTGATGCTTGTCGAGCCACTCGCGATACGGATGAGCGGAGGTGTATTTCTTTTTGAGTTCCTCGTCGGCAATGATCCGGCCCTGTTCAGTATCAATCAGAAACATGCGGCCCGGCTGCAGCCGCCCCTTGCTGGCAACGCGCTCCGGCGCCACTGGCAGCACGCCGGCTTCCGACGCCATGATCACCACGTCGTCCTTCGTGACGTAATAACGCGACGGGCGCAGCCCGTTGCGGTCGAGGCAGGCGCCGATGCGGATGCCGTCGGTGAACGCCATCGAGGCCGGGCCGTCCCACGGTTCGATGAGGCAGGAATTATATTCGTAAAACGCGGCGCGTTCCACGTCCATGCTCTCGTGGTTTTCCCACGGTTCGGGAATCATCATCATCATTGCGTGCGGCAGGTCGCGGCCGGCCATGACGAGCAGTTCGAGGCAATTGTCGAACTGGGCCGAGTCGCTGCCGTCTTCGTTGATGACGGGGATGACTTTTTTGATGTCCTTGCCGAACAGCGCCGATTTGAAATTCGCCTGCGCCGCCTTCATCCAGTTCACGTTGCCGCGCAGGGTGTTGATTTCGCCGTTGTGCGCGATGAAACGGTTGGGATGCGCGCGGTCCCAGCTCGGAAACGTGTTCGTGGAAAAGCGGGAATGCACCAGGGCCAGCGCGGTGACCATGCTCTCATCGCGCAGGTCCGGATAATACTTCGCCACTTGTTCAGGCATGAGCATGCCCTTGTAAATCATCGTCCGCACCGAGAGGCTGGAAACGTAAAACCATTTGCCGCCGTCGATCTTGCTGCTGTAACGGATTTTCTGCTCCGCCTGCTTGCGGATGACGTACAGTTTGCGCTCGAACGCCGCTTCATCCTTCAACACCGGGTTGCGCCCGATGAACACCTGCGCCATGTGCGGTTCGGCGGCAATCGCCGTCTTGCCGAGCGAAGCATTGTCCGTGGGCACATCGCGCCAGCCGAGCAGGGTCTGGCCCTCGGCGGAAACGATCTTGGCGAACGCGGTCTTGACCTCGTTGCGTTCCAGGGGGTTCCGCGGCAGGAACAACATGCCCGCGCCGTATTCGCCGGCAGCCGGCAGCTTGAAGCCGAGCTTCGCGGTTGCCCGGACGAGGAATTCATGCGGCGTCTGGATGAGGATGCCGGCGCCGTCGCCGGTGTTGGGCTCGCAGCCGACGGCGCCGCGATGATCGAGATTCATGAGAATCTGCAATCCATCCGCCACCAGTTGATGGGACTTCCGGCCCTTCAGGTTGACAACGAAGCCTATGCCGCAGGAATCATGTTCAAACTGCGGATCGTAAAGCCCCTGTTTCGGCGGCGCACCCATTGGCGCCTGACCATGGTCATTAGCTTTCGGCATTGTGTTGCTCTTCGTCGCCAGGCAGATAAGCCTGCGTTCGCTTATTTTTTACTCAAATCCCATCGCGGTGCAATAAATGTTTTTAAAATAACACCCTCAACCCCATATTACACTAAATGCCCCTATTGTATATTGGCAGGTCGGGGTATTAAGAAAACCGTATCCATAGGGTAATTGTTATGAGCCGAGCCGGATTTCCTGCTTTTCCCCCGGTTCGGTCCTGGCCCGGGGGCCATCGGCGGCCGCAAAAAAACCTGTTACCTTTTCCCGGCGGCGTAAATATATGGGTGAAATGCCGAATAACGACGTGACCCTGTTGCGGGAATATGCCCGGGATAATTCCGAGGCGGCGTTTGCCGCGCTCGTCTCCCGCCACGTCAACCTGGTCTATTCCGTGGCCTGGCGGCAGGTGGGCGACCCGCACCTGGCCGAGGAAATCACGCAGGTGGTGTTCATTATCCTGGCGCGCAAGGCGTCATCGCTCGGCCCGAAGACGATTCTGCCCGGTTGGCTTTGCCGCACGGCGCGCTACGCAAGTGCTAACGCCCTGACCATCCAACGGCGCCGGCAACGCCGCGAACAGGAGGCCTACATGCAATCGCAACTCGACCCACCGCAATCCGACCTTTCGGGCCGAAGCAAAACGGAGGCGGACGAAACCTGGCTGCAAATCGCTCCGTTGCTCGACACGGCGTTGGAACGCCTGGGGCAGAAAGATCACGACGCCATCGTGCTGCGATTTATTGAAGGCCGGAATTTCAAGGAAGTGGGCGCGGCGCTGGGCGCGAGCGAGGACGCGGTGAAGATGCGGGTAAGCCGCGCGCTGGAAAAGCTGCACCGCTTTTTTTCCCGGCGCGGCATTTCCTCGACCACGGCCATCATCGCCGGAACAATTTCCGCCAACTCCGTTCAAGCCGCGCCCGTGGCGTTGGCAAAATGTGTGACTGCCATCGCAATTGTGAAAGGGTCAATGGCTACGGCAACAACTCTAACCCTTGTGAAAGGAACCATGAAAATAATGACCATGCTAAAACTGAAAACCGCTGCCGCGATTGGCGTGGCAGTCATCCTGGCAGCCGGAACTACCATCGTGGCCAGCAAAGTCGTCGCACAATCAAGCGACGCCGCTTCCACGATTGATGATTCGGCCTGGGCTCAGATGGACACGCGGGCTTTGAACGCGCTTCCAGCTGCGTTCGTCCTTCGACCGACTCATTTTGTGAGCCCGGTTGGAGGATTTGGTGGAGGAATGGCAAAGGCAGGCAACAAAATGCTGGGCCGCGCCGTTTCGTTCGATGCGCTGATAGGTATGGCGTATGAGGTGGATGTGAATCAGATTGTGCCTTCGCCGGACAAAGTGGCGGGCAGCTTTGATTTGCTCATGACGACGGCGGACGCTTCCAAGGAAAAATTGCAGAAAGAAATCCAGCGGCAGTTCGGCTACGTTGCCCACCGCGAAACCCGGCAGGCCGACGTGCTGGTGCTGACGTTGAAGCGAGTTGGCGCACCCGGATTGAAGCCTAGTCGGGGGCAGAACAGAGGCGGCGGAGGGTTTGCCTCAAGCAGCAGTTCGTCGGCGGGAACGGGCCAGCGGTCAAGACAGGTCGGTTCGCAAAATCAGCCGATCTCCAGTCTGATCAAGAATCTGCAAGGTTACTTCGACAAGCCGATAATTGATCGGACAGGCCTGACGGGAAATTTTGACGTTTCGCTGACGGTAACAACCGGGAATGGCGGCTCGGAGAGTGACGCGATCATGCAAGCTATGCCGGTTCAGCTTGGCCTCGAACTTGTGCCGAGCCATGAATCGACGGAAATGCTCGTGGTCGAACAAGTGAAGCATTGAAAGTGGATTGGAATGTAATAGTCCATGCCAATCCCCATCTAAAATGTGATGGTTATGAAAACCAGAACCTTCTTTATCGCCTCGCTGACGATAAACGTGATGGCACTGGGGGCATTCGTTTTGCTCCTGAAGACATTGTTGATCTTGCCGGATTCCACGCCCGCTGCCGTCAAATGGATATTTGTCACCAATGCTCCTCCGGTAGCAATGGAGGAATCGCCTAGCGCACAGGCAGCGGCGAAGAAAACAAATTGATTGTTCGTTGGCGCGTTCCCGCCGGATCAAGGAGATTTGATCCGGTGGTTATTTTTTTTCATTAAGCCATGCATGCCATTTTACACGCCGCCCGAGCATTGTATAGTGTCCGTCTGTGAATTCGCAAAAGCGTCGGCGCGTCGTCTGTGGCAGGCGCTGAAAATACTTTGTCCCGTTTGGCGGTTTATGGACATCATGGAGTAGGTGTCCGACCATAATGACCATCAATTGCTCGCCGAATTTTCCCGCACGGAATCGGATGCGGCCTTTGCCGCACTCGTGGCGCGATATGTGAATCTGGTTTATTCGACGGCCTTCCGATTTACCGGCAACACGCATCAAGCCGAGGAAATCACGCAGGCGGTCTTCATCATCCTGGCGCGCAAGGCGGAAAAATTATCGCCGCGGGTCGTGCTGTCCGGCTGGCTGTATCAGGTGGCGAGACTGACTTCGGCCAATCTCATGAAACGTGAAATCCGCCGGCAACACCGGGAACAGGAGGTTTATATGCAATCCGCCCTGAATGAGCCCAACGACCGCGCCTGGCAGGGAATTGCCCCGTTGCTGGACGAGGCGATGGGCCGGCTTTGCCAAACTGATCGCGATGCCGTGGTGCTGCGCTTTTTTGAGAACAAGAGTTCGGCGGAAATTGGCGCGGCCCTGCGGATGAACGAGGAAACGGCGCGCAAACGGGTGAACCGCGCGCTGGAAAAGCTGCGGAAATTTTTCACGAAACGCGGCGTGAGTTCAACCACCGCAATTATTGCCGGAGCGATTTCTGCCAATTCCGTTCAAGCCGCACCCTTGACGCTGGCAAAGGTCGTGACGGCCAGCGCGATTGTCAAAGGCGTGGCGGCCAACGGTTCGACCTTAACCCTCATCAAAGGAGCATTGAAAATTATGGCCTGGACCAAAGCAAAAACAGCCATTGTGGCCGTCGTAGCGATAGTGCTGGCCGCGGGAACGACGCACGTCGTTATCAAGGAAATCCGAGGCTCCGGTTCCGGTCCGCGCACGACACCGGCCACGGAAAGTATCAAAGGGCAGCTGGTCGGCCGCGCGGAATTGGTTGACGCAGGCAATACCACGCCAGAAGCTGCCTGGGAATCACGTTATTGGGCGCGGGCCAAGGGCGACTATGATGCGGTCATCGCCGCGACCGAGCCGCCGGCGGTGCCCACAGCCAAAGCCTGGATGGGCGACAAGGCAACCTTCCGCGCCAGATCACAAGCGGAGTTTGCTTCCTTCAAGGGGCTTCAGATATTGGCCCGGAAAGACCTGGCCATTGACCGGGTGGAGTTGAAATACCAGTTTCCCTTCCGGGATGGCCCGGCTTCGCCGGAGACCAAGATTGTCGAGATGGTCAGGGTTAACGGTGCATGGAGATGCGCCCAGACCCGCGCCTATGATGCCAGTTGGGATGATGGCAGCCAGCCGGAGCCACAGCCTTGAGCTTTACGCGTCGCATTGTCAGTATGCTGCAGCCGCTTAAGAAACTGAAAAATGACCGTTGTCATTCAGCCGTCGCGTTCACCTTGATTGAACTGCTGGTGGTCATCGCCATCATCGCGATCCTCGCCGCCTTGTTGTTGCCGGTGCTTTCCGTCGCCCGAGCGAACGCGCAGAAAACCCCCTGCCTGAACAATCTCAAACAACTGGCCACGGCCTGGACGATTTACAATGGGGACAACGGCGGGAAAATTCCTTCCTGCGTGCCCTTCTACACGCGCGGCACCGGCAATCCCGATGCCTGGGTGCTCGGCGTATCCTGTCTCACCAATTGGCCCGATCCCTTCGGCGTGGTTGACGCCGGCGTTTTGGATGCCACGAACCAGAACACCCTGACCCGGGGCGCTCTTTTTTCCTGCGCCAAAGCCGGACCGATTTATCGCTGCCCGACGGATGCGCGCTCGGAAAACGGCGTGCCGTATGTGCGCAGTTATTCGATGAACAACTGGATGAATGGAGTCCCTTATGCCAGTTTGGATCAAGCGGCCGGTCTGGATGCCAAGCACCGCTTTTTTGAAACGGAATCGGGCATCACCTCGCCGTCCCAACTGTTCGTTTTCATCGATGAGGACCAGAGCACCATCAATGACGCCATGTTTGTGACGATCCTGAAACCCGGGGAAGGATTTGAAGACCTGCCGGCGCGCCGGCACAAGACCGGATACCCATTGGGCTTTGCCGATGGGCATGCGGAAGTTTTCCGGTTCATCAGCGACGCCGAGGATCTGGAAAAACTGAGAAATGCCGCGACCCTGCCTCAATGAATGGGGTGGAGCAGCCGCGACGGCGCGAACGGGTAAATAAATTGTCGGTTTTTACCGGCTGGCGCACACTTATCACGGAATGCAGCCAACCGATGACAGCGCCTTGTTGCGGCAATATGCGGAAGATCATTCCGAGGAAGCGTTCGCCGCATTGGTGACGCGGCATGTGAACCTGGTTTATTCCGTCGCGCTGCGGCACGTCGGCAATCCGCATAACGCCGAGGAAATCACGCAGGCGGTGTTTGCCATTCTGGCCAAAAAGGCGGCGCAATTGCGTCATGACCGGGCACTGTCGAGCTGGTTGTTCCAGGCCACACGGTTGACGGCAAATAATTTCCTCCGCAGCGAGACCCGTCGTCATCGCCGGGAAGAGGAAGCGCATATGCAATCCATCTTGGACGAATCCGGAAGCGAGCTCTGGCCCAAAATTGCCCCCTGGCTGGACGTCGCCGTCGCCGACCTGCGCGAAAAGGACCGGCAGGCCATCGTGCTCCGGTACTATGAGGGCAGGAATTTGCGCGAGGTCGGGCTGGCCCTGGGCGCGAGCGAGGACGCGGCGGAGAAACGGGTCAGCCGCGCATTGGAAACCCTGCGGAAATTTTTCCTCAAGCGCGGGGTCGATTCAACGACGGTCATCATCGCGGGCGCCATCTCCGTCCATTCCGTTCAAGTGGCGCCGGCGGTGCTGGCCAAATCCGTGACCGCGGTGGCGCTCGCCCAGGGCGCGGCGGCCAGCGGCTCTACCTTAACCCTCATCCAAGGAGCATTGAAACTTATGGCCTGGACAAAAATAAAAACGGCGGTGGTCGTGGGTGCCTCATTGCTGGTGGTCGGTGGCACCACCACCGTGGTCGTCAAAAAAGTCGAACGCGCACGGGTGGAAAACCGGCTGGCCGATTTGCGATTGCGCGTATGGCCGGAGGAACGGAAGCAGGAGGCCGAAAGGATTCAGAGCCGCCAGGAGATCGATGAAACCATCAATGCCACCACCATCAACCTCCGGCCCTATATCAACGCCCGGTTGACCGATGGGCCGGCGGGCTGGAAAGGCGACAACGACGACAATCTGACCGAGCTGCCGGCCGGAAAGCATATCTACGCCGGTGTTCCGTTTGATGTCGCCGGCTCGATCCAGCTCACCGGCGGTTGGCTCAAAAGACACTATCATAAAAACTATCCCGTGCAGGTCGGCGATATTCGCATCGACCGGACCTGTGCCAAACTCCATCTGCTGCATGGCGACTACTACCTCGTGTATACGAATTTCGGCACGGTGGTGTCCAAACTGGTCCTGCACTATGTGGACGGCAGCACCCGTGAGCTCGACCTGGTGGCGGGGGAGAACTCGTTCGACTGGTGGCACCCGTTATTCAAGTCGGGGTTGCCCGAAAGTTTCCTGCACCTGGCGCCCGGCACGGAACGGGCCTGGACCGGCAGCAACCCGTACATCCGGAAATGGCAGCCGGAACTCTCGCTCATCCTGTACAAAACGACCTTCGACAACCCGCAACCGGACGTTAAGCTTGCCAGCGTGGATTTTGTCTCGAGCGAAACCGTCACCTGCCCGTTCCTGGTCGGATTGACCGTGGAATAAGTCATGCCCTTTGCAGCTTCAACTTCACGACCGCGGTTTGCCAGCCAGTCTGGCAAGGGCGCGCACCGCCAGCTCAGGGAATCGGGGCGGGGGTTCACCCTTCTGGAGCTGCTGGTGGTGATGGCCATCATCGGGATCCTGGCGGCCTTGCTCCTGCCGGCGGTTTCCCGCGCGAAGATGAAGGCCGTCAACGTCGCATGCTTGAACAACCTCCGGCAATTGCACCTGGGTTGCCGGCTGTATGCGGATGATGGCAACGGCGCCCTGGTTTCAAGTTTCCCGATCGGGACCGGCGATGAGCCGGTGAATCCGTTCAGCTGGTGCCCGGGTTGGGTGTCCCTTACCCAATCCCAGCCCGTAGCCTACGGTCCGGTCCCGGATTACAGCCCCACCAATATATATGCGCTCCAACAGGGAAAAATCTGGCCTTTTATCCAAAACCCGGCGGTTTACCGGTGCCCGATTGATCACCGCAGCGTCGGCGGATTGCCGGTGGTTCGCAGTTATTCCATGAATTCATGGATGAACGGCCGTTCCTTTGGGGATCCCACCGGAGATACCACCTTTCTTTCACCGGAGGAGGATGAACAGCTGACTTTTCAGTTCTTCAGAAAACAAAATCAAATTACGACCCCGGCCCAAATCTGGGACCTGATCGACGAGGATGAAATCACCATCAATGACGCGATGTTTGCCGTGAGCATGGGCGACATCAACCCCATCCCAAGCAATCAACCGGTTCTCGATCTTCCCGCCACGCGGCATGGCACGGTGTTTGCCATCAATTTCAACGACGGCCATGCAGAGACCGTCCGCTGGCTCGCGCCCGCTTCCGAGTGGGCCAACGCGGCCAGCCCCGATCCCGATTGGGTGAAGCTGAAAAGCTTGACGACGGTCCGGCGATAGATACAAACCAAAGCCCATGTTCCGGTTCACAACCATGCACCAACGACGTTTCCTTTCACCGGTTCTGGCCGCGGCAGCCATCTGGCTGGCCGCTGGGTTCGGGCCATTGCTCCCTCTCGGCGCAGCGGAACCGGGTCCGCCGACCAACCAGTGGGAATCCGCCATTGCGACATTCGAAGCCATGGACCGGACCAATCCGCCGCCCCAATCGGCGGTCCTTTTTATCGGCAGCTCGAGCATCCGCTTGTGGCCGGACCTGCCGCAGGACTTTCCCGGGCACAAAATCATCCAACGTGGTTTTGGCGGCTCCGAACTGTCGGACTCTGTGATCTTTGCCGACAGGATCGTCCTGCCTTACCGGCCTCGGATAATAATGGTTTACGCCGGGGACAACGATATCGCCAACGGCAAATCACCGGAACGCGTGCTTTCGGATTTCAATGCCTTCGCGCAAAAAGTCCGCCAGGCGCTGCCGCAAACCCGCATCGGCTTCATCGCCATCAAACCCTGCCCGGCGCGCCGGGCGTTCTTAAACCAAGTCAAAGCTGCCAACCATTTGGTCCAGGAATATGCCGGACGGAACGATCACTTGTTTTTTGTTGATGTGTTCACGCCGATGCTGGACCCGGACGGCCAGCTGCGATCCGAACTGTTTGTGAGAGGTGGCCTGCATCTGAACGCGAATGGTTATGCGCTGTGGGCCTCCCGCATCCGGCCGCTGCTTGACCAATACGATCCAACCGGTGGTCGGGCGCCTTAGCCGAATTTCCGCCACTCCCGCGTTAAGGCCGATTCGACACGGATCAGCCGTGCGCGAGACATAGATGTCGAAGGGCCGACAAAAAATAAATGTCTGATTTCGTGGCCAGCGGCAATAATCAATCAGATGCCCGATGTGAGCGACATGGAATTGTTGCGGGAATACGACCGGCAAGGCTCGGAAGCAGCCTTTACCGAGCTGGTGCAGCGGCATATCAATCTGGTCTATTCGGTGGCGTTCCGCCATGTGGGGGTCGCCGCCCACGCGGAGGAGATCACCCAAGCGGTCTTCATTATCCTCGCCCGCAAAGCCGTCGGCCTGCGTCCGAACACCATTCTTGAAGGCTGGCTTCACGAAACGACGCGGCTGACGGCGTTGAATTTCCGGCGCGGGGAACGCCGCCGCCAATTTCGTGAACAGGAGGCTTATATGCAATCAACCGTTCCGGATGCCACTGAGGCTTCGACTTGGAGTCAAATTGCGCCCTGGCTGGATGAAGCCGTGTCGCGGCTTGGAAAAAAAGACCGCGACGCCGTGATGGTGCGGTTTTTTAAAAACAAAAGCCTTCGCGAAGTGGCGGCGGCATTGCGGGTCAGCGAAACGGCAGCGCAGCGGCGTGTCCTGCGCGCGGTGGAAAAATTGCGGGTGGACTTCGCCAAACGCGGTGGGAGTTCGACGACGGCCATTCTTGCCGGGGCGATGTCCGCCAATTCCGTTCAAGCTGCGCCTGTGGCGTTGGCAAAATCGGTGACGGCCGTAGCGATCGTGAAAGGCGCGACGGCTTCTATTTCAACCTTAACCCTCATGAAAGGAGCATTGGAACTTATGGCCTGGACAAAAATGAAAACCGCCGCAGTGGCCGGCGTGGCGGTCATTCTGGCCGCGGGCACGACGGGTTTGGTGATTAAACATCAGCGGCAGGTTCGCAACTCGATGCCGGTTGCCGATGTTGGTTACGGCGAATCTTCAAGGCAAGGTCTTCAAGGCCATTGGACGGGTTCCAACACAGCGCACCCGGGCCAGACCTGCACGCTGAACATTTCCGGCGATCAAATCGAGTATCGGGGTGCCGAACCGAATGACTGGCTCCGTGGTAAATTTGTATTAAACGAAAAAACCAAGCCGCAACAAATGAACGTGACTATAATCGAACCCGCCAGCGGTTTCATCGTCGGTATTTATGAAGTGAAAGGCGACAAGGCAACCATTGCGGTAGCACCACACGGAAGCAGCCGACGGCCCGTGAATTTTACGCCCGGTCGGCAAGTTGATGTCCTGGAGCTACAGCTCGATTGAAATGTAACATTGAGCAAACCATTTTACACGTCGCCAGCACATGGTATGATGTCGCTCCGTGAATTCGCAAAAGCGCCAGCGCGTCGTCTGTGGCATGAGTGGGGGAGTGGACTCCTCTGCCACCGCGGCACTGTTGCTGGAGCAGGGCTACGACGTCATCGGCATCACCCTCAAGCTCTGGCCGCAGGATTGCGTGAACCGCGCCGAGGACAAGTGCTGCGGTCCGCAGGCCGTCACCGACGCGCGTTCCGTCTGCCACCGGCTCGGCATCCCATACTACCTGATTGACGAGGCGGCGGAGTTTCAAAAACACGTCATCAATTATTTCGCCGCCGAGTACAAAGCCGGCCGCACGCCGAACCCGTGCGTGATGTGCAACCAGAATTTAAAATTCGGCCGGCTGATTGACCGGGCCGACCAGCTTGGCGCGCAGTTCATCGCCACCGGCCATTTTGCGCGATTGGAACGGCAAGACGGCCGGGTGCTGCTCAAGCGCGGATGCGATCGAAAAAAAGACCAGAGCTATTTTCTTTTTTCGTTGCGACAGGACCAGTTGGCGCGCGCCCTGTTTCCGCTCGGCGAAAAAACCAAAAGCGACACCCGCGAAGTGGCGCGACATTGCCAGCTCAAGACCGCCGACAAGGAGGAGAGCATGGAGATCTGTTTCGTGCCGGACAAGGACTACGGAAAATTTCTCCAGGAAGCGAAACTGGCGCAAAAGCATCGCGGCGAAATCGTGGACCTCCACGGGCACGTGCTCGGCCATCATGACGGCATCGAGTTTTATACCATCGGCCAGCGCAAGGGCCTGGGCATCACCACGCCCCGGCCGGTCTATGTGATCGACCTCGACGTGGAGCATAACCGGGTGGTGGTGGGCGACGATTCAGCGCTCGACCGCGATGAATTCACTGTGGACCGTTGCAACTGGATTCCGTTCGACCATCTGGCCCGGCCGGTCGAGGTGACGGCGAAGATCCGGTACAATCATCCGGGTGCGGCGGCGACGGTGACCCCGCTGGGGCCGGACGGAGCCACGGTGAAATTGCATGAACCGCAGCGCGCCATCACGCCCGGTCAGGCCGCCGTTTTTTACCAGGACGACCTGGTGATCGGCGGCGGGTGGATAAACAAATAGGGCGGCGCTCTCCGCGCCGCCCTGATACCAACCAACGACGAGCAACAACAACTCGTCCCGGCTTTTTCACCCATAGGGAAGGTGAAAAAACTTAAAATTGAGAGGGCGAGCGACCGGAAAAGTTCCCGGGAAAATTAACCTGGTTGATGCCTTCCGGGTGCGCGCGGTTTGTGCAGATCCTGCTCGTTTTCAAGACAACTTCTGTCTTGAAGGCTTTTCGCCCGAAGACCCGGACTGCCGTCAATTGAGGCATGCTCCGGGAAGAAAATTCCGGGTCTTTAACCCGCAGGCTGAAAGCGTTGGTTTCCGCAAATATTCGCGGAACCCGCCTTGTCCAAAAGTGTGCCACCGGTTTCCAAAAAATTCACGGGTTGTGGGTTGGCACGTTGGCAAGCCTTATGCGTAGAGAACCGTCAAGATGTACAAAGTAGTAGCAGCACCGGGTCGTTCAGGGCGCATGAGTCTGGGTTCTTTCATTTGCATCGCCCTGTTTGCAATCACACAACTTTCCGCCCTCGCCGACGGGAGTGTCACACTGGCGTGGAACCTCAGCACGGATCCGATCGTGACGGGGTACAATATCTATTATGGCGGAGCCAGCGGCACCTATACCAATGAAATTCCCGCCGGCAACGCCACCAGTGTCATCGTTTCCGGCCTGGTCCCCGGAGCCACCTATTATTTTGCGGCGACCACGGTCAGTGACGCCGGTGTGGAAAGTGACTTTTCCGTCGAGGTGAGCTACCTGGTTCCCCAGGGGGTGGTGACCGGAAACCAGACGCCCACGTTGAATGCGATCGGCAACCTCAGCATCAGTGAAAACGCCGGTCCGCAAATTATCAATTTGTCCGGCATCACTTCCGGCGCCACGAACGAAGATCAGACGCTCACCGTCACCGCCACTTCGAGCAACACCAATCTGGTTCCCCATCCGACGGTCAATTACGTCTCGGCCAACACGAATGGCTCCCTGAGCTTCGCGCCGGTGACCAACGCCAATGGCACCGCCACCATCACCGTGAAGGTCAACGACGGCGGAATGAGCAACAACATCGTCACCCGGACCTTCCTGGTCACGGTCAGCGCCGTGAACAATCCACCGACGTTGAACGCGATCGGCAACCTCAACGTCAATGAGAACGCCGGGTCGCAAACCGTGAACCTGTCCGGCATCACTTCCGGCGCGGCCAACGAAAGTCAAACGCTTGCTGTCACCGCCGTTTCCGACAACCCGGGCTTGATCCCCAATCCGACGGTCGGTTACACCAACGCGAACACGACCGGCAAACTGACATACAAGCCGGTGGCCAACGCCAACGGCTCGGCCAACATCACCGTGACGGTCAACGACGGTGGAACGAGCAACAACATCGTCACCCGGACTTTCATGGTCATGGTCAGCGCCGTGAACCAGGTCCCGACGTTGAATGCGATCGGCGACCTGACCACCAATGAAAATCCCGGGCTGATCACCGTGAACTTGTCCGGCATCACCTCCGGCGCGGCCGGCGAAAATCAGACGCTCACCGTCACCGCCTCTTCCAGCGACACCAATCTGGTTCCCCATCCGACGGTCGGTTACACCAACGCGAACACCACCGGCAACCTGACCTTCATCCCGGTCAGCGACGCCGTCGGCACGGCTACCATCACCGTCACCGTCAACGACGGCGGCGCCAGCAACAATATCGTCAACCGGACCTTCAACGTCACGCTCAACGCCGGGAGTGACAATTCCACCAACGCGGCGCCGACGTTGGATCCGATCAGCAACGTGGTGGTGACCGCCGGAGCCGGACAGCAAAGAATCATCCTGACTGGCATCAAGCCTGGCACAACTGGCAGACACTCGCGGCTGCAAGTGCTGGCCCGGTCCAGCGACCATCATGTGGTTCCCCGGCCCGCCATCTGGCACATGGGCTCCGAGACCAACTGCCTCTTGAGTTTCCGGCCGGGTCAGTCGACCGGGACGGCGACCATCTGGGTTACCGTCGATAACGGCGCGAAAAGCAACAATATCATCACCCGGAGTTTTAACGTCACCGTGATGCCCCCGGCGGCGGCCAAAACCGGGACCACGAATGCTGCGCCCGGCGGTCATGCGGTGGCCGCCATCCTGACCCCGATGGCCCGCACGGCCGGCGGGTTCACCATGAAGATTGCGAGTACGACCGGCGACATCTGTGTGGTGGAAGCCTCGACTGACCTGGTGCATTGGATCCCGGTGCAAACCAACACGGCGCCCTGGACCTTTGTGGATCCCGACACCGGCAAGTTCAGCCAGCGATTCTATCGCACGCGCACGATCTCCGTCCCTTGAGCCGATTGGATCAATAACGTCGAACCCGCCCGGGTCCCTTCCCGGGCGGTTCGCTGTCGGCGCCCCAGTTTCCGCTTGCTTCGGTTTCGTTCGTTGTTAAAGTGCGCGCTGCAATTTCATCCGCCGACAGCGGCGGTTTTTTTCTTTTAACCAGAATACAATGAACTCGTGAAAATTTTCAGCGGCACATCAAACGAACCTTTGGCCCGGGCCATCTGCAAATCCATCGGCAGTGAACTCGGCAAATGTTCTGTCCAGCCGTTTCCCGACGGCGAGACGTTTGTGAAAATCGAGGAGAACGTCCGCGGCGAGGACGTGTTCATCGTCCAGCCCACCTCACCACCCACCAACCATAACCTGATGGAGATGTTCATCATGATCGACGCGGTGCGGCGGGCGAGCGCCACGCGCATCACCGCCGTGCTGCCGTTTTATGGTTATGCCCGCCAGGACCGCAAGGACCAGCCGCGCGTGCCCATCACCGCCAAGCTGGTGGCCAACCTGCTCGTCGCCGCCGGGGCCAATCGCATCCTGGCCATGGACCTGCATGCCCAGCAGATCCAGGGATTCTTCGACATCCCGGTGGATCATCTCTACGCCGCGCCGGTGATGTATGAGTATTTGAAGAAAAAAAATCTGACCGACCTTGTGGTGGTCAGCCCGGACGTGGGCGGGTTGAAGATGGCGCATGCGTATTCGCAGGTCCTGGAGGGTGGCCTGGCCATCGTCGCCAAACGGCGTAAAAACGCAACGACGGTCGAATCCATGGCAGTCATCGGCGAAATCAAGGGCAAAAATGTGCTGTTGGTGGATGATTTGACGGAAACGGCCGGGACCCTGACTCAGGCCGCGGCTTTGTTGAAAAAGAAGGGGGCAAAACAGATTCTGGCCTGTGTTTCTCATGCCATTTTGAACACCATGGGCATCGAAAGATTGCGAAAATCGGTCATTGACGAATTGATTACAACTGATACAGTCCAACGCCCTGCGATTGACGGTGTGAAGATTACCACGTTGTCAGTGGCCGGGCTTTTGGGCGAAGCCATCAAGCGAATTCACAACAATTCGTCGGTGAATTCGCTCTTTGAATTCAAAGGCGGGCGCACGAGTTGAGGCGCCGGCATAACAAAATAATTTAAGATGAAATCAGTGCCGTTGAAAGCATATCCCCGGACGCAGGCGCGCCGGGGCGGAGCCAAAAAATTGCGTGCCGCCGGGCGCGTGCCCGCCGTCATTTACGGCCGGCAGGCCAAACCGCAAATCCTCGAACTCAGCGCCAAGGAATTCGGCGACCTCATCCACCATTCCGTTTCAGAAAACGTGCTGGTGGACCTGTCCGTCGAAAACGACGCCCGGGCCAAACGCCTCGCGCTGGTCCAGGAAATCCAGCACCACCCGCTGGAGGGCGACGTGCTGCATGTGGATTTTCATG
>CAYPSF010000073.1:0-22010 GCA_964413165.1 uncultured Bifidobacteriaceae bacterium
CGATGCGTATCTTGATTTCTTCCGCGGTACGTTCACCTATCATCATGTTGTAGGCCCGTTTCATGTGCGCAGTGATCGTTTCGTCAAATTCGTCCCCGCCCACCCGCAGGCTGCGGCTGAAGACGATACCGGCAAGGGAGATGATTGCGATTTCGCAAGTTCCGCCGCCGATGTCCACGATCATGTTGCCCGCCGGCTCATGCACCGGCAAACCGACACCGATGGCCGAAGCCATCGGTTGTTCAATCAAATATACCTCCCGCGCGCCCGCGTGGGTGGCGGAATCCTTGACGGCCCGTTTTTCCACTTCCGTAATGCCCGAAGGCACTGCCACCACCACCCGTGGGGCAATCAATTTACGATGATGGACCTTCTGGATGAAGTGGCGGAGCATGGCCTCGGTGATTTCGAAGTCGGCGATCACGCCGTCTTTCATGGGTCGAATGGCCACGATATTGCCGGGCGTGCGGCCCAGCATCCGTTTGGCTTCATCACCGACTGCCAGCACGTTGGTCGTGCCCGCCTGAATTGCTACAACCGAAGGTTCGCGAAGGACGATTCCGCGGTCCCGCACGTAGACGAGGGAGTTGGCAGTACCTAAGTCTATTCCAATGTCATTGGAAAACAGGCTTTTGAATTGCGCAAACATGAATAGTACCTAACGGCGCGTATTTAATCCGGTGCACCCGGAAAGGTCAAGCAGTGAATAAGGTGGTGCCAGAGGAGGGAATTGAACCCCCGACCAAAGGCTTATGAGTCCTCTGCTCTACCCCTGAGCTACTCTGGCACCCGACTGCGAAATCAGGCTGATCCGTTTTTTTGCAACCCTCCGCAAAACCAGCGGAGGCTGCTCCGTCGCCCGGGCTGCTCTGCAGCCGAAACCACATGATATTCCACAAACCATCCCCGCGCTGTCAAATCTGAACCGCACAATCGGCCAGCGGAAATCGATGTCATACTTTCACTCCAGAAGATACGCCAGCGCTATTTCCCGATGCAAAACCGGTTGAAATCGGGCCGGGCAGATCATCCCGCCGCTTTTCGGCCCGAACCACCGGCGGGAACCCGTCAGGGCGCGGATACCAGCCGGACCCCTTGTGTTCCCGTACGGTACTCACGCCCGTCGGACGTCTTGACACTGGCATAGAACGGATGCCGTCCGGCCCACAGGTTTGTTCCTGCCACCGGGAAAATCGCGGTGGATTGATTGGTGACGGTGCCCAACGCACCGCCAGTGCTGTACAAAGTGATCAGGCTTACCGTGTTGGTGTTGGCAGCCACTTGAATATGGTAAGTGCCTTGTACCGGGGCTGGATTCGCCAGGTCGAGCAGTGTCAGGGTCGCGCTCAAGGAACTGTTCTGGATCTGGACGGGCACGGTTGCCTGGGTTTCCGTTCGCACATCACTGCCTTCGTAAGCCACGGCCGTCAGTTCGTGATAACCGTCAGCCAGGAGCGTCGTGTCCAGGGGGAAGGTCAGCGCCAGGCTGGATGCGCCGGCGGTGACATAAAGATGGTTCCGCGGCTGGAGGTCAGACAGGTTTTGCATGAGGGTTCCTTGCGGGGTTGACATAATAACCTTATATGCCGCCGGGAAGATTTGCACTGCGGCGGCCCCGTATCCGGGACTCCGGGCGTACAGATTGAAGGTGACTGCACCCGAGCTTAACACGTAATCGTCGACCAGAACGCCATCACTCCCCTGCAAGCTGGGATTCGTGTTGATCGCGGCAATCAACTGGCTGACCAGCGCAGGCGAATTGTCGCCCGACTGGTTGGTGACAGTCACGACCACGACCTGTCCATTGGTTTTGGTAAAGGTGAACTGAATCCAGGCGTTGGTGGCGGGCGTATTGCTGATCACCGTATATCCCTGCAAGCCGAACGCTTGCGAGGCCAGCAAAGTGGGTTGGCTGGCGCTCAAATAAGTCGAAAGACTGTTGCCGCTGCCCATCGCACTTGCGGTGGCAGTCTGGATTTCGCCGAGGGCAAAGTTGGTTGCCAATGTTGTCACCTGCCCCTGGTTAGTCGAGACCCCAACCAGATACGGCCGCACGGTATTGCTGACCTGGATCAGCGTGAGGTTTGTCGCCACGTTCAGGACCGTGAAGCCGGGGGGTGCCGGAAGCACGCACGCCGCCCGGTAATACCGGCCCGAATTCGTGGCGTAAGCGTCAATAAAATCCATCGCCCCGCCGGGCTGGTTGGTGAAAACAGAGGCCCAATAAACCAGATCGGTGGAAACTTGAACGGCCCAGGGTTGCCCGGGCGTGCTGTCCACGTGCATCTGGAACGTCCCCGGACCGGCGATCCTCGGCGCCGACAATCGGGGAGGTTGGTCCGGCACCGGCCAGGTCATGCGATAAAAACGCCGGGGATAGTTCGTGGAATCATCATCGGTAAAATGCAGCAGTCCCGGTATGTCATTCGTGAAAATGGGTTGCCAGTCCGATAAATTGGTCGAAGCCAGAATGACGTACGCCAAGGTGCCGGGAATGCCGACCTCCATCCGGTAAACCCCGTCTTTATCGGGCCGGACGGGCGTCATCTGTGGAGGATAGGAATCCGGCAGGTAGTTGACGTTGTAGGAAAGGCCGGGAGTATTCGCCGGGGTGGTGTCGGCAACGTAGAAAGGGACCGCCATGGAGTTTTTGGCGATGGATTGGAGCTCGATGCGGTCGCCATGAGCCAGGGCCTTCACCAGGGTGGCATTGGTTACGGCATTGATCCGGGAGGCCAGCCCGGCGGCCACCGTGCTCAAGGTTGAATTGGTGGGGACGGTGTAAAAAATCGGGTAGCCATTCAGGGTGACAGTTAACCGATTGCCGGCACACGGAGCCAGGTTGGTCAGCGTGCTGAAATACACGCCATCCACGAACAAATCAATTTGCTGCAGGGGACGGTCCCCGGACGAGGAATTGAAATTCAGGGAAAGATTTGTCGAGCCGCTCAGCACAGCGTTGGGGAGGTTGGTGTCCCATTGTCCATAACCCGACTGGGCAAAGGGCGCCGCCAGCGGCTCGGCCACCGTGAGCCCAAGGTAGGGCACGTTGATGCTTTGATAATAGCTCTCGGCCAGGCTGAAGCCGCGGGCCTGGTAAAAGTAAACCTGAGGATTGGGAAATTTCTGCGTATCGTTGGCGGGTTCCGCCACGGTGCCATAGCTGCCCGTCGCCCCGCCATTGATAAATGCCAGCAGATTGGTCTGGCTGTTGCTCCCGAAAATAATGCCCCCAAAGGAAGTCAGACTATCCGCAATCGCACCGGGAACGAACATGCCCTGCGGGACACTGAATTGCGCCAAACCCGTTTGATACCCCAGACTGCCGCCCGGCCACCCAACCAAATCACTGTTGTGGCGCAGAATCGAGGCAAGGCCCAGAATATTCACGTTGAAAATGGCGTTGTCGAAATATGCGTACCTGAGGTTGCGATAAGGGTCTGAACTCTTTGCCAAAACCACCGGTGGTTGGGGAAAAGTCCCGTCGCTGGCGACGCCACGGTCCACCAACCGCTCCGCCTGGGCAACCGAATCACCCGTGATCATCGTGGCCAGGAAGGAGTAGCCGGGGGCGCCTACCGGGGAAGTCTGGCGGAAAACCGCCTCGCTGGCAGCGTAACTGTTGGTGAGCCCAACAGGATCGCTGCCGTTTCCCAGGCGCAGACCGTAAAACAAGGCCGCGGTTGTGCTGTTAAGCGTGGGACCATAACTGGTTTGGAAAGGAATATCCATCGAAAGGACAACGTAATCCACCTGGTTCGTCAGCCGTCGGGCTCCCAGCATATTCAACAGAGGCACCACCAGATTGGTTTGAAAATCATTGCTGGTCCAGAGGGCATTGCCGCCCGACCAGTTGATGAATAAAACGTTTTGAGGCGGCACCTGCCGTTGTTGGCAGTAGTAATTGCCCAATTCGCACGAGTTGGAACTGGTCTGGTTGACAACCACGACCGTGTTCAGTCCGCTGCCGCCAGCGTACAGCTTCCCGACCAAGGCACAGCCCGTCAAAACCATTCCCAGCACTCGACGCTGAAAACTGCCGTCCATAAATTAAAACAGTTCCGACGGACAGTACGCTCCTGCCGCCAGGAGCAAGCCTTGACTGCCGAATTCCTGTCAATGCCAACAAAACAAAACTAAAGGCCGGTCAGTGACCGGCCCTGGTCTGCCATTCTGAGTCCGACGAAATTACACCTCACGCCAATTTGCGGCGGCGTGCCAAACCCAGCGCGCCAACGCCCAAGGCAATGATCGCCATGGTTGATGGCTCGGGAACAACTTGTATCGACAAGCTTTTGTCTTTGGTCAGATCAAACTCACCACCATTGGCGGCAAGGGCTGCGGTCCATTGGAATGCCCACGTCACATTGCCCGGCCCCGCGGTTAAATTGTTATTCAGCATCAGCGCGGGTGTGCCACTGAATTCAGCCAGGGTCTGACCGGAGAGTGCTGCCTCGGCGGCGAAGGCATTCGGGTTGGCGACTGCCTCCTGAATGGCGGTCGAACCATTGGATTGGCGGACGGCATTAAAATCTCCGGAACTGCCGAAAATTTGAACGCTATCATTGGCAGCCCCCAACAGATTAAAATTGGAGTATTGGTAAAAGTTCAGATTCAAAACGCTCCCGGAATGGTTTACTGCCATTATCTGCTCCGTCATGTCGGCATTTCCCGAATTGATGCCGCCGCCGATAAGCGTGTAGATAATTTCGACACTCAATTGACTGTTCTGGTAAATGGCATCCAGCGTGTTGCCGTTAGCGACATAAAAGAGCCCGCCAATCGTGTTGATCGGTTGGGCCAGGCCGTTGTCGGTCCGGTACCAAAACCATTGCTGGTTCAATTGATTTTGACCGTTCACAGTCCAATTGTTCATGCCGGCACTGCTCCCCAGATCAATGGTTGCCGTGGATCCCGCGCTGTTCAGGTTAACTATTTGCGCGCTGCCCGGAACCGGCGAAAGCATCAGGCCAGACAAAACCAACCCGGCGCCAAGGGAGGCAGCCTGCTTACGGGAAAAGACACCTGCTTGATGGATACTCATAGATATTTTTTGTTTTTGTCGTTGGTTCAAATTATTAAAAATTCATGCCCGACTGGAACGGCCATCACGCTGACCGACCAACCGACGCCGGCAGCGCAAGGCCAGGGCGAAAATTCCTGATACCGCCAGCGCCATGGATGAAGGCTCGGGCACCGTCTGTATTTCGCTGATTGTGATGGAACTTCCCGGGGCCAGGGTCGCGTCCCATTCATAAGCAAAATCCACGTTGCCCGGCCCGGCCGTGAGCGTATTATTCAGGGTCACGGGATTGATGCCGCCCAGGCCAAACTGCACTCCATCGAACAAACCCGCCTGTACTTCCGACTGCGCTGATCCTCCTCCGGTGACTCCGGTGATCAACCCGATCAGGGTTCTGCCGAACGCGTCCGTCTGAACCACCTGGTATTGCTGCCCGGAACCATTGCTGGAAAATTGCACGTTCTGGCCTCCGGCAATCCCCCCCAAATTAAAATCCGAGAATTGATAGAAATGGAAAACCTGGGTGGTGGCCGAGACGTTATTGATCGTCAGGGTTTGCGCCAACGTGGCCTTGCCGGAACCGACCGGCGAACTCTGAAGCGAATACAGGGTTCCAACACCAATGGTCGAATTGGCATACGTCGTGTTCAGAGCCACGGTGGTATTTGAAATGTTGGTGGTGATCGACGGCGCGGAGGGGGCACCAATCGAAAAAATCGAAGCGGTCGGACCGGATCCGATGCTGTAGTAAAACGATTGCAGGCTCAACTGGTTCACCCCGTCAACCGCCCATTGCGTAATGCCACCGGTAAGGTCGATTTGCATGGAGGTATCCCGGGCACCAATGGTGTAGACCGTCGCCTCGCTTTGAACGACGGTCCCGGCCAGCAAAATCGCGATAAGAGCTTTTTGATATAACCACATCCGACGGGCGAGCGGTTCTCTCAAAAACGTCATGGTTCCCCGTTCGTTTTGGAGTGATTTTATCGTTTTCATGAGCATGCTCGGTTCGTTTCTTCTCTTCCTTGTCGTTGTTGTTAACCGTTTCTGATTCGGCTTTTTGCGGGGGCCTTTTTTGCATCCAGTTTCCGCGCCATGACCCGGGCGACAAAAACTGAAAAGAGCGCCAGCACGTAAATTCCACACCAAAAGACCATCATCGGACTGATTGTGCTTGTTGGCATACGCATGATTTACGGCTGGCTCGCCTTGGTTACCTGGCTGATTTCTACTGGTCGAGGGGGTTGAATCCTCACCGGGTTCTGATTGCTCTGATGATTGCGGGGGTTCAGCTTGAATCCCGGCTGCAAGCCGGATTCGGGACAAGGAAATTGATGCAATTTGATCACAGGCTATAAGGTCAACAGTAAAACCCTCAGGCGGCCGAAGAATCCGGAGGGAGTTCCTTCGCGATCCGCCCGGGCCGGTTTCTGATGCCTGGATTTCGCTTTTTTACTGACGGGTTCGCCCAAATTGGTCGTTACCTGCACGCAACGATCATCCCATAATTCAATCATTCGCTGGTCTTTTACGTTGGTCACCTCGAGGTCCGGCAGCCCGCAACTGACCAGCCATTTTTTGATGGCGACAACCTGTCGCGGCGAGGAGGCACGCGCCGTGAAAATTTTTACGGTATGTCCCTCGGCAATCCACCGCTTCACGCGCATTAACATGGGCTCAATGGGGCTGCCGATTTCGTCCCAGCGTGCACTGCCCAGGTCGCGGGCCAGTGTCCCGTCCAAATCAACCCCGATCCATGGGGAACCACCATATTGGGTCTGGGTGTTGTCCGTGAATTTCTGGCCGCATTTTCTACAGACCGCGCCGAACCGCCCGTCCTCCAGCCAGAAGGGCTTCAAAACCTCGCCACAACAAGCCATCTCGCGACCGTGCATCACACCAGCATCAATCTCGTTTTGATTGAAATCTGGCGCCCAACGCGCAGTCCGCCCGACCACTTCAGCTTTAATCATGGCTTCCATACAACTCCGTCATCCACACCAAGCCGCTCTTTTTATGTCCTTAAGCCGCACCTGTTTCGTTAAAAAAATGCGGGCTTTTGGGTCTACTCTTTTACTTCCTCCTTTATCAATTGCCGACGACGTATTTACAAATTTTTCATATTCACAACGAGGCCTTACTTGCTCACCTCCGGAATGAAGTTGTTCACCGACATGTGAGATATCCACAAATTATTACAAACTTGGAAAGTTATTCACAATTTGCGCAAGTTATTCACAATATGTAATGATTTATTGACAAAAGTGTCATGAAAATCTACACTGCCGTCGTTCTCCGGTGAAAAGTGATCGAGTCCGTCCGGAGAGAAGTGAATTAAAGGTGCTGCCACCAGAAGGTAGGCTTTAGAGAACGTTGTTGTAGCACTGTCTGTCCAGGTTCGTATTTGGACTTGCAGGCAAGGGTTGCGACCAAGCAGGCGAAACGAATAGCAGTAGGATTTGTGAAGCTTATGGCTGAAAATGTCGCCATCCAACCGGCAAATAATTTGTCCCGGGAACACGCCAACACTGGCTTGGCCCGTTTATCGCATGGCAGTTTGACGAATCTGGCCTGCAAATGTTCACCCAAGGATAACGTCGATTTCCTGATCAAGGAGGACCGGATCGTTTGTGCCTTTTGCGGCCGGGAGGTTTTGTGTCTGCCGCCCCTGGTCGGAGTTTATAAGGCCACTTGCGCCTGCTGCAACACCCCATCGGTCAAATCCACCTTCGTCCTGGATTCACGGGGCCTCTACATCTGCACCTGGTGCGGCCGGACAAAGTAACCGCCCCGGGGCCGCCGCGCTTCACGCCCGACGGCGAACCAGTTCGAAATTGCAAAGCCGTAACTCCGGGTTG
Organism: uncultured Bifidobacteriaceae bacterium; assembly: GCA_964413165.1. Classification (GTDB taxonomy): domain Bacteria; phylum Verrucomicrobiota; class Verrucomicrobiia; order Limisphaerales; family UBA11358; genus UBA11358. The sequence continues at coordinate 7,882 of CAYPSF010000073.1, forward strand.
CCCAGAGTGTCCCGCACCAGCTTTTGTTCCGCATCGAAGGAAATCAGCAGGTGATCGGGTTTGAAATTGAGGTCCTCAAAACCGCAATGCGCCAGCCGGCGCGTGATCATCTGTGCCAGTTCCGTCAAGGTCTGCTCGGAAATCAATTTGCCGGTGAAGGCGCGCTTGGCGTTGAAGGCCTGGTAGAATTTCCCGTCCTGAGCCGCCAGCAGTTCGTCCGGTCCGTTCCAAAAACCCCAGATGGTGATGTAGTCGTATTCCTTGCGGGCGACCGGTTCGCCGTCGGGCGTGTGAAAATCCGCCAGGCTGGCGTAACGCCGCTCATCGGACACCGGGCGGGCGGAACCCCGCGGCCGGCCGGTCATGTAAATCGCGCGCGGATAAACCGTCCGCACTCCTTGGCGACCCATTTCAAGGGCAAAGGCAAATTCCTCGAAGGGACTGTTGAAGCCGTGGGCCTGCGCCGGCTCCTGGTGCGCCCCGGGATGGTTCAACCAGGGCGAGTCGCCCATGCGCGAGACCTTCCACACCAGGTTGATGTTGTCCTTGGTGCGCGTGTAAAAAATCTGGTTGCGGGAGGACAGCTTCTTCTTCGGCGTGCGGCGCCAGCGTTCCGGCAGGAAATAATTGAACAGGTCCGGGTCCTTGCCCGCCACCCAGAGCAGCCCCCCGGTGCTCTCGGCGCGACCGAAAATATAGTCCACCCCCAGCACATTCGTCGCGCGCAGATGCGCCGGCAGCGGTTTGGCGGTGTCCAGGTCGAACCGGCGGGCCATGTGCTTGAGGTAAAGCCGGCGGTTGGCGCTCCGCACCGCCTGCTCGTGCTCGGGCGTCCGTTCGAGCAGTTCGTAATCCACCAGCGCATAGGCAAACTGGTCGTTGTGGTCCCGCAACAACAGCCGGTCCGGTTGCGGACGCAAAATGATGTGCGCCGGCTTCATGTCCACCACCCGGTAACCTTTTTGCCACAGCTCGTGCGTGACCAGGCTGGTCACCCGGGCAAGAAATTCCGCCTGCGCCCCGCCTTCAAACCCGAACTGCTCCGCCGTCTCCACCGCGTCCAGCCCCTTGATCCAGCCGAACAATACCACGTACTGCCGCAGAATATCCAGCTCCACCCCGGGATGACGGGTCACTTTCGCACGAATCTTATCCTCGGACCGGCCCGTCTGCCAGAGTTGCAATCGTTCGCTCGGCACATAGATCGCCAACGGACGCTGCGTGCGGATGCGGATGGCCGGTGGGCCAGCCTCACCGCGGCGCAACTCCATGAGCAGGGAAAATTCCTCGAAGGGACTGTTGAATTCCGCATGGATGAACTTGTTGACCGTGAGCGTGTCGAAGGGCACCACCTCCCCCACCCGCGACCATTTGACAACCAGATGCAGCACCCGGCCGTCTACCGGTCGCGTCGGCACCTTGTAAACCATGCTCGTGCCCTCCAACCGCTCGCGCTTGGCCTCAAACCACTCGCGCGCATACCAGTTCTTCGGCAGCAGGCTTTTCCAGAACGGCAGCCCGAATCGGGTAAGATAAAGGTCGCCGCCATCGTTCGTCTTCAAGCGGAAATAATCCACTCCCAGCAACGTCATGGCACTGCATGGCAGGGGCAAATCCGCCGGTAATATCGGCGGCGGCTGGCTGAAAACGGATGCCGTCGAGGCGGAAACCTTTGATGCCGTGGTAGACATGGAAAATGCCGGGAATCGATTTTTCTTCGATCACAACATCCGCCGCCGTCATCGGGGCGTCTCACCGGATTTTGGCGCATGCTTGACCTCGTTTGCCGCCGGACCGGTACCCACTGGAATCGCCGCAAGAATCGGGTGGCTGGCCGGCCCCGGCATGGCATGCTGGGGCCATGAACGATTATGAACGCATCGCCCGAGTCATCCGCTACCTGGACGAACATCACACCGAACAACCGGATCTGGCGGACCTGGCGGCCGGCGTGGGACTGAACCGGTTCCATTTTCACCGCCTGTTTTCGACCTGGGCCGGCGTGACCCCCAAGGATTTTCTCCAATGCCTCACGCTCGCCCATGCCCGGGAATTGCTCCGCCAGGGCGAAAGCATCATGGACACGGCATTTGCGGCCGGACTGTCCGGACCGGGACGGCTGCACGATTTATGCGTCAATCTGGAAAGCGCGTCGCCCGGCGAAATAAAATCCGGCGGCACACCCTGGACCATCACCGCCGGGTTCGCCGAAAGTCCGTTCGGAACCTGTCTGGTGGCCGAAAGTCCACGGGGCATCTGCCATTTGTCTTTTGTCGAAACCGGGAAAACCGGCGCCGCCTGGGCGCAACTTCGGCAAGACTGGCCGAACGCTCGGTGGCAACGAAAGGATCCCGTCGCAGCCAGTCTTGTCCAACGGATATTTTCGCGCCCGACCGGACAAAATCCGCGTCCGCCGTTGCGGGCCTTCGTGCAAGGCACGGCCTTCCAGGTGCGAGTCTGGCGCGCACTCCTGCAAATCCCCGCCGGCCAGCTCACCTCCTATGGCCGGCTGGCGGAAGCGGTGGGCCATGCCGCCGCCGCCCGCGCCGTCGGAACGGCCGTGGGGCAAAATCCCATCGCCGGCCTCATCCCATGCCACCGGGTCATCCGCGATACCGGTGTGATGGGAAATTACCGCTGGGGCCGGGTACGCAAGCGCGCCCTCGTGGCCTGGGAAACGGTAACGTAATCCTGCCCGCAAATGATGCAAATGGACTTTCACCCCGCGCCGGATCACCGGCCATTCGCGGCTCCGCGTCAATTCAACATCAGCCGCGCGCCGGATTCCTCCGGCACGATCTCCAGCCGCAATTTCTCCGTGTCGCGCAACACCACCATCGGCGAACGCACACCCACCCGCACCCCGGTAAGCAGCTTGTGCAGGTCGTCAATGCCCGCGATCAGCTGCCCGTCATACTCCACAATCAGGTCGCCCTCGCGCAAACCGGCCCGGCCCGCCGGGCTGCCCGGTTCAACCTTGATCACCAGCAGGCCGGTCTCCGCCGGCAATTGATGATATCGTATCAGCCGCCGGTGGATTTGTGCCGTTTGCCCACCCACCCCGATGTAGCTGCGGCGGATGACGCCGTCCTTGATGAGCCAGCCGGCAATGTATTTCGCGGTGTTGATGGCGATGGCAAAACAAAGCCCCTGCGCCGGCAGAATCACTGCCGTGTTCACCCCGATGACCTCTCCCTGTGAATTGGCAAGTGGTCCGCCCGAGTTGCCCGGATTCAACGCCGCATCGGTCTGGATGATGTTGTCCATGAGCCGGCCCGAACTGGCGCGAAACGATCGCCCCAGCGCGCTCACGACGCCCGCCGTCACCGTATATTGAAACCCGTAGGGGTTGCCGATGGCGATGGCGAGCTGGCCCACACGCAACCGGTTGGAATCACCCAGTCGCGCCGGTTTGAGATCCGGCGCATAAATGCGGATGACCGCCAGATCCGTTTCCGGGTCCGAACCCACCAGCCGCGCATCCGGCCGCCGGCCATCGGCCAGCGTGACTTCAATCCGGTCCGCGCCATGGACAACGTGGCTGTTGGTGAGGGCGAACCCGTCCGGCGTGACGATGAAACCCGACCCGCTGCCGCCCCCCTCGTGACCATTGCGGCCGCGGCTCTTGTGCACGTCGATCTTTATGACCGATGGACTGACGGTTTCCGCCGTGCTGACGACGGCATCTGAATAAGCGTCGAACAACAACGCGTCCGCTCCCGGCGCTCCCGGCGCGTCCGGCCCGTCGTTCAATATCCCGGCTTCATCCGTCACCGGCCGCACGTTAAAATCTTTTTCTGCCTCTCTCATGTCCTGCCGCTCCTTCGGGCGGTGGGTAACATGTAATCCCATTTGCGAATCTGTCAAACCGCAGCCGGGTTCCGTGCTGGGCGACCGGAAACGGACCGGTGATATTTCCCGTTTCCGGCCTTTGGCCGCGTTAGGCCTTCGGGACTTTTTCGATGACGTGCATGCGGATGCGCTTGCATTTCTGGCAACGGCCGAAGGTGTAGGTTCGTCCCGCGGCCTTGAGACGGATGCCGTATTTGCCCCACGGCTCGGTGACGTCGCATTTCAAGCAGCGAATCTGCCAGCCCGGCGCGAGCTTTTCCGGAGTCATCAACTTTTTTGCCGCTTTCTTTCGGGTCGAATCATTTGAGCTCATACCGCAATACTTCTGCCCCTTTCCTCACCCGCTGGCGAGTTTTTTCCCGTCGCCAAATGCCCAGCTTCAGCGCCGGGAAAATTTGATTGCCTGGCACGCTTCCCAAATGGTCACCGCCATCCCGACCTTCAAGGCCGGAATCAATAACCCGGTCGCCGGTTCATTCCCGGCTGGCTGGACTTGGTTTTCCCGCCCGGCCGGTTTGAACCGGTCGATCGAACCCTCGCCCCGTCACGCCCGGCCGCAACAGCGGCCGGCAACTTTAGTCACTTCTGGGCGACAATCACCTGTTGGTTCATGCCGTTTAAGGAGCAGCTGTATACTCCCTTGGGGGTCGATGCCGTCCAACTGACCGTTTTGCCCTGCTGGCTGATATTGGAGACATTGACCTGATTCGGTTTGACTCCATTGACGTGACTGGCCGTCAAAACGGCGAGGCTGGACTCTGATTTGTTGCAGCTGCTGCCCATCACAAGGAGCGCTGTCGTTGCCACTACGAGTAGTTTTTTCATGGTCGTTTTTTGGTTCGGGTTTGTCCTGATGCGCCTGGACTTTTTCCTGACCATTCGAAATTAAATAATTCTATGAATCGATGCAACTAATTCCAGCGCTCCAGCGGCGGGGTGCTCCTTCCGTGCGGTCAGGGGCGTTCGGGAGGGTTTCCAGCCCCGGCGAGTTCGTCGTCTGATATCTCCCGGAGCACACGCCAGCCGCTGTGGGTGTTCGTCACGAGCAGGTTGATCCGGTCGAACGTTCCGTCCGGCAATCGGCGCAGTTCCGTCACCGCCACCATGCCGCGGAGGTAAACCTGACGGTCGATGAAAAAACTTTCCACGCCCTTGAAATCCGGCCAGGCCTCGGCGGTTTCCTTCCGGAATTGCCGTTCCAGAAGCACGGCGTTCCGTTTCCGCAACTCCGCGTTGCGCGCCAGGTTCGGGTCCGCATCCAACAGCGCCAGTATCCCCTCGATCAAAAAATTCTTGCACGCGCAGGCGGATTCAATGCTCTGCCGGCGATAGGCGTCCTCCAGGCAGAGGATGGCGCCTTCCGGCGTCGTGAAATCCATTTCGGCCGGCGGCAGCGCGCGCAACTGCTCCAGCGTCAGCTCCGGTTGTACGTTCTTCAACATGGGTGGGGTCAATCTTGTTCTTTATTCCCGGGCACGCGAGTTTTTTTGGTGCGCTTCCGGCCGGCGGCCGACCGGACCAGCCGCCGCAGTCAGCCCTTGAGTTCGTCGTCCGACACCAGGTTGAGCACCCGCCAGCCAGACTTGGTTTTCGCCACCAGCAGGTTCAGCTTTTCGAACGTGCCGTCCCGCCGTCGGCGCAGCTCCGTCACCACCACGATCCCCTCGAGGTAGGGTTGACGGGCAATGAAAAAACTTTCCGCGCCTTCCAGGTCGGGCCAGGACTCGGTGGTTTCCCTCCGGTAAGTCCGCTCCGCCAGCAGGACGTTCCGCTGCCGCACCTCCGGGTCCCGCGCCAGGTCCGGATCGAAGTTCACCAGCATGAGCGTCCCCTCAATCGAAAAATCCTTGCACGCGACGGCCGATTCGATGCTCCGGCGGCGGCAGGCATCTTCCAGGCAAAGAATGGCCCCTTCCGGCGTGTTGAAATCCACTTCAAAGCGGGGCAGCGCGCGCAGCTGCTCCAGGGTCAGCTTCGGCTCGATTTTCTCTGGCATCGGTGAGGTCACCCGGTTCGTTCCGTTTGCCCCGGCATCCTTGCCCCTTTTTTTCCGCAACGCGAGATTTTTTTTTGCGCCGCCTCCGGTATGCTGTCCTCATGCACAAGCTGCCGCGTTCCTTCTACGACCGGGACACGATCACGGTCGCCCGGGAACTGCTCGGGAAATGGCTGGTCCGCGTGGAACGCGGCGTCGAACGCATCGGGCGGATCGTGGAGGTGGAGGCCTATCTCGGCCCGCACGACCTGGCCGCCCATTCGGCGCGGGGATTGACCGAGCGGACGAAGGTCATGTTCGGCCCCCCGGGCCATGCATATGTCTATTTCATCTACGGCATGTACCACTGCATGAACGTGGTGACGGAACGCGAAGGCCATGCGTCCGCCGTCTTGCTGCGCGCCCTCGAACCGGTGAAAAATGTCACCGGCCGGACCAGCGGCCCCGGCTTGCTCTGTCGCGCCCTGCACATCGACCGGCGCCTCAATGCCCACGACCTGCTCAGCGACGATTTCTTCATCGCTGCACCAGCCAGAATGGAACCGTTAGTGATAGTGAAACGACCGCGCGTGGGCGTGGATTACGCCCGGCATTGGGCCCGGCGGCACCTGCGATTTTACCTCAAGGGCAATCCGTTCGTCTCGCGGCCTTGAGCGGCCAACCCATCCGGCTGAAACCTTGTTCTTTGTGTTGGCGTCCTTATCTTCTATCAATGAATTATTGCTTCCACCCTTTCCGCACCGGTTCCCTCACCTTTCTGGTCGTCCTGGTCCTGATGGGCGCCGGCCGCGTACCCGCTGCTGGTATCCCGTTGCCGGTCATCACCAATACCACCTTCAATGTCACCAGCTACGGCGCGGTCGGCGACGGCAAAACCATGAACACCACCGCCCTTCAGAAAACGATTGATGCCGCTGCTGCCGCCGGAGGCGGGACCGTTCTGATCCCCGCGGGGAAATTCCTGACCGGGCCGTTCACCCTCGCCAGCAGCATCAACCTGCACCTCGCCCGGAACGCGACCATCCTCATCAGCGATGACCTCGCGAATTACCCGGCAGTCAAGGAACGCTACCAGGACAGCATCACTGCCAACGGCGCGCATGATCTCGAAATCAGCGGGGAAGGAACCATCGACGGCCAGGGCCAGGCCTGGTGGACCGCCTTCCGGGCGAACCAGTCCATGACCCACCGGCCGTACCTGATCAAATTGTCAAATTGTACCCGCGTCCATGTCCACGGTGTCACCTTGAGCAACTCGCCGATGTTCCACCTCGTCCCGCAGAATTGCACAGATGTGACCATCCAGGGAATCACCATCCAGGCGCCGGCCAACGCCCCCAACACGGACGGCATTGACCCTTCCGGCTGGAATTTTCTCATCACCGGTTGCACGATTGACACCGGGGACGACAATATCGCCATCAAGCCTGTCGGCGGCCGCGCCCCGGGAAACAAGAATTTTCAGGTCAACCATTGCATCTTCCGGCACGGGCACGGATGTTCGGTCGGCTCCGGCACTGCCGGTGGGCTCGACGGCTTGACGGTGAGTGATTGTACTTTTGACCAGACGGACGCCGGGATCCGCATCAAAACTCCCCGCGGCAACGGGGGTTTGCTGCAAAATTGCACGTATGAAAATCTCCGGATGACAGCGGTCAAGAACCCGATTTACATCATTGACTGGTATCCCGAACGGAATGCCCCCAAGGACCCGGCCACCGAAAAGCCCGAGCCGGTCACCGACCGGACGCCCGTCATCAAAAACATCATAATCCGCAATCTTACCGCCATCAATTGCACCAACGCCGGCATCATCCGCGGCCTGCCGGAGGCGCCCGTCACCGGCGTGACGCTTTCCAACGTGAATATTTCAGCCGGCACGGGAATGAAGATTTATCACGCCCGGGGAATCAAGTTTGCCGGATCGAAAATCACCGTCGGCAGCGGAAAGCCCCTGACGACCTTCGACGCGGAGATCACCGGGCTGGAATAGTTCAAAAAAAGCGGGGCCCGGTTTTACCCGGGCCCCGCGTGAAAACTCAAATGCGGTCAATACCGATCGCGACCACCGCCGCCGCCGCCGCCACTGCCGCCGCCGCGAAAGTCACGACGCGGGCCGCCGCGACCGCCACCGCCGCCGGCCGGACGATCTTCGCGCGGACGGGCGATGTTGACCGTGAGGGCGCGACCGTCCAATTGCGCGCCGTTCAGCGCCGCAATGGCCTTCTGCGCCTCTTCGGGCGAACTCATGGTGACGAAGCCGAAGCCTCGGGGACGGCCGCTCACGCGATCCATCATCAGGTTGGTTTCTGTGACCGTGCCGTGCGCCGCAAAGGCGTCCTGCAGGTCGTTTTCCGTGGTGTTGAAGGAAAGGTTTCCAACAAACAATTTGCTGCTCATGTGATGCTTAACTGTCCTAGACTAAACTTTGCTTTGACCAGACTGTTCCCGTTAATCGGATTTCAAATCATCACTGAACCTGAATGAAGTTCACCTGAAGATTTACCATGCCTTGCAAGCTTAAAGCCAGCTCAGACGGGGAAAGGTTCGCACTTTTTCAGGGAAAGGCAAGGATTATTTGAACAAATTTCCCCGTTTAAGGAGGCTTACCCCCGGCGCCAGCCATACTAAACCTTGTCACTCAACCGGGTGGAATCAATAATCCCCCCATGCTGATACGCCTCTCCCGCTGGACGATTATTGCCGCCGGGCTGATCCTCGTCCCGGCCAATCCGGTTGACGCCGCGGATGTCCCCGCCAATACCCTCTGGTATGCGCAACCGGCAAAAACCTGGACCGAAGCCCTGCCCATCGGCAATGGCCGGCTGGGTGCCATGATCTTCGGCGGCCTCCCCGACGAACGCATCCAGTTCAACGAGGACACCCTCTGGAAAGGCCAGCCGCACGATTACGTCCGCCCCGGCGCCCGCGACCACCTGGCCGAAATCCGCCAGTTGCTGTTCGACGGGAAAATCAAGGCCGCCGAAGGCGTCACCCGGACCAATTTCCTCAGCGACCCCGTGCGCCAGAAAGCCTACCAGGCTTTCGGCGACCTCCGCCTGCATTTCACCGGCCCGGACAACACCACCGGTTATCGCCGGGAATTGGATTTGGATTCCGCCATCACCCGCGTGTCTTACAACGCCGGAGGCGTCGCTTATCAACGCGAGGCGTTCGCCAGCCGGCCCGACAATGCCATCGTCCTGCGTTTCACCGCGGATAAGCCCGGCCACATCGGCTTCACCCTGGCCATGGACAGCCCGCACAAAAATTCGCAGACCCGGGATGCCGGCCTGGCCACGCTCGTTCTGACCGGACAAGTCGAGACCAACGGCCTGCGGTTCGAGTCCCAGGTGCGCGTGGTCGCAATCGGCGGCCAGAGCACGACCCAAGGCGATGTCATCGTGATCACGAATGCCGACTCCGCCACGTTGTTCCTGACCGCCGCCACCGGTTTCAAAAATTTCCAGGACATCAGCGCCGACCCTCATGTCCGTTGTGCCGCGGACCTGGAAAAGGTCAGCCGGCGGAAATTCGATGCCATCCGGGCCGATCATCTCGCAGACTATCGCCGCCTGTTCCAGCGCGTGAACCTCGACCTCGGTCGCACCGGCCGCGCCAGCCTGTCCACGGATGAGCGGTTGCAACAGGCGAAATCCTCCGGACTGGAAGACGATCCGGCGCTGGCCGCGCTGTTTTTCCAGTATGGCCGCTACCTCCTCATCGCCAGCAGCCAGCCGGGCGGCCAGCCGGCCAATCTGCAGGGGCTCTGGAACCAGGAACTCAACCCGCCCTGGGAAAGCAAGTGGACCCTCAACATCAATTGCGAAATGAATTACTGGCCGGCCGAGGTCGCCAACCTCTCCGAATGCACCGGGCCGCTGTTTGATATGATCGATGACCTGGTCATCAGCGGCGGACGCACCGCGCGGGAACAATACGGCGCCGGCGGCTGGGCCGTTCATCACAACACCGACCTCTGGCGCGGCTCCGCCCCCATCAACAACATCGACGGCGTCTGGCCCACCGGCGGCGCCTGGCTGTGTTACCATCTCTGGGAACATTACCTCTTCACCGGCGACAAAAAATTCCTCGCCCATGCTTACCCGGCCATGAAATCCGCCTCGCAGTTCTTTGTGGATTACCTGGTCAAGGATCCGAAAACCGGCTGGCTGGTCACCTCTCCATCGTTCTCGCCCGAGGAAGGGACGCTGTGCTACGGCCCGACCATGGACAACCAGCTCATCCGCGCCCTGCTGAACAGCACCATCGCCGCGGCCGCCATTTTGGACACGGACAAAAAGTTTGCGACGGAACTGGCCGCCGTGCGCGACCAGCTTCCGCCCAATCAAATCGGGAAACACGGCCAGTTGCAGGAATGGCTCGACGACGTGGATGTGCCGAACAACAACCATCGCCACATGTCGCCGCTTTTCGCGCTGTATCCCGGCGCGGACATCACGCCTGCTGACACCAACCTGTTCGCCGCCGCCAAGGTCCTGCTGAAATGGCGCGGCGACGGCAGCACCGGCTGGAGTTTCGCCTGGCGCATCCCCCTGTGGGCCCGCGTCGGCGACGGCGACTTCGCGTACCGCCAGCTCGATGGCCTCATCCAAAAACGCGTGTTGCCGAATATGTTCGACCTGTGCGGGCCGTTCCAGATCGACGGCAACTTTGGCGCCACCGCCGGCATCGCCGAGCTGCTCCTGCAAAGCCAGCAAAGGGAAGTGAGAAGTGAGAAGTCCGAAGTGCGCATTCTTGAGCTGCTGCCGGCTTTGCCGAAAGTTTGGCCCACTGGCTCGGTCACGGGTCTCTGCGCCCGCGGCGGATTTGAAGTGGACCTCACCTGGAAGAACGGCGCGCTGACGCATGCCGTGATTCACTCAAAACTCGGACAACCCTGCCTCGTCCGTTACGGCAGCCGCCAAATCGAATTAAAAACGGACGCCGGCAAATCCTACACCTTCGACGGAACGTTGACCCCTTTGGCCATGTTTTGAATGAACGAATCCAGGTGAAATTAATCCCAACAGTACTTGGTATCTGCCTGATTTGCGCCGCCGTCAGCCGGGACGCATCACCGACGGGCCAATGGCAGGGCGTCGGGACGGCAAAAGCACTCAACTTTACCGTGCTGGAACCGGCGACCGTTACCAATCAAGCGCCGTTGCCGGTCATCCTTTACCTGAAAAACCTGGCCGCACCGCGCACGGGCACCGAAAGCGACGATGCCATCCTCCACGATTTTCATACCAACGGTTACCTCGTCGTGACCCTCGATTTCAACCACCGACCCGATGCCCACGTCCCCTTCATCAATCGCGACCTCGGAAAGCTTCGTGACGATTTGCGCGCCAAAAAGTTCCTGGCCCAATACCCGCTCGACGACGCGCATATCTTCATCGTCCCGGAAAGGTGCCGGCTCAAACGCGACGTGCTGTTCTACCCGGACGATAAACGGCCGCTTTCCCTGGACATCATTTATCCGTCGCAGCCAAAACAACCGGTCGGCGCGCTCATCGAATTTTCCTGCGACAACCAGAACCGCATGGGCAACACGTCGCTTTCCATCTGCAGTGATACCATCCTGGACGCCGAAGCCACCGAGGGTTTGGCCGTGTGCATGGCCGATCATCCCGTGACCCCGCCTTACAAGGGGCTGGACGCCATGCCCGACTGCGCCTGGAAGATCAAGGCCGCCGTCCGGACCTTGCGCGCTGAAGGAGCAAAACTTGGATTGAACGGCAAGATCGCGCCCATCGGTTTTTCCCGCGGCAGCGGCATGGCCCTTATGCTCGTGACCACCCGGAGCCTGAAGGAATTTGAAGGCCACGGCAAAAACCCCGGCACCAACAGCGACGTGCAGGGCGCGGTCGTGATGTCCGGTCGGTTCACCTATCTCGACCTGTTGCCGGACGACCACATGCTGCCGCGTTACGCCGCCGCCTGGGGCGCCCTTACCAACAACCTCGACACCTGGCGACGTGCCGGTGCGCTGGATTACCTGGACCACGCCACCCTGCCCTTGTTCCTCACCATCAATTGCTCCGAAAGTCCCGATGCCTTGCACCAGATGGCCGTCCTGCGCAAACGTCTCGCCGAACTGCGCAGTGACGAAATCTTCCTGATGGACCCCGAACCTCGCGGCCACAAAGTCACGCTGGTGCCGGAAATCCTGGAACCCATGGACCGCTACCTGAAATCGCAGCTGAACTAAACTTGTGCCGTAGCCGCCGAGGTAACGAGGCGGAAACGTGACGGATGTTCTCATGGCTTCCGCCTCCTCAAGTCGGCGGCTACAGTTTTTTGAGGCCAGCTAGACTTCCTTCAGCAACCCGTCCAAATCCAGCACCCGCGTAAACATCGCCACCCCGCCGTCGGGACTCCGCGGCCATTGTTCCTTCGGCCGGTCCCAATACAACTCCACCCCGTTGTCGTCCGGGTCGCGCAAATAAAGCGCCTCGCTCACCCCGTGGTCAGACGCACCGTCCAGCTTGATGCCCGCCGCCAGCAAACGCCGCAAAGCGTCCGCCAGCAAGGCGCGCGTCGGATACAGGATCGCCACGTGAAACAACCCCGTCGTGCCCGGCGCCGGCGGCTTGCCGCCCGCGCTCTCCCACGTATTCAACCCAAGATGATGATGATAGCCGCCCGCGGAGAGAAACGCCGCCTGCCGGCCGATCCGCTGCGTGATTTCCAGCCCCAGCACGCCGTGATAAAACGCCAGGGCGCGGTCGAGGTCGGCCACTTTCAGATGCACGTGGCCGATGCGAACCCGGGCATCTATGGGAATGGAATTTTGCGCCATCCCTCCATGTAAGCGCAATCCGGCTCAACGGCAAGTGCCGGCTCACTGGGCAGTGTCCTGATTTCAAAAATCCGGGTAGGGCGGGCAGTCCCCTGCCCGCCGTCCCGCAGAGCGGGATGTTGAACGGCGCGCACGGAGTGACGCGCCCTACCGGAAATTAGGGCGGTACCCTCCACTTGTCAGGCTATCAGAACTTGATGCACAATCCGGCTTTGAGCGAGAAATAGCCGAAGTTGTGAAAGACATCATTGTCAAAACCCTGTCCGGTTTGAGCATCAAATACCGTTCCGCCCAGTCCCGCCTCGGTGAAGAAATAGAGATGGCTGTTCCGCTGGAAGGCGAGGCCAAACCCGGCATAAACATTAAAGGCCGGCAGGTCATCGGAATTGACTTCGTTGCCGTCGATAAAAACCGGATTGCGATAGTGCCAGAACAGGTACTGGACGCCCAGGCTGCCCGAGATATAGGGACTGATGAAAGCGTGGGGCTGGTTGAGGAAATACTTTCCCGCCAAACCCACCTCGTACATCCGCGTCTTGTTGATGGCGCTCGCCGGTAAACTGGAGGGCTTGAGATCCACGATGTCGCCTCCCACATAAACGCCAAAGGTGGCCTGATCTTCTTCCAAAGATATGGGTGTCAGTGTAAATCGCGTGATGGAACGAAATTCTCCGCCGAAAGGAACCACATAAGACACATCCAGCGGAATCGTCAGGTTAAAATCACCCACCGATCCGGCGCTCGCGGACGCCGCGCCGGCACCCGAGGCGACGGCCGCCGTGCTGTCCGAACCGGGATTGTAATACGTATGGCTCGACGACGAACCCGAACTGTGCAACGACTCCGTGCTACCACTCGCCGAAGCATGCATCGCCGAACTCAACGAAACGCCATTCGAGTGTGAAACTGTCGTGTATCCACCTTCATCATCCAGAAGGCACCCGGTTAGCATCACAGGCAGCGACAGCAAAATGCCGGCCTTGAGGCCAAAAAGAAGCAGGGATTTGCAGGGCACGGTTTTCGATAAGACATTTCCCACCAACCCGTCAACTGCGAAATCGCTTCCCCTTCGGCATTCGATGCCAAACGTTGAATGTTTTACGCTTCCCCCTCATGCTTATACCTAATCCGATATTGGTGTTTCGACAGCAACTTTTGCTTTGAGTCTCCCGGGTGCCGGGGTTAAGTTGAATGGGTCAATACCCCACGTGCAGTCCATGGGATTGCCATTTGAAAGTACGCTTATGAGCCAAACGTCTGCGTCTGATAAAAAGACCGGCACTCAGCCGGCCAAATCGGGTTTCACCGCACCCAAATATCCCGGCGTCCGCGTCACCTGCAACGGCAATTTCCTGGTGGCCGAACACGTCGAGACCCGCATCACCGAGGGCGGCGTGTTCTACCCCATCACACCCTCCACCGAAGGCGGCGAAATTTACCAGGGCTCCTTCGCCATGGGCGAACTCAACGTCT
>CAYPSF010000074.1:0-21323 GCA_964413165.1 uncultured Bifidobacteriaceae bacterium
CCCAATTCGCTGCACGGCGGCATCAAAGGCTTCGACAAGGTGGTCTGGCAGGCCAAATCCGTTTTCACCCCAGCTGGCCCGGCCCTGGAGCTGACCTATGACAGCAAGGACGGCGAGGAAGGGTTCCCCGGCGATCTCAAGGTCACGGCGACATACACCGTCACCGATAAAAATGAGCTGCGTCTGGACTTCAAAGCCACGACGGACAAACCCACGGTCTGCAACCTCACGCACCATTCCTACTTCAACCTGGCCGGGCAGGGGAATGGCGACATTCTCGGCCACCTGGTCTATATCGATTCGGACAAAACCACGCCCGTGGACAGCGGACTCATTCCGACCGGTGAATTTGCGTCCGTGGACGGCACGCCGTTCGATTTCCGCAAACCCACCGCCATCGGCGCGCGCATCAATGACCCGGATACCGTGCTGCAATATGGCCCCGGCTATGACCACAATTGGGTCATCAACAAACCCATGGGTCAGCTTGGTCTCCAGGCGCGCGTTACGGAACCCACCACCGGTCGCGTCATGGAAGTGTGGAGCGACGAGCCGGGCTTGCAGTTCTATGCCGGCAATTTTCTCGACGGCAGCCTCACCGGCAAGGACGGCAAAGTTTATCAGCGGCGCAATGGTTTCTGCATGGAGCCGCAACATTATCCCGACTCGCCCAACAAGCCGAACTTCCCTTCGGTCGAGTTGAAGCCCGGCCAAACCTACGCGAACACGATCATCTACAAGTTCTCCACCCAATAACCCTAACCCTGGCTGCCCAAAGCCAATCCTGACAACCCATAATCATGAAACCTGTGATTCCTCTCCTTGCCGCTGTTGGCGGTTCCACCCTGACCGGGCTCGATTGGCTGGCCATTGCGATCTACTTCAGCCTCCTGTTGTGCGTGGCCTGGTGGGTCATCAGCCGGCGCAAGGACACCGCGGCGGATTATTTCCTCGCCGGTCGGAACCTGGGCTGGTGGATCATCGGCGCGTCCATCTTCGCGTCCAACATCGGCTCGGAACACATCGTCGGCCTGGCCGGTTCCGGGGCCAAGGACGGCGTGGCGCTGGCGCATTATGAGTTTCATGCCTGGTGCCTGTTGGTGCTGGCGTGGGTGTTTGTGCCGTTTTATGCCCGGTCGCTCGTCTTCACCATGCCGGAATTTCTGGAGCGCCGCTTCTCCACCGGCTCGCGTTATGTTCTTTCCATCGTCTCGCTGGTTACCTTCATCGTGTCAAAGATCGCCGTGGGCATCTTTGCCGGCGGCGTGGTATTCGCCACCCTGTTGCCGGAATTGCACATCGGCAGCATCAATAGTTTTTGGATCGGCTCGGTGCTGGTGATCGGGCTCACCGGTCTTTACACGGCGTTGGGTGGCATGCGCGCCGTGGCCTACAACGACGCCGTCCAGGTCACGGTTCTCCTCCTCGGTTCAGCCTCACTGACGTTCTACGGGCTCGCGAAGCTCGGCGGGTGGGGTGAACTGAAAAGCATTTGCGGCTCCGATATGTTCAACCTCTGGAAACCGCTCATCCCGGCGGGCGTGGAATCTTCCTGGGCTCCCGTGCTGGTGAAAAATGACGCCGGGCAGATCATCAAGGAAGCCTGGTATTTCAACGGCAATTTCCCCTGGCTGGGCATGGCCATCTGCGCGCCGGTCATCGGCCTCTGGTACTGGTGCACCGACCAGTACATCGTCCAGCGCGCGCTCGGCGCCCCCAACGAACGGGTGGCCCGTCAGGGCAGCATCTTTGCCGCCATGCTGAAGCTGTTCCCGGTGTACCTGTTCATCATCCCCGGCCTGATTTGTTTCGCGCTCGCCAAGAGCGGCAAGATCCCCGAACTGACGGCCGCGTTCAACGACCCCAACGGCCCGGGTTCACAAGGCGCGTTTCCCATGCTGGTCCAATACCTCTTGCCGCCGGGATTACGCGGCCTCGTTGTGGCCGGACTCCTGTCCGCCTTGATGGGTTCGCTCGCCGGTGTGTTCAACGCCTGCTCGACGCTTTTCACGGTGGATATTTACCAAAAGCTGCGGCCCAAGGCTTCGCAACATGAAATTGTTCGCATGGGCCGCATTGCCACCACCACGATGGTGGTCATTGCCATGCTGTGGATCCCGGTGGTCCAGGGCGCTCACGGGCTCTACGGTTACCTGCAATCCGTCCAGGGCTACCTGGCGCCGCCGGTATTCGTGGTGTTCTTCTTCGGCGTGTTCTGGAAACGGCTCAATGCCAAAGGCTGCTTGTGGGCTATGGTCATCGGCTTCCTTGTCGGCCTGTTCCGCATGCTGGTGGATACCCCGGTAACAATGTCGCAAGGGAAGTTTGCTTATACGGAAGGCTCGTTTTTCTGGATCGTCAACAACATCAACTTCCAGTATTTCAGCATCCTCATCACTCTCATCTCCGCAGTGGTGATGGTGGGAGTGAGCTATGCCACCAGCGCGCCGGATTACGAGAAGATCAAAAACCTCTCGTTCGGCACGACCACAGATGAACACCGCGCCGAAAGCGCCAAGAGCTGGGGCAAGCTGGAAGTGGCTGCCTCCATCTTCGTGGTCGTCGTCATTGTGGGCGGCTACCTCTACTTCCGGGGTTAGCCGTTGACTGACGGGTCTTTCCGGCGCCGGATGAATTCACGTCCGGCGCCGGTCTAAATCCAATCATGAAGTCCGCTGGAATTTTGCTGCTGTTTTGGACGGCGAATTTGCTGAACGCCCAGGTCCTTTCGCCTGACACCAATCTCACCGCCCGCGAAGAACAAATCATCGCCGCCGCCAGCCCCGTGGCGGGCCCGCATTTTAACGGGGCGATGGCAATCGGTGTTCGCCCCGGCACGCCGTTCATCAGTTCACTGGCGGTCAACGGTGAACGGCCCATGAGTTTCACGGCGGACCCTTTGCCCGCCGGTTTGGCGCTGGATCCCAAAACCGGAATCATCACCGGTTCATTGGCAAGGGCAGGGGAGTATCACCTTGCGGCCAAGGCCAAAAATTCCGCCGGCACGACTGAAACCGAAATCAAAATCATCTGCGGCGACACTCTCGCCCTGACGCCGCCGATGGGCTGGAACAGTTACGACGCCTTCGGCGATTCCGTCGTCGAATCTGAGGTCGTGTCCAATGCCTTGTGGCTCAAGGAACATCTCCAGCCGCTCGGTTGGGACACGGTGGTCGTGGATTTTCGCTGGTATGACCGTCTGGCGGATGGTGTCCGGGTCCAGAATCCCGAAGGCGTTACGATAGACGAATTCGGCCGTTGCATTCCGCCGACCAACCGTTTTCCGTCCGCGGCCAACGGTGCGGGATTCAAGCCGTTGGCCGATAAAATCCACGCGCTGGGCCTGAAATTCGGCATTCATATCATGCGCGGCATCCCGCGCCGGGCGGTCGAACAAAACCTGCCCATCGCCGGCTCCCAATTCACCGCCGCCCAGGCCGCCCTGCCGGATGGCGACACCAACCGCACTTGCGTCTGGAACCGCGACATGTTTGGCGTGGACGCCGCGACGGAAGCGGGCAGGGGATGGTATGCGAGCATCGCCCGGCAATACGCCGATTGGGGCGTGGACTACATCAAATGCGACGACATCGCGAACCTCCAGCGTGGTAAATTTTACGATGCCTCCGAAATTGAAGCGCTTTCCATCGCCCTGAAAAATTCCGGCCGCTCGATCGTTTTGAGCTTATCGCCCGGGGCCACGCCGGTGAACGCCGGGCCGCATGTGAAACAATTTGCCAACCTGTGGCGCATCTCCGGCGATTTTTGGGACAACTGGTCGTCGCTCGATCGCAACTTCGGCCTGTTCGCCGCTTGGTATGGCGACGGCGGGCCCGGCCACTGGCCGGACGGCGACATGATTCCGTTCGGCCGCATCTGCCAGCGGAACTGCGACGTGCATCCCGAACGCTCGACGCGCTTCACCCGCGACGAGCAACTGACCCTCCTCTCGCTCTGGGCGCTCGCGCCGTCGCCGCTCATGCTCGGCATGAACCTGCCGGACAACAACGATTGGACGACCGCCATCCTCTCGAATCCCGAAGTGCTGTCGGTGAATCAGGATCCGCTCGGCAAACCGGCGCGCCGGATGACCGGTCCGCCGCAAATTGCGGAAGTATGGTTGAAGGAACTGGCCGACGGTTCATTTGCGGTAGGCTTCTTCAACCGCGCCGTCCAGCCGGTAAAAATCAATTTTCCCTGGCGCAACCTGGGGTTTTTGACCACACCGGAAGTTCGCGACTTATGGTTGCGCCAGGATTCGGTCCGTAAGGAGAACTTTGCCGCCGAACTCCCGCCCCATGGCTGTGTGTTGCTTCGGGTTCGCTGAATTCACTTTACTCATCGCGCTTCTGGGGTATCCTCCCCATCCTGAATTTTTCGGAATCAGGACGAATTTATGGCTAAATTGACGGTTAAAGATCTGGATGTCCGCGGCCAGCGCGTTTTTATGCGCGTGGATTACAACGTGCCGGTGGAGGAAAAAGACGGCCAAATGGTCATCACCGATGCCACCCGCATCGTGGAAACGCTGCCCACGCTGAAATTACTCATCGAAAAGGGCGGCAAATTGGTTTTGACCGCGCACCTGGGGCGGCCCAAGGGCAAACGCGAAGCGACCATGTCGCTGGCCCCGGTGGCGGTGAAGTTGGCCGAATTGCTCGGCAAACCCGTTGCATTCGTGGACGATTGTATCGGCGAAAAAGTCGAAAAGGCCGTTGCCGGTATGAAGAACGGCGACGTGACGTTGCTCGAAAACGTCCGTTATTACAACGAAGAGGAGAAAAACGACCCGGCCTTTGCTGAAAAACTGGCGAAAATCGCCGACGTTTACGTTAACGACGCCTTCGGCGCGGCTCATCGCGCGCATGCTTCCACGGAGGGCGTTGCCCGCGTGGTCGCCAAACGCGCCGGCAAGTGCGCCGCCGGTCTGCTGATGGAACGCGAATTGAAATTCCTCGGCGATGAATTGGATAAACCGGTGCGTCCGTTCGTCGTGATCCTCGGCGGCGCCAAGGTTTCGGACAAAATCAAGGTCATCGATCGGCTGCTCGAAAAGGCGGACTCAATTCTGATCGGCGGTGCGATGGCTTACACGTTCCGGCTGGCGCAGGGGTACAAGACGGGCAAATCGCTGGTCGAGCCGGATGCGACCCAGATCGCCAAATCTGCGCTGGAAAAGGCCAAAGCGAAGAAGGTCCAGTTTCTTTTGCCGGTGGACGACGTGGTGGCCGTGCCGGTGAAGACCGACAAACTCGACAAGAAGGGGAAGCCGGTCATCGAATGGCAGAATCCAAAAACGAGTTCCGACCTGAATTGTCCGGACGACGCGGCGGGACTGGACATTGGCCCGGCAACGGTCAAGGCTTATGCCGACGTGATTGCGAAGGCGAAGACGATTTTATGGAACGGGCCGATGGGTTTGTTTGAGAACAAGCAATTTGCCGCCGGCACGAACGCGGTGGCACAGGCCGTGGCGGATGCCACGCAGAAGAGCGGGGCCAAGAGCATCATCGGCGGTGGCGACAGTGTGAAGGCCTTGAACAAGGCGAAACTGGGCGGCCAGGTGACTTTCATGAGCACCGGTGGCGGGGCAAGCCTGGAATTCCTGGAAGGCGCGGTTTTGCCCGGGGTGGCGGCGCTGTCAGATAAATAAAGAGTTACATCGTTAAAGAGGTTGAATCGTTAAGTGGTAACGAACGCAATCCGATTCAGCGATTAAACGGTTTAACCATTCAACGGTTTTAAGACATGAAGAAAGAACGCAAACTGGTAATTGCCGGCAACTGGAAGATGAATAAAACGGTGGCCGAGGCGCTGGCGCTGGTTGACGACCTGAAGCTGGAGCTGGCCGGGGTGAAGGAAGTGGACATCGTCATCTGCCCGCCGTTCACGGCGCTGGAGTCGGTGTCCCGGGTCATCCTGGACTCGAACCTCCGGCTGGGGGCGCAAAACATGAGCGCGCAAAATTTCGGGGCGTTCACCGGCGAGATTTGTGCCGGGATGCTCAAGGAATTTTCCGTGCGCTACATCATCCTCGGCCATTCCGAACGCCGCCAGTACCAGCGGGAGACCGATTCCGTCGTCGCCAAAAAGGCAGCGGCGGTCCATGCCGCCTCGCTCAAGCCGATTATTTGCGTTGGCGAAACGCTGTCCGAGCGCGAAGGCGGCCAGACCGAACACGTCCTGGAAACCCAGGTGCGCGGCAGCCTGGCCGGTTTGACCAAGGAACAGATGGTGGAAACCATCGTCGCCTACGAACCGGTCTGGGCCATTGGTACCGGCAAGACGGCGACGACCCAGCAGGCCCAGGATGCGCACGCGTTCATCCGGTCGCTATTGGCTAAGATTTTCGACGAAGCGGTTGCCAAAAAAGTTCGCATCCAATACGGTGGCAGCGTGAAACCGGCAAACGCGAAGGAATTGATGGGCCAGCCGGACGTGGACGGCGCGCTGGTCGGCGGTGCGTCGCTCGAAGCGCGAAGTTTTGCTGACATTATTAAAAATTCCATATAGAAATTCGTTATGAGCTTTTTTGCCGGTATCCTGACATTTTTCCTGGTGCTCAATTGTGGGCTGCTAATCCTGCTGGTTTTGATTCAACTGCCGAAAAAGGACGCCGGGGCCGGGCTGGCGTTCGGCGGCGGCGCGGCCGACGCGCTGTTTGGCGCCGGTTCGGGCAACGTGCTGACCAAGGTCACCAAATGGGCCGTCGTGGTTTTCTTCGGGCTGGCCTTGTTTCTGGGCTATTTGCAGGACCGCCTGCACAGCTCCAACAGCACGGCATCCTTCGAAAAACAGGTGGAACAGAAACAAAGCCAGACGCCTATGTCCACTTCGCCGGCGTCATCACCCGCGGCCCAGCCGGTGCCACCGTTGATGTCCCAACCGGCGGCGCCACTGGCGACCAATTTGCCCCCGGTGCCCCCGCCTGCGCCCACCACCAATGCCCCGGAGGCGCCGGCGCAATCGAAATAACGCGATGGCCATTTCCCAACGCGCCCGGCGGATTTTTTCGCGGGCGCGTTTTGCTTTTTGTCTCGCGGCCTCATTTTGTTTTTTGGGCTGCGCCCGCCCGGAGCCGCCGGCGGACGTTACCATTGTCAACGGCGGCGAACCCGAATCCCTCGATCCGGCCATCATCAGCGGCCAGGTCGAAATGCGCGTCGTCCAGGCTTTGTTTGAGGGTTTGACGCGGCTGGACCCGAAAACCGCCCGGCCCATCCCGGGTCTGGCCCAAAGCTGGGAAATATCACCGGATGGCCGCTCCTACACGTTCCATTTACGAACCAATCTGACCTGGTCCACCGGGGAGTCTATTACCGCCGGGGACGTCGTCTATTCGTGGATTCGGGCGCTTGATCCGGTGACGGGTTCCGGCTACGCGGGCCCGTTGTTCTATTTGAAGAATGCGAGGGATTTCAACGCCGGAAAAATCAAGAATGCCGCGCTCGTGGGGGTTCAGGCGCTGGATAAATATACCGTGGGATTTGACCTGGAGCAGCCCACGGCCTTTTTTCCTGATATCTGCGCCCTGCCGGTGGTCGGCGTGGTGCCGAAGCCAACGATTGAAAAGCTGGGCGACCACTGGTTGATGGCGAAACCGTTGCCAGTGAGCGGGCCCTACCAGCTGGGCTATTGGCGGTTGAACGACAAGATCCGGCTGAAAAAGAACCCGCGCTACTGGGATGCGACCAACACCCAGTCGGAGATCATTGACCTGCTGCCGGTCGGTTCGCCCAACCCGGCGCTGAATCTTTATGAATGCGGCCAGGTGGATATTGTCTGGGACAAGGAAGATGTGCCCGGACAATTGCTGGATGTGCTTATCCAGCGCCCGGATTTTCATGTCTTCAGTTATCTGGGCGACTACTTCATCCGTTTCAACGTGACCCGGAAGCCATTCGATGATCCGCGAGTTCGCCAGGCGCTGGCGTTGGCAATCGACAAGGAACGCATTGTCAAAAAAATCACCCGCGCGGGGGAGCGACCGGCATCGCATCTCGTGCCGGATGGCACGGCCAACTACACTCCGCCGGAAGGATTGGGGTACAATCCGTCCCGGGCGCGAAAATTACTGGCCGAGGCCGGGTATCCGGGGGGCAGGGGATTCCCGCCGTTTGACTATGTGTTCAGCGCTCCGGGCGGCGGCGGCGACAAAATCCATGAAAACATTGCCGTCGAGTTGCAGCAGATGTGGCGCGACGAACTCGGGGTGCAAATGAACCTGCGTCTGCTGGAGGCGAAAATCTTTTACGGCGCCCAGTCCCGCCTGGATTTTGACCTCTCGCGCTCGAGCTGGATCGGGGATTACGATGATGCGAACACCTTTCTGGAAATGTTCACCAGCGACGATGGCAACAACCGTACCGGCTGGAAAAACTCGCGTTACGATGCGCTCATCCGCGAAGCCAACCAGCAAACCAACCTGGTCGAGCGCTCCAGATTGCTTCAGCAGGCGGAAACCATCCTGGTGAAGGATGAGGTGCCCATCATTCCGCTTTATTTCTACGTTGGCATCAATTATTTCGATACGAATCGGATCCGCGGGGTTTACGAAAACATCCTCGACGACCATCCGTTGCAGTCCATCCGTAAGATCAAGGCCGGAAGATAAATGTACTTTTTGCGACGCATCCTGTTCGCCCTTCCGCTGCTGCTGGTCATCAGCGCGCTGGCCTTTGCCCTGGTGCATCTGGCCCCCGGCGGGCCGTTTGACCGGGAACGCGCGCCGGCATCGCCGGAGACCGAACGCGCCCTGAAAGCCAAATATCATCAGGATGAGCCGGTCTGGAAACAGTACTTCCGTTACCTCGGCGATCTGGCTCACGGTGATTTCGGGGTCTCGCTCAAATATCGCAACCATACGATCAATGACATCATCGCCGAGGGCCTGCCGGTGTCCATGCTATTGGGCGCGCTGGCGTTTAGTTTTGCCATGGGGGTCGGGTTGCCCGTGGGATTTTTCACCGCGGCCCGGCGCGGGCGCTGGGAGGACTTTGCCGGCAGCTTCTTTTCCATGCTGGTTGTGTGCGTGCCGGGATTTGTCGTTGCACCGTTGTTGATCCTAGTTTTTGCCATCAAATTGAAATGGCTGCCGGTCGGCCTGTGGGAAACGCCCTGGCACATGATCTTGCCGTCCATCGCCCTCGGCCTGTTCTTTGCCGGCAAGGTCGCCCGGTTAACGCGCGAAGGCATGCTGACCGCCATGCAATCCGAGTTTGTCACCGCTGCGCGCGCCAAAGGGTTGGGCGAGAACCGGCTGTTATTCAAGCATGCGTTCCGCATCGCCGTGTTGCCGGTCGTTTCCTATTCCGGTCCCATGCTCGCCGACCTCCTGACCGGTTCTTTTGTCATCGAGAATATTTTCCAAATCCCCGGCATCGGCGTGTTCCTGGTCAACAGCGCCCTGAACCGCGATTACACCCTGGTTGTCAGTCTTTCGCTGCTCTACGCCGTGCTGCTCATCGGGCTCAACCTGGCAGTGGATTTCGCCTACACCCTGCTCGATCCACGCGTGAAATATGAGTGACGCCCAACCTGAAATCCCGAATCCGGAATCCGACCTGCCCGCCAGCCCCGGGCGTCGGGCCGCGGCGCGTTTTCGGAAAAACCGGGCGGCCGTCATCAGCGCCTGGTATCTGGTGCTCCTGCTGCTCGCTATCGGCGCCTGGCCGGTCATTTTGAAAATCGTGGGCGGAACTTTTGCCGAGGGCCACAACCCCGACCAGCTCTCCAATTCGCCGTTTTCACCGCCGGACGCGCAATACTGGTTTGGCACGGATATCCATGGGCGCGATGTTTTCTCCCGCATCCTGTATGGCGCGCAAATTTCGCTGCTCGTCGGTTTTGTCGGCGCCGGCGTGAGCCTCGTCATCGGGGTGCTGTGGGGCGCGGTGGCCGGTTATGTCGGGGGACGCGTGGACAGCCTGTTAATGCGCATCGTCGATGTGCTTTATTCGCTGCCCACGATTATTTTTGTGATCGTGCTGATCACCACCATCGGGGAAACGCTCAAGCAATCACATCTGGTGGCCGGCTCGCCGGCCCTGGCGGGCGCGTTGCGCGTGACGTTGTTGTTTTTCGGACTGGGCGCGGTGTCCTGGCTGACCATGGCGCGGATTGTACGCGGGCAGGTCCTGGCTTTGCGCTCGCGGGCCTTTGTGGAAGCAAGTCGCGCCCTGGGGGGCGGCCCGGTGCGGATCCTGGCGCGGCACATCATCCCGAACGTTTTTGGCGTCGTGATCACTTATCTCGCGCTCACCGTGCCGGCCATCATCTTGTACGAATCGTTTTTGAGCTACCTGGGCCTGGGCGTGCAGCCGCCCATGGCGAGCTGGGGTACACTCGTTGCCGAAGGCGTCAGCCAGATCAACCCCATCCGGGTTTACTGGTGGCTCATCGCTTTTCCCGGTGGCGTGCTGGTCACCACGCTGCTGGCGTTGAACTTTCTCGGGGACGGCCTGCGCGATGCGTGGGACGTGAAGGGTAAATGAGGCTGCCGGCGGCGCCCGCTTTTCAGTCGAATCGGAGTTTCCATCCGACCTCACCCCGGCCCTCTCCTCCAGGCGAGGGAGAATCCTCCGCTGTCCCAATGAAGTACCTGCGACTGGATTTGCCGGATGTTCACCGTAAACCGGAAATCGTGCCTACATAAATCCTCTCCTCGGGGGAGAGGATACAGGTGAGGGCGAGCGTAAACCCGGATGGCTTTTGGCTGGGGTGGGGGACACGCACAACCAAAATCTATCATCTCTTCGATTGATAGTCCCGGATCCGCCATTCCAAGAAAGTCGAGCAATGCCGCGGCGTGGCCTGGTTGCGCGTCGGCCAGTAGACGTTGAAATCTTTCTCCAGTTGCTGCAATTCGCGGATGCCCGACCGGGCCAGTCGCTTCGCCTCGGAAGATTTTCCCGCCGCCCGGGCCTGTTGCCACAGCATGAAACGGCATGATGCCGCGGCCATGCGGGCCGCCAGGTCCAGTTCCCGCGACAAAATGCCCCCGGTTTTGGCGGCGGTAATGGCGCGTCGGAGACGGGTACGCTGTTTTTCGATTTCCTTCAAGGTGGCGCGGATGTTTTGGCCGGAAATGTGCGTGTAATGCTGCAACCCGTTCCGGCAAAATAATTCGCGCTGCTTTGGCGGCGGTGCGGCAATAACCGTTCCCAGCGGCGTCTCGTTGGGAACGGTATATTTTAACTTCCGGTGCGCGCGGCCGAGTGCCAATGCTGCCCGGGCTGCGCCGCCGGTCGCATCGTTGAAAACATCGCGGCTCAAGACCGGGGCCAATTTTTTCTCATCAAAAGTCTCGGCACACCAGCTTAGCGCCGCTCCGGCCAGGAAGAGGGGATAGCTGACGGCCAACGGTTGCGGATGCCCGCCGTCGCCCCAATCGGTGATCAGATAACCCGTGGCGCCATGCTTGCGTCCGGCCCGGGCGGCGGCGCGCAAATTGGCCAATGCATTGTCATGCCGGCCAATCAGGGTCTGCCAGGTTGAGGTGCCGGGGCAGACATAAAACGGGATTTTCGACTGCGCAAACAGCGCCGCTTCATGGTCGAATGGATGGTTCGCTTCATAGCCCCAGTTCAATGCGATGATGTTCGTTGTCTCGCCTTCAGGCGGTTCAGAATGCAATTTGGCAGACCGTCCCGCAGAGCGGGACGGCGCACCAAACGAATGCAGCTCTTTGATCAGTTCAGGATGCTTTAGAATAATGTCGCCCCAGAACATCATTTGCTTGCCGCGGGCGCATACTTCGCGGTGGATTTGTTTCAGGAAATCGAAGTAAACGCGGCCTTTGCCTTTCGCTTCACAAAGTTTCCGGCTTTGGCCGCGGCCCAGGTCCCAGGTCTCGTCGCAACCGACGTTGAAGAACCGGCTCGTAAAGTGCGGCAACAATTCGTCATAAAGTCCGTGCAGGAAGGGCAGGGTGCCCGGATGTTGCGGCGCCAGCGTGGACGGACGGCGGATAAATTCGCCCGACTCGTCCGCGTAAGATTCGGAAACCTCGGCCAGTTTTTTAAGCTGTGGCTGTTCCAAAAAATAGCGCAGGTGGCCGAAGGAATTCTGGTTGGGCACGAGGTCGATGCCCAGTTGCTGGCAGTGCGCGTCCAGTTGGCGAATTTCCTCACCGGTCAGCGCGCCCCAGCTTTGCCAGACGGATCGGTAATCGCGATAGGCGAAGGTGTGCTCGGTATAGAGCTGCAGCTCGTTGATTTTGAAATCGGCCAGGCGGCTGGCGAGCTTGAGCAGGGTCTCCAGTTTTGGCACCCGGCCGCGCGAGATGTCGAGCATGACCCCGCGCCGGGCAAAATCCGGCCAGTCGCGGATGACCAGGCAGGGCAGGCGGCGGCCGTATTCGCGGAGCAATTGCCGCAGGGTGGCCATGGCCGCGCGCAGGCCGGCGTTTTCGCGAAATTCTATCTTCACGCCCCGGCGGTCGATGGTGATGACATGCCCTTCGGGATACGGCGGCGTGGCATCGCTTTGCAGGACGGAGAAGGTTGGAAACGCGCTCTGGTCGGGCAGCGTGAGCGTCCCCGGAAGCCGCTTCAGCGAGCGGGGGCAGGGGAGCAGATTCAAGGCTCGATGTTTGCTCATCGGAAATGAATGAACATCGAACATTCAATCCCGCAAAAGCGGGAATGAATGTTGGGTTGGTTCATTTCTGTGCCGGAATCATGCCGCTTTTCCGGGCGTAATTGAACAGGCCACCGGCGTCCACCACCGGCCGGACGTCGCCCAGCGGCTTGAATCTAAACACCTTGCCCGTCGCCTTGACGGTGACCGTGGCGGCATCCAGGTCAACGGTCACCACGTCCCCGGTCTTCAGGGTGTCGCACAGCCGTTCGGTGATTTCACAGGGATACAGTTCGCCGGTGGCGACACTGTTGCGGAAGAAGATGCGGGCGAAACTTTCGGCCAGGACAATTTTGCATCTTGCCGAACCCATGGCGATAGGTGCGTGTTCCCGCGAGCTGCCGCAGCCAAAATTCTTGCCGGCCACGACAATCGGATATTCGCTGTCCAGCTGGCCGTCTTTGATGAAGCGCGCCGGGTAAAGCGATTCCGGCAGGCCAGCGAGGGCATAGGCGCCGAGTTTCTCGTATTCGTCAGGGATCGTCGGCACAAGCGTCAGATATTGCGCAGGGATGATCTGATCGGTGTCGATGTTGTCGCGCACCACATACACGGGCCCGGTAAAAACGGATTGCATGGGGTCAATGTGCCGTGCGGGAGCCGCTTTTTCAAACAGATTTCACCAAACCGACCCGGCGAGCCGGGCGTCAGAGACTCCCGGTGCGCCGGTCGGGCTCCAGTTGCTTCACTTCCACGCCAATGAGGCAGACGTCATCGGTAAACTCGTGTTGGCCGGAGAATTGCCGGATTTCCGCCAGCAGGGTCGAAAGCATTTCCCTGCTGGGCAACGCGGCGTGTTTTTGGACGACTGCCGCCAGGCGCTCCTGGCTGAAGATCTCGCGGTTCTGCCCCTCCGCTTCGATCAGGCCATCCGTGTAAAGCAGGAGCACATCCCCGGCATGCAGCTGGCGCCGGTAGGTTGGGAATTGGGCCTCTTTAAACAACCCGAGCGCGGGTCCCTTCTTGCCGCCGCTTTGCGGAGCGAGGGCCTCGACCTTGCCCTGATGGCGAAGCAGTTGCAACGGGTCCGGATGGGCGGCGCTGGCGTAGGCCAGTTCGCCCGTGGCCACGTCGGCGATCAGGTAGAAAGCGGTGGCGAACATGGTGGCGCCGGCCTGTTGAAAGACGCTGAGCAACCCGCGATTGATCTGGCCCAGCAGATGTCCCGGGTCGGCCGCCCCGGCGCTCAGATCTTCGACCAATGCGCGGATCATGGCCGTCACCAGGGCCGCGCGGACGTCGTGTCCCATGACGTCGCAGATGAACACTCCGACGGAGGTGTCAGAAAGCATGACCACGTCGAAAAAATCTCCACTGACGGCGCCGCTCGGGAGAAAGAAGCTGGAGAATTTAAGGGCGCTTTCGTGGGGTGGCCGGTGGTGGGGGATGGCGGGAAATTTCTGGGGCAGCATGGCCAGTTGCAGTTCGCGGGCCATTTTCAATTCTTCTTCGTTTTGCTGGTTCTTCTTCTGCAACTGCTCGGTGCGTTCGGCGAGCGCCAGCTCGGCGCGCTTGCGCTTGGAGATGTCCCGCGAGATGCCAAAGGTGCCCACAATCCGGCCGGACTGGTTGCGTAACGGCATTTTGGTCGTGGAAGCCCAGGTGACGCTGCCATCGGGCCAGGTTTCGACTTCCTCGAGGTCCTCGATCGGGGTGCCGGTGCGCAGGATTGTTTGTTCATCCGCCAGCGCTTGCTCAGCGTGGGGCTTGGTGAAAAAGTCAGCGTCAGTCTTGCCCACCGCCTGCTGGGGGTCGGCCAGGCCGTGCTTTTTTGCCTTGGCACGGCTGATGGCCAGGAAGCGGCTGCGGATGTCCTTGAAGTAAATCGAATCGGGAATCTTGTCCATCAAGGTTCGAAGTAAAAACCCCTCATAACCATGCGCCTGCTGGCCGCGATGACGGTCGATGGCCTTGCGCAGGGTCGACGTCAAAACCGGGCCGGACAATTGCTGCCGGAGCAGATAATCCTGCGCTCCCATCAGCAAGGTCTGTGCGGCCGCCGCTTCGTTCGCCGCATCGGCCAGCACCACGATCGGCGTTCGCGGCGCCGCCGCCCGTACCTGGCTAAAGGTGTTCAACCCATCGCTGTCCGCCAGGGACAGGTCCATCAGGACCAGGTCGAAGCTTTGCCGGTCGAGCTTTTCCAGTCCGACGGCAAGCCGGTCGGCCCGCTCCAATTCAAAGTCAGCCGGCGGCAGCAACGCCCCGCAAACGGAGGTGCTTTCGATCAGCAAAACCCTGGAAAGCGATTTTGACATAACATGTTGACGTGCCGGCATCAACATAGTGGCTGTTCCCGCTGCCGTCCAGCACGTGGCGGCGGCGGTCAGGGCACAGGCGGCGGCGTTTTTTGTTGGTGCTTTCGCAGGGCAATCACCGTCAATGTGCATCCCGTCCAGGTGGGCAGGTCTTCCAGCACCGGAACCAGTTCCATGACGAAGGTAGGCAATAGCAGCCAGTGAAAGCCGATCGCCCAGCTCACCAAACCCATCGCTGCCACGTCAATGGCCTGGTCGGCTCCCGTCCAGCCGATCGGGCCGAGCAGAAATTGCAACCCGTCGGCGGCCACGGCGATGGCCAGTGCCAGGATGATGCGCCAGCGCGTCAGCCGTGGTGCCCGCAGCGGGCGGTTGAGTTTTTCCGGCAGATTCAAGCGGCCTTGATATTCAACCACCGCGCCTCGATTTTCAATGCCGATGCGCAGAAGTCAGGCTTCCACCTTGCTGCTGGCCCCTGAATTTCTATAATCCACCCGTGCTCGACATCAAATTGATCCGCGACCAGCCGGACTTTGTCCGCCAGCGCCTTGCCACGCGCTGGGCAGGGGACGACCAGTTCATCGATGAGTTGGTCCAGCTCGACGAAAAGCGGCGCAAATTGCTCGCGGAAGTAGAAACACTCAAGGCCCGGCGCAACCGCGCGTCGAAGGAAATTGGCGCGTTAATGGGCCAGAAGAAGACCGCCGAGGCCGAGGCGAAGAAGACGGAAACCCGCGAACTGGGCGAGCGTATCGCTGCCCTGGACAAGGAGGCCGAGGCGATCGAAGCTTCCCGCCACCAATTGATGCTGCGGCTGCCCAACCTGCCGCATGAATCGGTGAAAATCGGGAAAACCGCGGAGGACAATCCGCTGGTGCGGGTACAGGGGGAGAAAGCAGTTTTCGCCTTCAAGCCTAAATCGCACGTAGAGCTGTGCGAGTTGCTCCGGCTGGTGGATTTTGCGCGCGGGGCCAAGCTTTCCGGCAGCGGCTTCCTGCTCTATACCAACTGGGGCGCGCGGCTGGAGCGGGCGCTGATTCAATTTCTGCTCGACCTGCACGTCCACGAGCACGGTTATACGGAGGTATCGCCGCCGTTCGTCGTCGGGCCGCAGTGCCTCGAAGGGGTCGGCCAGTTTCCCAAGTTCAAAGACCAGTATTACGGCGTCGCCGAGGGTGATGACCGGGACAAGCTGGGCAAGCTGTACCTGGTGCCCACCGCGGAAACGCCGGTGGCGAACATTCATCGCGAGGAAATTTTGCCGGAGAAATCGCTCCCGGTTTATTATTGCGCCTACACGCCGTGTTTTCGCGGCGAGGCGGGCGCGGCGGGCGTGGGTACGCGCGGCATGATTCGCGTGCACCAGTTCGACAAGGTCGAGTTGATCAAGATCGTGAAGCCCGAAACGGGCTACGATGAGCTGGAAAAGATGGTGGCGAACGCGGAAAAAGTCCTGCAATTGCTCGGCCTGCATTATCGCGTGGTGCTGCTGTGCACCGGCGACATGGGATTTGGCAGCGCGAAGACTTATGACCTCGAAGTGTGGGCGCCGGGGCAGGGGAGTTATCTGGAAGTGTCGAGCTGTTCCAACTGCGAGGATTTCCAGGCGCGCCGGATGAACCTGCGGTTCAAATCGGCGGCGGGCGAAAACAAATTCCCGCACATTTTGAACGGCAGCGGCACGGCGCTGGCCCGGCTGTTTGTGGCGCTGATTGAAACGCACCAGCAGGCTGACGGCAGCGTGTTGATTCCCGCCCCGTTACAACCCTATCTCAAAGCTGATCGGATTCGCGCGTGACGACCTTGTCTTTTATTGGCGTTTTGCGATTTACGATTGGTGCGGGGGCTGCCGCGCGATGCGTAAATCGGGAATCGGGAATCGTAAATGAATGAAGATCTTCCTGGCCAGCAGCGAAATCCATCCGTATTCGAAGACCGGCGGGCTGGCCGACATGGTCGGCTCGCTCGGCAAGGTGCTGGCGCGCGCGGACCACGAGGTGTGCTTCGTCACGCCCCTGTATCAGGGCATCCTGGAGAAATTTCCCACCCTGCGGCGCGTGGACTGGCAGTTTGATCTGGCCTTGGGGACCGAGCGGGTGCAGGCGGGATTGTGGCAATTGGAAGTGGAAAAGGGATTGACCGCTTATTTCATCGACCAGCCGGAGTTTTATCAACGCGCCGGGATTTACCAGGAGAACAATGTCAGCTACCACGACAATGCCGGGCGCTTTATCTTTTTTTCCAAGTGCGTGACGCACCTGGCGCGTTTCCAGCCGTCCCCGCCCGATCTGGTACACCTGCACGACTGGCAGGCCGCGCTGGTGCCGGCCCTGATGTTGCATCAGCGGCGCACGGACGGGTGGGGGAATCCGCCGCCGACGTGCCTGACCATTCATAATCTGGCGTATCAGGGGACGTTTCCGGCCAGCGCTTTCATTCTGGCCAACCTGCCGGGGGACTTTTTCACGGTGGAAAGCTCGGAATTTTTCAAGCAGCTGAACTGCCTCAAAGCCGGCATCGCCTTTGCCGATGTACTGACCACCGTCAGCCCGCGTTACGCCCGCGAAATCACCACGGAGGAATTCGGCTGCGGTCTCGACGGATTGCTGCGCAAGCGGCAGGACCGGCTGGTCGGGATCCTCAACGGCGTGGACTACGAGGAATGGAACACCACGCACAACCCGTTTCTCAAGCATCCGTATTCCGCGACCCGCCTGGCGGGCAAGGCAAAAAACAAAATTGAATTGCAACGGGAATTGGGTCTGCCGATGGCGGCGGACACGCCGCTGTTTGGCACCATTACGCGGCTCGCCGAACAGAAAGGCGTAGACATCAAGCTGGGCGCGCTCGAGGAAATGCTGAGTTCCAAATTGCAGTTCGTTTTGCTGGGCAGCGGTTCGGCGCCTTTTGAGCGCGCTTATCTCAGCCTGGCCCGTCGGTTTCCGTCCCAGATGGCCGTTCGCATCGGCTACGACGAAAGCCTGGCGCACCGGATTGAAGCCGGGTGCGATTTTTATATTATGCCGTCACGCTTCGAGCCGAGCGGCCTGAATCAGATGTACAGCTTGCGATACGGGACCATTCCCATCGTCCGGGCGACGGGCGGGTTGGATGACAGCGTGATTGATTTCGTGGAGGATGCGGTCCGGGCCAACGGGATCAAGTTCCGCGAATATTCGGCTCGGGCGTTGGCCAAGGCGATTCGCAAGGCGCTGGCGGTGTACCCGGAGGCCGATCTATTGCGTTCTTATCGCCAGAATGCCATGAAGATGGACTTTTCCTGGAACCGGTCCGTGGGCGAATATCTGAAGGTCTACGAAATGGCCAAACGGCTCAACTCTGGATCAGGTGGACCAGGTTCACAAACCGCTGGGCGCGTTCCTTGACGGTGCCGCTCGGATGGTCAGCCTGCCAGGGAGCGTTCCACAGGACGTAGAATTCAAAATCCGTCGGCATGCGTTTGTGGCTGCGTTGAAACCGGCTCACGCGTGGCTGCATGGTCTTTTGGGCGGCGTTCAGGGCTTCGCTCGGATTGAGCGGATTTCCACCGGGCCAGAGTTCGGGACGGATCTGATAACGGGAGACCTCACCAACGGCACCAACCGCGTGATCGTTGTTGCCGCTTTCGATCATGGAAAGCGCGGCCCAACGGTCCATTGCGAATGCAGGCTTCGCCAATCCAAGGATTGCGAAGGCCAATATGACTAAAAAACGTACATTCATTGTCCACTAATAAAGCGAATGCACGTCAGTTCGTCAAACGGATTGTATTCACATTAAATATAACAAACATTGTGTAACTATAATTGTACCTGAAAATTACGTTTTTAGCGCGGTTCTCTTCGGTGTTCTTCGGATTTGGTCGTTTTAGGCAGTTTTCAGCGCAAAATAGTTTAATCAAAAAAAGCTCAAAATAACCCCGATTCGCGGCGAATGGGACCATATTCTGTGTTCAAGCCGGGTAAAAGCCTGGATGCGAAGGCTGACGTTTTCCAGCTCGTCGCTCCGGGTGACGGTCCCGGTTTGGTGAGTGGAAGCCTCCCCTGTGGGTTTTTATTCCTTGGTCCGATTGTAAAACTTCACCAGTTTTCGCACCCACAAGCGCGGCAGAATCCAGGCCAGGAAAATGATACCCCGGTTTTGCCAGCCCGGTATTGCCACCAGCTTCCCGGCACGAAAGGCGCGATGGCCGCAAGCCGCGACGGCCGCGGCGGTCATCTTGCCGGTTTGGAGCCGGCGTTCTTTCTGTCCGCGCGCCACATTGCCAAAATTCGTTTCCGTCGGCCCGGGAGCAAGCACCGTTACGGTCACACCCGTCCCATCCAGTTCTTCGGCCAGGGCCTCGGTGAAGGATTGCACGAAGGCTTTGGAAGCATGATAAATCGCCATGCCGGGGCCGGGCAGGTATCCGGCCACGGACCCGACGTTGAGCACGCCGCCGCGCCGGCGTTGGATCATGCCCGGGAGAAACAACCCCGTCAGTTCCGTGAGCGCCGTAATGTTGACCTGGAGGATTTCTAGCTGCCGGGGAAGCGGCAATCCGGCAAAGGCGCCGTGGGCGCCGAAGCCGGCGTTGTTTACCAGTACGTCCACCGCAATTCCCCTGCCCTGCAGTTCCTGAAACACGC
Organism: uncultured Bifidobacteriaceae bacterium; assembly: GCA_964413165.1. Taxonomy (GTDB): domain Bacteria; phylum Verrucomicrobiota; class Verrucomicrobiia; order Limisphaerales; family UBA11358; genus UBA11358. Next base: position 19,526 of record CAYPSF010000074.1, read on the forward strand.
GCGCCGGGGTTTCGGGCCGGGAAAGATCAGCGGTCAGAACGTACACGCTGGTCTTATTTGCCTGGCGCAATTCCCCGGCCAGCGTCTCCAGCGCCCCGGTATTGCGCGCCAGCAGGACCAGGCGGCAGCCGGCCGCGGCGAAACATTTTGCCAGTTCGCGCCCGATGCCAGACGACGCGCCGGTGATTAAAACCGCTTCGCTGCTCGCGTCGTTCATCGGGCGGTGGCGGGTTATTGGTTTCCCCACCCGAACCGCTGAGTGATGGGCCAGTAAACAAAAAAGGATTTGCCGATGGAACTCGTCACCGGGAAATCCCCCCAAAACCGCGAGTCCAGGCTGTTCAGCGTATTGTCGCCCATGACAAACAGGGAATTGGTGCCCACCCTGAATTCACGTCCCGGTTCCAGCCCCCGCATCAGCGCATGACCATAGTACTGGTATTCCTGGTAAGGGATCGTTTTGGTTGCCGGGGGCACGCCGGAGTATGAATAAAGATTTTCGAAATGCGGGGTGGACGCGGACAACGGCTGGCCGTTCACCACGAGGTGTCCGACCAGCACAGGTTCGCCGCCGAACGGCGGCGCGCCCACGACTTCGTGATCCGGGGCGAGCGTCAGCGTCTCGCCGCCCAAACCCACGAGACGTTTGATATAAAACTGGTCGCCCGGCACATTGACCGCCATCCGACGATCCTCGGGGATTCCCGCCGTCGCGAAAACGATGATGTCTCCGCGTTCCGGCGGGTGAAAATTATAGCTGAACCGGTCCACGAACAGGTGGTCGCCGGCCTTCACCTGGAGATTTACGACGTCCTGGCCCTGGTGATACTGCCGTCCCGGTTCCAGTCCGGCGCGGCTTTCCAGGGCTAATTCACCGCAGTCCGGCGGAAACCAGATGGTATGCCATTCCCCGGCGAATTTAATACGCTGATAAATACTCAGGACCGCCGGCGGCCAGGGCCGGGTGATCCCTTCCACTGCGCCATCCGTCGGCGCCACAAAATGCACGTAGGAAACCCCGGCAAACCATTCCTTGACCCGTTCCCAGCCGGTCGGCCTTTTGAAATCGGGATGGCTGATCAGATTAAGCGACGTGACGCCATAGAGCGTCGGTTGCATTGAGCCGGTGGGGATTTTGAACGGTTGCAGGAAGAACGTGCGGATGGCCATGGCCACGGCGATGGCGACGAGAAGCACCTCGACATTTTCACGCCACATGGCATTGGGAAACGGCTTGAGCCATTTATTCGCGGCGAAGTCCAATTCGTCCATCCGGATCCGGATCTTGCCGATGTTCTCTCCGGCGGCAATGGTTTCCCGCAACTGTTTCAGCGCCAGGGTGACCGCGCCGGTTGCCGCGGGCGCGAGGAGGTCACGTTGCGCATTCAACAGGCGTTGCACGTGCTGGCGCATCGCGCACGCCTCGCGGACCGTTTTGGAAGTGAACCAGCGGAAAAACATGGTTGATGGTTGAGAGTTGATGGTTGAGAGTCAAAACAAATTGGGCCGCAGGCCATTCCCCTGCCCTCGCCCTTCGACCACTGACCGGCGACTTTTGTTCATGCTTTTAACACCTCAATAAACGCTTCCTGCGGGATGTTTACGGAGCCGAACGCTTTCATGCGTTTTTTGCCTTCTTTTTGCTTTTCCAGCAGCTTGCGCTTGCGCGAGATGTCGCCGCCGTAGCACTTTGCCGTCACATCCTTGCGGAAGGCGCTGACCGTTTCGCGCGCGACAATTTTCCCGCCGATGGCCGCCTGGATGGCGACCTGGTATTGCTGGTGCGGGATGACTTCCT
>CAYPSF010000075.1:0-20769 GCA_964413165.1 uncultured Bifidobacteriaceae bacterium
CGAACATCACCGGCGGCCTGACCGGCCCGTGCATCAAACCGATTGCCATCAAGCTGGTCTGGGAGGCGGCCAAGGCCGTGAAAATTCCCATTATCGGCATGGGCGGCATCCAGAACGCGGCAGATGCGATTGAATTCATGATGGCGGGCGCGACGGCGGTGGCGGTGGGCACAGCGAATTTCTACGAACCGCAAACCCCGCTGCAGGTCATCGCCGGCCTCCGTGAGTTCATGCGACAGCGGGGCATCAAGGACGTGCGGGAAATCACCGGCAGCGTCCAGGTAGCGAGATAATTATCGGCGGCGGCCCGGGTAAAAGCCGGGCCGGGCAACCCCTTGGCTTGCCCGGCCGGTTTCCATTTTAACCCAAAAATGAACCGTTATAACTTCCGTCTGATCTGCCATTAGTTCCCGCTCGTCTTGAAGGTGTAGACGACCGGCTCCAACGGCACGCCGCCAGCGCTTTGAAAGTTCTTGTGCGAAGGGCTGTTCAAACCCAGCCGGTACTCCTTGCCGGGTTCGAGTTGAACCGGCAACACACAGGTCAGATGATCTTCCGTCCAGTAGATCTTTTGCCCGTCCCGACCTTTGGGAAATGCGGGTCCACCCCCCGTCCAGGAGCAGCCATCGCTCATCGGAACATTAAAGGTAACGCGGATTTCCGTGAGCCCCGGGTCCACGTCCTTGGCTCCGTTCTTGGGAACGAGACCGACGATCTTCGGTTTGGCCGTCTTGTTTTTTAATTCTGCGCTGGCCCCCTTGGTTGTGAAGTAGACCGCCGATGGCCGGGCCGGCACACCTTTGGCGCTCCGAAAGTTCTGGTAACTCATGGAATTGATACCGACCCGATAATAATGGCCGGCTTCGAGGGTAACCGGCAGGACACACGTGCGCTGGTCACGCCATTGCGCCTTTTTGCCCTCCGGACTAGAAGGATAATCCGGCCCGCCTCCGGTCCAGGAGCAGCCACTCCCCATGTCACGGTCGAAAGTGACCGTAATCTCCGTGGTGGCCGGATCAACATCCGTTTCTCCCACCTTGGGCGAGGTGGCAACAATGTTCGGCGGGCCTTGTTCGTCGGCCACGCCGGCCCCTTCCGCCGCAGGTTTCCCGGAACCGGGCGGCGACTGGGCATTGGTCAAGGTGACGAAGGCCAGGCCGGCAAACACCGCGATGGCCAGCACCGGCCAACTTTTGGTTTTCTTGAATTTTGCTATCATAATGATTCTCCGTTTCATTTGGTTTTTGTTTTCCAGTATTCCAACCAGGCCCGGCGACCGGGCCGGGCGACAAAAGTTCTCGAGCAGTTTGATGATCGTCTGACCATAGGATTGATTCTCCGTTTCCCGGGCGTGCGCCAGGGCGAGTGCATCACAGGCCAGTTCCCGGTCCGCCTGCATGCGACTGAACGCATACCAGACCAGCGGATTGAACCAGTGCAGAATCAGCAGTGCGGTCGTCAGCCAGTTGAGCGGGATGTCCCCGCGTTTGACGTGGCCCAATTCGTGCAGGAACACGTAGCGCAATTCCGGCAGGGAAAATTCCCGGGTAAAACCGGCCGGCAGGAGCAGCCGCGGACGGACGAAACCATAGAGCGAAGGACTGGTCACGGCGGTGGTCTCAACCAGGGCCAGCGGCGTGCCGATCCCCATTTCCTGCTTGCAGTCTTCCAGCAGGTCCAGCACCGCCGCATTGGTCAAAAGCCGTTGCCGCCGGATGCTCCGGCCCAGCCGGTAGTCAGCCAGGAGCAGGTACCCGGGCAGCGCCACTACCCCGGCCAGCCACAGCCCGGCCAGCCAGTTCCGCCAGGCAATTCGCGAGGTTGATGCCGCGCTTTCGGACGGAGCGGCAGGAGATGCCTCCGTCCTGCCTGCCGCCGGATCCGATGGGTTCAAGGATGAAGCCAGCTGGAATGTCGATGACCCGCCCCCGATCCAGTTGAAAAGACTGGCCCGACTTTCCGGCGCGAACGGCAAGCACAGCCGGACCACGACCAGCAACCAAAGTGCATGGCGCCAGCGCGGCGTGAGCCGGTCGCGAAGCAGCCGTTGCACGATCAACACCAGCACGATCAACACCGACGCCTGCCCGGACGCACGCCCAAGCCAGGCCAGCAGTGTGCCGGTCGAATCCAGCAGCGGTTGCCAGTTCATGGTTTCTTCCCTTCGAGCAACTTTTTCAGCTCCCGGATTTCTTCGGCGGACAGTTGTTTGCGTTCCACAAAATGCGCCAGCATGGGCTTGAGTGCGCCGCCAAAAACCCGATCCAGGAACGTGTCGCTCGCCGCGTTGACACATTCGTCCTCCATCACCAGCGGCCGATAGAGATAGGAGCGACCTTCCTTTTGAAAGCCCAACGCCTGCTTCCCCACCAGCCGGTTGAGGAAGGTTTTAATGGTTTTGGGATGCCAGGTGGGATCGGCGTTCATCAAGGTGGAAATGATATCACCCGCTGAACAAGGCGCCTTGGCCCAAACCACCTTCATGACTTCCCACTCGGTTTCAGAGATTCTTGGCACGCTTTTCATAGCACAGGTTCCGATTACATCTGTAATGTTTAATAAGGATTACAACAGTAATCCATGTAAGTCAAGAGATATTTTAGGCGTACTGATGAATCTTGTGGCGTTTCAAATCCGGGTTGGAGTGAAAGAGTCACGGTGAGAGCCGAATATCGTTGAGTAATGCGGCAAAACGGCACAATTTAATCGGAAGGTTGATCCCATGTTCGAACACCGTTCCAAACCGTTGTTGCCGTTGCCGTTGTTTTATCGGCGCCTGGCGCGGAGCTTGTGCCTCGGCCTGCTGGTCATTGTGTTCGCCCTCGGCGTCGGGATGATCGGCTACCGCAGCTTTGAGCCCATGTCCTGGGTGGACGCCTTCGTCAACGCCGCCATGATCCTGTCCGGCATGGGCCCGGTGTCGTCGCTGCAAACCGATCACGGCAAGATCTTTGCCGGCTGTTACGCGCTCTTCAGCGGCCTGGCGTTCTTCGCCATCCTCGGAATCATCTTTGCCCCGGCGGTCCACCGGTTCCTCCATCGGTTTCACGTCAATGAGGCGAAGCGCGAAGCAAAATTGCCGGACAAGCCCTGATTCTGTTTTGCGCTCGGCGTGCGAACCGCTATGCTTCGGCCATGCTTTGGGCCTTCACCAAGTATCACGCGTTGGGCAACGACTACATCGTCATTGACCCCAAGAACCTGCCGGCGCCGCTCACACCCGCGCAGGTCAAAGTCATCTGCCATCGCAATTACGGCATCGGCTCGGACGGCATCCTCCTCGGCCCCCTGCCCTCCAAATCGGCGAAGTTCGCGCTCCGCATTTTCAATCCCGACGGCAGCGAAGCCGAGAAAAGCGGCAACGGCCTGCGAATCTTCTCGCGTTACCTGTGGGACAAGAAACTGGTGACCAAGGACGCGTTCACCCTCGAAACGCCGGGTGGCCTCGTGCAGGCCGAAGTGATGGACCGCGGCAAAATCGTGCGCGTCGAGATGGGCAAGGTCAGTTTCTGGAGCGATGAAATTCCCGTGGCCGGCCCGCGCCGCGAAGTCATCAACGAACCGATCCACCTGCGCGGCCAGCAGTTCAACTTTTGCGCGGCCACGGTGGGCAATCCGCATTGCGTGCTGCCGCTGCCGAAGATCAGCGCCGACCTGGCCCGGCAGATGGGCCCGCTGCTGGAAACGCATCTCCGTTTCCCCAACCGCACCAACGTGCAGTTCATGAAGGTGATCGACCGGAAAAACATTCAGATTGAAATCTGGGAACGTGGCGCGGGTTACACGCTGGCCAGCGGCAGCAGCAGCAGCGCCGCCGCGGCGGTCGCCCACCGGCTCGGCCTTTGCGACCGCGACATTTCCGTCCACATGCCCGGCGGCGTCATTCAAATCAAGATCGGCGAGGGTTATGCGATCGAAATGACCGGCCCGGTGACGAAAGTGTCGGACGGGGTGATTGCCAAGGACATGTTTACCGCGTCCGTCGTGGCCTGACTGACAAATCATGGCCCGCTTAACTAAGCAGGTGCCGATGCAAGCAGGCTCTGGCTGAATTTACGATATTTGATTTACGACACCGACTCTGGTCGCGTGCTCGCGATTTATCGGAGTTTACGAGTCACTTCACAATCCATGCGGATCGCGTAAATCGTATATCGTAAATCGCAAATATTTATTGCTGTCCCGGCTTCCATGAGAAAATGAGTTTTAAAACAGCCGCCGGAACCGGTGGTTTACAGTCCGTCAGGCCGTGCCAAACCATTTGTCGTCGGCCAGCACCACCGAGGTTTCAATCTGACGATCCGGGATGGACCAGTATTTTTTGAGCAGCCGGTCCTTTTCCGCGGGGATGACCTTGCGAAATCCGCGTTGTTCGTAAAAAGCAATGGCCCAGGTTGCCGCCGCCCAGGTCCCGATCAAAACCGGCCCGGGCGCCAAGGCATGCAGATGTTCCAGGAGTTGACCGCCGATACCCCGGTTGCGAAAGGCTGTGCGCACATAGGCGTGCCGGATGAGGGTGACATCCTGGACCAGTTGGGTTCCCATGACGCCGGTCAGCCGGCCGCCGTGTTCCATTCCCCAGAAAACCACACCGGCCGCCACCTGCTCCTTCAGTTCCGCGGACGGCATGTAGGGCTCCCGCCAGCGGTCCTCGGGAATGACCCCCTTGTAGGCCTGGGCCGCGTCATTGATGATTTCCCCGATCTCCTCCAGTTCGTCAGGACGACAGGATCGGACGGTTTTGTTTTTCTTCGCCATCGCAGCTCAGCCGATTATTCGACGGGCACGCCAAACGCCGTGGAGGCGGATTCGATGGCGCCAAGTTTTTCGGCCTGTTCCTGCTCCGCCCGTTTCCGGGTGTCCTCCTGGGCCAGCCGCACGGCGTTCTCCGCCGCACTTAAAAGTTCGTTGACGTTTTTGGCCAGGTCCGGCGTGAACGACGAATGAATCACAATCAGACACCCGTCTTTCAGTTCCAAACCTACGCCCCGCAATACCGGTGACTGTTGCAACAACCGCCGGATCTGGTCGAAGACCGATGCGTCAATCTGCGGTTCGGTGCGAAAAGCCACCTTGCGTTTGTCGGACAATTCCCTGTTGATGGATATGAGTTTCATAAACGTGCAAATACGGCTGGAATCCAGCATGAACCGCGCCAGACCGGATGCAAGAATTAATGCAATTTCCCGGAATTTTTAACCGGTTTTGAAGGGCACGGACGCACCCGAGACGGCCACCCGCGGCCTCAAATCATCCTACCCCACCGGCGTGATTTTGACTTCCACCTCCATCGTGCGTTGCAACGTGCCGCGGTAGTTGCCGGCCACGGGCGGCACATCGGCGTAGTCGCGGCCGATGCCGATCTTCACATACGTCGCCTCCGGCTGGCAATTGTGCGTCGGGTCGAGCGCCTGCCAGCCGCAGCCGGGAATGAACACCTCCACCCAGGCATGCGTGGCGCTGGCGGTCTCCGTGGCCAGATAACCGCTGACGTACCGCGCCGGGATTTTCAGACTGCGGCACAGACCGATCATCAGGTGCGCGTAATCCTGGCAGACGCCTCGTTTCTGGGCGATGACATCGCGCATATGCGTGTGGACGTGCGTGGATTTCGACTCATATGTCAAAAAACTGTGGACGAACTGCATGATGGCCTGGGCGGCTTGCCACGCGTCGTTCTGGCCGGCAGCCGCATCCACCGCCAGCCGCCAGGAGGCCACCTCCACCTCCACGTAACGGCTGTTTTGCAGGAAGTCGTGGCACCGTTCGACGTCCTGCGCGCTGCTGATCCGGGCCAGGGCACAGGGCCGGGCCTCCGGCGCGAGCGGCACGATGGGATGGGTCTTCACCCGTGACTGGCTTTCGATGAGCAGATAGGGATGCGCCTCGGGAATTTCAAAGTGATGGACCCAATTCCCGTAAAAATCGGCGTAGCGGTTCACCCGGCCCGCCGGCAACACGCGCAGCAGGAATGATTCGACCGTCTGCTCAATGCTGGAAAGCGGTTCGAGACGGACGTCGTTGAAACTGTCACGCACCGGCGTGGCATACACGTAACGCGTGCGATGCAAAATGTCGTATTTCATGTCGCTAAACCGGAACCCGTAAACAAAGGCGGTCATCAAGACAAAATCCGCCAGACAAATCCAGCACTCCTTGCCATAAAAATGATGCCGTTACTTCAGTTTTTTATTGCTTCCCCTCGCCCGCCATCCCGGGCGATTCCCCGGCCAGCGGTTTGACCTCCACCGCCACCTTGACGACGTGCTTGCCGCCGCCGGTCAGGATGCCCGCCACCGGGCTGACGTCGCCGAAGTCGCGGCCGTACGCGACGGTGACATGTTCCTCCGCCGGTTGCAGGTTGTTCGTCGGGTCAAAATCAATCCAGCCGTTGCCGGGACAGAAAATCGAGAACCACGCGTGCGAAGCATCAGCCCCCGTAAGTTGTTCCCCGCCCGCGGGCGGCCGGGTGCGCAAATAACCGCTCACGTAACGCGCCGGCAGGCCGAGCGAACGCAGGCAGGCAATGCCCAGATGCGCAAAATCCTGGCAGACGCCCCGGCGCTTTTCCCAAACCTCTTCCAACGGCGTCGCCACCGTCGTCGCCCGGGGATCGTATTTGAAATCCGAGAAAATCCGCCGGTTTAAATCGCGCGCCCCGGCCAGCAGCGGCGTACTCGAGGGAAAACTCCGGGCGGCATAATCGGCCAGTTCCGATGACGCCCGCACCTGCGGTGAATCGAAAATGAATTGATAGGGCTCGACCACTTCCGGCGATACCGGGTCGCGAAACATTTCCGCCACCGATTCCCAGGCCGCCGCGGATTCATTCCCGGGCGGCGTCTCCACCCGCACGGTCACGCGGCTGGCGGTGATGATTTCCAGCCGGCTGTGGACCTGCTGGATGGTGAAAAAACAAAGCCGGTTGCCGAAGTAATCGGGGCGTGATTTGCGCAGGGTGGGTTCGGGAAATATTTTCAGCGAGAAATTGTCGCGTTCCTGCGTGGCCGTGGTGCGCGGTTCCAGCCGGGCAACGTGGTGCGACACCGTAACCGGCGCGGCGTATTCGTAAAGCGTGCGATGGGTGATATGGTAGGTCATTGTTCCGTTCCCCGGCCGGTGCGGAGGATGGCCGAATGCGCGAAATAATCCGCGGCAATGGCATCCGACAGGCGGGGCAGCTCCTCCAGCATCTTCGCGAGGGCGCAACCCAGCCCGCTGGCGGGCCGGTTTTCCCCGCAGCCGGCCAGTTCGCGCGCATCCGCCTGTTTCAACCGGGCGAGGCAGTCGGTCAGGATCTGTTTGCCGGAACCGGTCGTGGTTTCCCGGTCGCGCGGGAGATACTCAAAATGCTGCGCGAGCTGTTTGATTTGAAACAGGACCGAGCGCGGATTCTTGTCGTCCAGCAACACGAGGTCGAACACCGCGGGCAGATGGGGAAGCAGGTTGTAACGCGAGCGGAACGTGATGGAGCTGTCGGCGACTTCGAGCACGGCCTCGAGCAGGCTGGGGTCTTCGGCCTGCGGCGAGCGCAGGGTGGCATCGAGCAACGTGCAAAGATAAATCGCCCGTTCGATGCGCAACCCCATGTCCAGAAACCGCCACGCCTGCGCGCGGGTCATGTTCTCGCGGGCCAGCCCGTGAAACGCAGCCAGGCCGATCAAGGTTTCATTCAGCACCGCGGTGGCGTCGCCCGCGAGCAGGACCAGGCTGGTCGCCGGCATGGCCAGGCGTTCGTTGAGCCGGCTCAGGACGCGCCACATGTCGTAGGAGGTCCGGTCGCGCACAAACATGGCCAGCCGCTGCAGATGGTCCACCACGTGCCGCAGGCTGCCGCTGCGCGCCGGATCGAAAATGGCCGCGAGCAACTCCGCCTCGAACGCCTCGGGATTCTGCCGCAATTCGGTTTTTTCCAGCAACCCGGGCAACTGGCCTTGCTTTTCCAGCGTCAACAGCAACGGCCCCAGCAGCGGCATCGCGCTGCCCGTCCGCTCCGGGTTGAACCGCCGCAACGTGCTGCGCAATAGTCGCGCGGTCTCGTCGGCGCGTTCCGAATAACGGCCCAGCCAGAAAAAATTGTCCGCCAGCCGGCTCGGCAGGTTGTTGCCCGTGCGACGCAGATCCACGTTCTGGCTCGGGGCGTAAAGCAACGTCGTTTCCTCGACGGGCATCCCGGACGTGACCCAGGTGTCCTTGCTGCTGCCGCCCCGTTGCATGGAAATGAAAGCCCCGGTGTCGGGCGAAACCCGGGTCAACCCGCCTGGCATGACGGAATAACCGCCGCCGCCGGACGCCAGGAAAGCGCGCAACCCGACCGGCCGCGCCACCAAGCGGCCGCCCTCCCAGGACGGCGCGGTGGACCATTCCACCCGCTCCTGTGCGACAAACAGGTCGGGGTCAAATTCAATCCGGCGGCGCAGCGCGTCGCGTTCGGCCGCGCTGGGCAGATTTCCGGAATCGGCCGGACGCCCATGGGAACGGAACGCCGGTTTGACCACCAGCCGCTCAAGATTTTCACTGACGTATTGCCGGGCCGAACCCTGTCCGCACCACCAGGTGGCCGCCGACGGCAGTTTCAATTCCTCACCCAGCAGATGCCGGCACAAGCCGGGCAAAAATGCCATGAACGCCGGGCTTTGCACCAGCCCGCACCCGAGCGCGTTGGCCACCACCACGTTGCCCGCGCGCAACGCCTCGACCAGGCCCGGCACGCCCAGCATCGAATCATTCCGTAGTTCGAGCGGATCGCAAAAATCGTCGTCCACCCGGCGCAGAATCACATCCACCCGGTCGAGACCGCTCAATGTTTTCAGGAAGACCCGGTGGTCACGCACGATGAGGTCCTGGCCCTCGACGAGCAAGTAGCCAAGATAGCGCGCCAGGTAGGCTTGTTCAAAATAGGTTTCATTGTGCGGACCGGGCGTGAGCATGACGACGCGGGCATTGTCCGGTTTGCGCGGCGCCAGGCGGGCCAGCGTGTGTTGCACCTCCTGAAAAAACCCTGCCAGCCGGTGGACATGATTGTCGCGGAACGGTTCGGGCAGGATGCGCGAGGTCACCAGCCGGTTGGCGAGCGCATAGCCCGCCCCGGTGGGGATCTGGGTGCGGTCGGAGACCACCCACCAGCGGCCGTCGGGCGAGCGCGCGAGATCGGCGGCGTAGAAATGGAGGAAAATATTTTCCGGCATCCGCAGGTTGTGGCACGGACGCAGGAAATCCGGCTGCGCGAACACCAGCGCCGGCGACAGCCAGCGCGACCGGATGAGCTCCTGCGGACCGTAACAATCGGCGAGGATGCGATTCAGCAGGGTCGCCCGCTGGATCAGCCCGGCCTCGAGCGAACGCCATTCGTCCGGGGCGACGACGAAGGGAATCGGGTCGAGCTGCCAGGGCCGTTCCATGCCGCGCGGATCGCCATAGACATTATAGGTGATGCCTTGTTCATGAACGAATCGCTGGCTGGTGTCCCAACGATGCTGGAGTTCCGCCGGGCTGTGTTCCGCCAATGCGTCCATCAACTTCAGGTAATGCGGCCGCACTTCGCCGTTTTCCGTCAGCAATTCGTCGAACGCGGGCGCGCTCCGTTGGTACCCGGCCAGCAAACCGGACGGCACCGGCGCGACTCGTTCGGCGGCACCGGCTTCACTCGTCATGGATTGAGATTGAATCATTTGCAATTCGCGCGTCTTTGGCTGGTCATCGGGGTCAGACATTGCGCAAATCCAGGGTGAACGGAAAATCCGGATTGGCGGTTGCGGGCGGAATCTCCATCCGGCCCGGCGTGTGAACCTGCCGGAAAAAACGCGTCAGGCGGCGGCTCTCGGCTTCATAACTGTTCACCGGAAACGTGTCATAACCGCGCCCGCCGGGATGCGCCACGTGATAGGTGCAACCGCCGAGCGAACGTCCGTTCCAGGTGTCATAAAGGTCAAACCGCAACGGCGCGTGCGAAGGAACCGTGGGCTGCAGGCAATGCGGCGGTTGCCAGGCACGGTACCGCACACCCGCCACGCCCTCGCTGTTGGTGCCGGTCGGATGCAACGGCACCCGATGGCCGTTGCAGGTGATGGCGAAGCGGTCGCCCACGAGACCGCGCGCCTTGACCTGGAGCCGTTCCAGCGAACTGTCCACGTAGCGCACGGTGCCGCCCCCGCCCGGCTCCTCGCCCAGCACGTGCCACGGCTCCAGCGCAGTGCGAAGTTCAACCTGCAAATCACGCTGTTCCAGGTCGCCGATGCGCGGGAAGCGAAATTCAAAGTGCGGTGCGAACCAGTCGAATTCAAACGGATATCCGGCCTCGCGCAGGTCGCCGATGACGTCCTTGAAATCGGTCTCGCAAAAATGCGGGAGCATCCAGCGGTCGTGGATGTCCGTGCCCCAGCGGACCAGGTTGTTCCGGTACGGCTCCTGCCAGAATTTTGCGACCAGGCCGCGCAGGAGCAGATGCTGGGCAAGGCTCATGCGCGCATGCGGCGGCATCTCGAACGCGCGCATCTCCACCAGACCCAGCCGGCCGCCGCTGCTTTCCGGCGAAAATAATTTATCGATGCTGAACTCGGCGCGATGCGTGTTGCCGCTGGCGTCGATCAGCAGGTTGCGGAACACGCGGTCCACAATCCAGGGCGGGATGTAGCCGCCGACGTGAGGAGGCGGATCCGTCGATGGCACTTGTTGGTCCGCCTCCTTACGTCGGCGGCTACGAGGGTCCACACCGATCAGCCGGTCCAGTTCATTGAACGCGACCTCCAGTTCGTAAAGCGAATCGTTGCGGGCTTCGTCCACGCGCGGCGCCTGGCTGGTCGGACCCACGAACAACCCGCTGAACAGCCAGCTCAACGAGGGATGGTTCTGCCAGTAGGCCAGCAGCGAACGCAGCAGATCCGGCCGGCGCAACACCGGCGAATCCGGCGGGGTGTCGCCCCCGATGATGATGTGATTGCCACCGCCCGTGCCGGTGTGACGGCCGTCCAGCATGAATTTTTCCGTGCCCAGCCGCGCCTGCCGCGCCTCCTCGTAAAGCACCGTCGTGCGCTGCACCAGTTCATCCCAGGATTTGCTGGGATGCAGGTTGACCTCAATGACGCCCGGGTCCGGCGTCACGGCCAGCTTGTTCAGGCGCGGGTCCTTCGGCGGGGTCTCGCCCTCGATGATGACCGGCACACCCATTTCGGTGACGGCGGTTTCGATGCCCGCGATGAGATCGAGATAATCCTCGAGGGTCGTGACGGGCGGCATGAAGACATGCAGCCGTCCATCGCGCGGTTCGACACACATCGCCGTGCGGATGATCCATGGCGAACTCTGGCCCAGGACCGGGCGACGGCTCGGATCGATTTCCTTTGGCGATTCCGACAACTCCAGTTCCTGCGCCCGTTGGCCCGGACCGTGACCGGCAGGCACCGGGGCACCGCCGCCGCGCATAAACCTCTGCCCGGTACGATACGGAAACTCCTTCGGCAGGTCCGGCAGCTTCTTCTGAGACGGATCCTGCTGCCAGATCCAGGGATAATCCTTTTCCGCCACCCAGGGAATCGAATCAATCGGCAGCCGCAGACCCATCGGCGAGTCGCCCGGGATGAGCCAGAGCGTGTCATCGTCCCGCAAAAACCACGTGCCGGACATCCAGCCGGGCTGGTTATCGTACCTGGCGCGCTTGATGGGCAGCGAGTAACCGACAACTTCACCGAGGCCCTGTTGAAAAATCCGCGCGATGCGTTCGCGCTCCTGCTTGTCCTTGAGGTTAGATTTCCCCGGCGTGACATTTGTCGGGAAGCGGCGCTCCTTCCACATATAATAGAACGCGTCCTCGTACGCCGGCAGGAGGTATTTCGGATCGGCGCCGATCACCCGGGCGATGCGGGTGAGCAGCTCCTTTGCTTCCTTCGGGCCGTGGCCGTAATCTTTTGATTCGTCGGCGATGAGCGAATCGTCATTCCAGATCGGCACACCGTCCTTGCGCCAGTAAGCGGCCAGCGCCCAGCGCGGGAGCGGTTCGCCCGGATACCATTTGCCCTGGCCATAGTGCAGCAGGGATCCGGGCGCGAATTGTTTCCGCAGCCGCTTGATGAGTTCGCCGGAAAGCACCCGTTTCTGGTGCGAAACGGCGGTGAAATTCCATTCCGGCCTGTCCGGATTGTCCACCGACACAAACGTCGGCTCGCCACCCATCGTGAGCCGGACATCGTTTTTGGCCAGGTCGGCGTCAATCGCGTGGCCGAGTTGATCGATACCCTGCCATTGTTCCTCGGTGTAAGGCTTGGTGACGCGGGGACTTTCGTAAACGCGCGTCACGCCCATCTCGAAGCTGAATTCACTTTTGCACTCGTCCACCGCGCCGGAGATGGGCGCGGCGCTGGTGGGATCCGGCGTGCAGGCGAGCGGGACGTGGCCCTCGCCTGCGAGCAGGCCGGAAGTGGGATCGAGGCCGATCCAGCCGCCGCCGGGCAGATACACCTCGCACCAGGCGTGGAGGTCGGTGAAATCCTTCTCCGCGCCGCTCGGCCCGTCGAGCGCCTTCACATCGGCCTTGAGCTGGATGAGATAACCGCTGACAAAGCGCGCCGCCAGACCGCAGTGCCGGAACAACTGGCACAGCAGCCAGGCGGAATCGCGGCACGAACCGCTCATCTTTTCCAGGGTTTCCTCCGGCGTCTGCACACCGGGTTCGAGGCGGATGGTATATTTGATGTCCTTCCAGAGGCATTGATTGACCGCCACGAGGAAATCAATCGTGCGGGGCTTGCCTATTTCGGGAACTTCAAGCCGCTCCAACTTCGTCCGTCGCCCGGTTTCACCCAGCACCCCGCGCCGGATGGCGGCCAGACATTTCATGAATTTGGGCGTCAACCAGCATTTGCGCAGAAACGGCGCCAGTTCATGGTCGAGCGCGGGGTCGTAATCGAACGGGAATTTCTCCGCCTGCGGTTCCAGGAAAAAATCGAAGGGATTCAACACCGCCATCTCGGCGACCAGGTCCACCTCGACACAGAATTCGCGGGTGGGCTGTTCGAACACGAGGCGTGCCGCGTAATTCGACTGCGGGTCCTGGATCCAGTTGATGAAATGTTTTTCCGGCGTGATGCGGAGCGAATAACTCAGGATCCGGGTCCGGGCATGGGGCGCGGGACGCAACCGCACGACTTGCGGGCCGAGCTGGACCAGCCGGTCATATTGGTAGTGGGTTCTGTGGTGGAGTGCGACGTGAATCGACATTCGGATTTATGATTGACGATTGACGATTGACGCGGGCGCTTTGGAATGCGGCGGCAAGCGCAGCGCGACGCCGCTTTGAAAACAGGTGTGCTTACGGAAAGCGGTGTCGCCGCTTCGCTCTGCCACCGCAGTCCAAAAAATGGGCTGGTTTCGTTTCCTCATCGTTACAAGTAATTGTCAATCGGTTCGGCACCGATCGTACCGGAAAGTTGTTTCAGATACTCCGGCGAATCCGTTTCCTCCCGCATTTTCCGGGCGCGCTCCAGTTTTCCGGCGATACCGAGCCGGGCGGCCTCGTCGGCATGGCTCGCTCGCTTCAAAAACTTGTCGAGATATTCCACATGCCGCTGCCACAGCCCGCGATCCACCTTCTGCTTCGCCGCCAGCCGCGCGGCGTACCAATCACTCGACAGGAGGTATTCCCGCGTGAACAGTTTCCGGAAGTCCGGATGATCCAGCCCCCGCCCCTCCCATTGGTCGTGCAACATGATGTGGAGCAAAGCCCGCAACGGCGGACAGGCTTGGGCGATGCTGCCGTCGTCAAAATACATCTGCGCCACCCGCTTTTGGGTGGTCACAATGTTGTCCATGCCATCGGCAAATACCTCCAGGCCCTGGAGTTCCGGCCGCAGCATTTCGTCGGTGAAAACGACGTGCGGATGGTTGAACACCCGGCCGAAGAAGGCGCGGGCGAAATGGGCGTTGATGCGCCAGCCGAGCCGGCTGGCCTGCACCTTCTTCCCGTCCTGCTCGAAGTCCACGCATTTGTCCAGGAATCCGTTGGCGATCAAGTATTGCGGGTCACGTTCCTCCGCCGACATGCGGCACCAGACCTCCGGCACCAGCAGGCTGACGTCGTGGTCCACCCGCGCTTTCGGGCCGATGTAGCCGGCGGCAGTCACGAAGGCGTGATGACCGGTTAGGATGAACGACACCAGCGCGTTGTTGAGGTCGATGATGGGCGGCAGCGCGTTGAACGGGCCCTTGGTAAGCGCGCCTTCCGAACCGGCGCCGGTGGTGGACGGCGATTTGCCGGTCATGCTGCAGATGCATTCCATGAACAGTTCGGGCAGTTCGAAGTAATGGATCGGGTTATAGCACGCCAGCGAGCGGATGCCGGGTTCGGGCGGATTGTTGCGGCGGCCGGGCAGCACGGCGGCGACGGCATTGAGCACGGGCTTCCCCGGCGGCAAACGGCGGCGCAGGCGCGTGGTCATTTCCGCCAGGTAGCTTTCCTGCGGCTGGACGAGGTCGGGGCGCAGCTGGAGATAACGCGGGTTCTTGGTCGGCTTGCCGTCCACAATCCGTGGATTGGCCGGGCAGACAAAATAACCCGTGCCCTGGCCGGCCACCTCCTGGATGAGCGCCTGCATCGGCTCGGTGAACTGATGGAAGCCCATGGCCTCCTCAATCATTTCCCGCGCGACTTTTGCGGGCAACGGCTCATAATTCGAGAAAAAATTGTCCGGCCGGGAAAAATCAGCCTCCGTTTGCTTGTCGTAACCGCGATGGATGGCATCGTCCGGACGTTGAAACAACCGGGTCTCGGCGTTATGGACGAATTTCAGCGGCACGCCCCGGCCGGCTTCCATCCCGGGCATTTCCGGGATCCGGTCCGGCGGCACGACCACCGACGCGGTGATGTCATCCTCGGCCTGGATCTTCAGCGCAGGATTGAAATCCTTGCGCAAGCCGAACGTGCGCCACAGGCCGTCGGAATCAAAGCCGACGCGCAAATAGGTGGTGACCAGCTTGCGATTGTCGCACTTCAATTCGTTGGCCGGCTTCCCGTTGATGATGTCCACGCTGAAATGGTCGCGCCAGCTCCCGCCCCATTCGGGTTTGTAGTAGCGCTTCACCACGAACACGAGTTCCTTGAGATATTGCGGGACGCCTTCGAGCCAGGCGTTGTATTCCGGCTGGTAATCCTGTTCGTCCGGGGTGAGCAGTTTGATGACCGATCCGAGCGAACGTTCCATGCTGAGGATGGCGCGTCGGTCCTGGCGCGTGGCATCGTTGAAGCGCCCGCTGTAATCGCGCTCAATCAATCCGGCCACCTGGTCAAAATCCTTCCTGAAATCGGCGACGAACACCGGCCCGGTAAGAATGGCATCGGTGATGGGTTTGGAGATCTCGGATTTGCCGCCGCCGGAAACGGTGCAGGGTTTGTGGCATAAGATCCCTTCCCCGACGGCACCGACCAGCCGCCAGGACCGGTTGGCGCCGGGTTTTTCCATGCGCACTTTGTAACCCGAAGGCCGCACGTACGTTTTGCCGGGCAACAACTTGATGGCGCACTCGGATTTGCCGCCGGCCCAGGAAATTTTTTGTTTGTTGAGGTCAAATCGGGCGTCCTCCGGGACGTAAATGATGTCCGGATATTTTTTGTCCACCGCGTATCCCCCGGGCTTGAGTTCGAGGGACTCGCGATACAACGAGCTGACTTCCGCGAACGAATGGCCCGCGCGCTTGACGTGAATGTCGCCGCAAAATTCCTCACCCAGGTCATAGGCGGGAAAAACGAGCGCGCCACCGGCATGTTCCTCCTCGCACAGGCCGTAAAGATTGGCGGCATAGCTGATCTGGGTTTTGACCTCTTTCTTGCAATAGCCGTAGTAGTTGTCCGCGATGATGGTGACCATGATCCCGGCTTTGTCCCGGCAGGTGAGTTTGAAGGCCTGGCCCTGGTTGTAAAACTCCCACTCGTCCTTCCAGCACATGCCGTCGCGCCGCTGACGTTCGGTGGCCTGGTCCCAATGCGGCAGGCCCACGGACTTCTTCGTCACCTTGGTGAGGTGCGGCGCAAGGATCACGCAGCCGGTATGGCCGGTCCAGTGGTCCACATCCAGGCCGGCGTCGTTCTCCGGCAAGTCCGGGTCGCCGCCATTGCCAAAGATGCTTTCGACGAAATCCAGGTTGCTGATGAGATTGCCGGGCACGAAGAAACGGATTTCCATGCTTTTTTGCGGCGTGAACCCGGGCACTTCGGGGCACACGACCGGGCGCAGGAGCAGCGTCACGAAACAGTCCGCCGGTTGCGCCTGGTTCGCGGTGAACGGCAACCGCATCAGGGAACGCGGCGGATTGAATGCGAGGCCCAGCATCCTGCCGAACACCGCCTTGGGCACGCCGATCTTGTCATCGGGAATCGGCAGGCCGCCCTCGGCCACGTGGAAAATGCCCTGGGTGGTGCGGCGGTCGCTGCGCGGATTGTGCAGCACGCCCTGCTGGACGCGATAGGAACTGATGATCTCCGAGCTGAATTCGTCGCGGTCCACCGGCAGCGACAGCACCCGCGCCATGCCAGGGCGGTCGAGCGTGAACGTGCGCAACGGCAGTTTGGTCACCGGCACATCCTGCAGGTAGTCGTACAGAAAAGTCTGGATGCGCTGGTCCGCCGGGCAAAGATGGTTGGCGAGCAGGCGTTCCTTTTCCTGGTATTGCGCGACCAGCGTGGAAATGATGTCGGCAAACTCCGCGCTCTCGTTCGTGGTCGCCGGCGAGAAACCCAGCAACGCCAGTTTGACGTTGATGTAGGGAATCAGGTGGGCGGACGCCTTGGCGGGAGCGGTCATACCGCCTCCATTTCCAGGTACCGGATGCGCTTGTGCACATCCGTGTTCATCGAGTGATACGGTTGCGCCAGGTTGCCCGGGTCGAACAACGTGGAACGCATGTGCTCGGCATCGTCATTGCCGATGGCGTCGGTGAAAATGGGCAGTAAATAATCAATGCCCAGCTTGGAGGGTTTCATCAGGCTTGGATCGTATAGGGTCGGGTGCATGGCGCGTGCGTGAATAAGCCCCCAGCGATCGCGAAAACGGTTCGCATCGTAGCCTTCGACATGAAAGCCTTTGGCCGAACTGTACTGGAGGATGGATACTGCATTGTTACGTCCTTCAACCAGCATATCGACCGTCTTCGCCCCGAGCAACGCAGCATTAAACCGATCAAACAGGATAGGCCGGCCGCCGCGCTGGGTGTGGCCGACTTTGCGGGTGAAGATCGCCTCCTTGGCCGAATCACCGCGCCGATAAAGCTGGAAATAACGATCGCCGATCATCTGGATCAGCCGGGAACGTAACGCGTCCGCCGCGCCGCTGAGAACCAGGTTGCCGGACGGGTCGGTGGATTTGGTTTCCGCGCCCAGTTCGCGGCCGGATTCGTCCACGATGCCTTCGCCGCAGACGATAACGACGTTTTTCTGGAGGTCGTAAAGATATTTGACACGTTCGACGAGGCGTTCGAGGTCCAGCGGATGTTCGGGAATCAAAATCATGTCCGGCTGCCCGTAAGCCGTGCCCAGCGCGATATAACCGGAATGCCGCCCCATGACCTCGATGATGGCGATGCGGCGGTGGCTTTCCGCCGTGGTGCGGATGCGCTCGATGCCCTGGGCGGAAACAAAGACCGCCGTAGCATAACCCGGCGTGGCGTAATTGACGATCTGGTCGAGATCAAAAACGGCGCTGGAAGGGGTGTGTTTGTAACGATAGCCGTGTTTGGCCGCCGCGTCGTTGATCCGCACCCATTCATCCGGCTCGCTGGGATAATTCAGGCCCAGGTCGTTGTCGATCGTCTTGGGCGCGAGCACGACCGGCAGGCGCTCGGCCAGCGGCTGGAGGCCGTTAAGCGTACCGTCGCCACCGATGCAAATCAGTCCTTCAATCCCCAGTTTTTTGAGGCGCGCGGTGATCAAATCCAGTTCGTCCTTCCGGTTCGGGTCCACGTAATCGCGCGACGAACCGATGAGGGTGCCGCCCCTGGTCGGGTCGAGTTCGGGAATTTCCTGGTAGAGCGGGTTGAGGTGGACATGGGGCACGCGCGGATTGAACAGGCAATTAAACCCCTTGATGAGACCGACGATCTCCACCTTGAGCTGGTTGGCACGCACCACCGCGCCATGGATGGTGGCGTTAAGCGCGGGCGTGTCGCCGCCGGCGGTCAGGATGGCAATGCGTTTCATTTGGATTGGGGTTCCGTCCGGGTTCTCGTTTGCTGCTGCTGTTCCTCCTGCTGGACCATGTGTTCCTCGTTGGGGTTCTGGAACGGCTGGAAAAGGTAGGCGCGGAACAGGGTTTCGCCAATGTCGTTCAACTTGACCTGGATCTCGTCGAGGTATTGATGCAGGCCCCGGTCAAAAATTTCGTCGATCGTGCTGAATTGCAATTCGGCGAGCAGCCGGCCGGTGAGTTTTTCGGCCGTATTGCAGAAATGGCCTTCCGGTACGCCGGAGATGCGCCGCAGCGCGCGGTTCAGTTCATTTACACAAAACCGGACGGACCGGGGAAAATCGTCGTTGAGCAGCAGAAAATCCGCCACGAACTTGGGATGTACGTCCGCGCCATGGATGGTCCGGTAGGCATCCCAGGCGCTGCACGACCGGAGCACGGCGGACCATTCCAGGGCTCCGGCCTGGCTGATGGTCGGAGGCGCGCCGCGCTCGGGCAGGGACTGGTAACGCACGTCCAGGATGCGCGTGGTCTTGTCGGCGCGTTCCAGGAACTGGCCGGCCTGGACGAACCACCAGCCTTCGTCATGGACCAGCGTGGCATTGATGATCCCGACCAGGTGGAGCGAGCCGGACTTGATTTCCTGGAAAAATTCGCTCGGGCTGCGCCGCCAGATTTCCCGTGCCTGCGGCGAGCGGACCAACAGGTACAACCGGTTCAGTTCCTCCCAAAGCTCCAGCGTCAGCTGGTCGCGCACCATGCGGGCGTTTTCCCGCGCCTGGCAGATGGACTGGACGATGGAGTTAGGGTTTTCGGTCTGGAACACGAGGAACTCGGTGACCGCCGCGCCGGTGGCCCGCGGATGCAACTTCAGGAACGCCGCCTCGTCCCCGGTGCTTTGCACGATGGGCAGCCAGTATTCGGCCAGCTTTTTCTCGTCCAAATCGTGCAGGTCGAGCAACAGTTGCAGGTTCACGTCCACGATGCGCGCGATGTTCTCGGCCCGCTCGATGTAACGCGCCATCCAATAGAGCGAGTGGGCAACGCGGCTTAACATAAATTGGAAAACATCGAACATCCAACATCGAACACCCAACATCCAATTTTCATGGCTGCTGATTTTTCGATTCGATGTTGGATGTTGAGTGTTGGATGTTGGATGTTCACTTCATTCATCCCCATACAGCACCCAGGTGTCCTTGCTGCCGCCGCCCTGCGACGAGTTGACTACGAGCGAGCCTTTGCGCAGCGCCACGCGCGTGAGCCCGCCCGGAATGATCGCAACGCGTTCGCCCGACAAAATGAACGGCCGCAAGTCCACGTGCCGCCCCTCGAATTTGCCGTCGCAATACGTCGGGTGTTGCGACAGGTAAATCATCGGCTGGGCGATGTAGTTGCGCGGATCGGCGATGATTTTTTCTCGGAAAAGTTCGATTTCATCCGCCGATGCCTTGGGCCCCATCAACATGCCATAACCGCCCGACTCGTTGGCCGCCTTCACCACCAGCTCGGGCAGATGTTCCAGGATGTATTTGCGGTCCGCTTCCTCGTTGGCGAGATACGTCGGCACGTTCGGCAAAATGGGTTCCTGGCCGAGGTAGTACTTGATCATCCGCGGCACGAAATAATAGATGACCTTGTCGTCGGCGATCCCGGTGCCGATGGAATTGGCCAGCGATACATTGCCCGCGCGATAGGCATGGACGAGGCCGGGGACGCCGAGCATTGAATCACGCCGAAAAACCGTCGGGTCGATAAAATCATCGTCGATGCGCCGGTAAATGACGTGCACCGGCTGGAGTCCCTTCGTCGTGCGCATGAACACGCGCGAATCGCGCACGAACAAATCGCGGCCTTCGACGATTTCAATGCCCATCTGCCGCGCGAGATAGGTGTGCTCGAAATAGGCGCTGTTGTAGGCGCCCGGCGTGAGCAGCACCACGGTCGGGTCGGCCACGCCGGCCGGGGCGATGTGCCGGAGGCACCGCAACAGCTCCTGCGGATAATTTTCCACCGGCCGCACGCCGATGCCTTCAAACATCGCCGGAAACGCGCCTTTCATGGCCCGCCGGTTTTCCAGCACGTAGCTGACCCCGGAAGGACAGCGGCCGTTGTCCTCCAGCACCAGATAATTGCCGTCCCGGTCGCGGATCAAATCCGTGCCGCAGACGTGGACGTAAATTCCCCTGGGCACCTCGAAGTTGACAAATTCGCGCCGGAAATGCCGGGCCGACAAAACGTAAAATTCCGGGATGACCCCGTCCTTCAGGATTTTCTGCTCGTGGTAGATGTCGTGCAGGAACAGGTTCAGCGCGGTGATGCGTTGGGCCAGGCCGCGTTCCAGGAATTCCCATTCCGTTGCCGGGATGATGCGCGGCAGCAGGTCGAACGGGAAGATTTTCTCCGCCCCCTGGGCGTCGCCATAAACATTGAACGTGATGCCCTGCCGCAAAAACGCCGTGTCCACCGCCTGTCGCTTGGCATTGAACTCCGCCGTTTTCACCCCATCAAACAACTTGTGAAATTTCCGGTAATGCGATCGCACGCCGTTTTTCACGTCGAGCATTTCGTCAAAACCGCCGTTGATTTTATATTTTCTGAGCAT
>CAYPSF010000076.1:0-19918 GCA_964413165.1 uncultured Bifidobacteriaceae bacterium
GCCTTGGTGCCCATTTCCGCGAGGGTCTCGCGCAAGGCCTTGAGCACGGTGGCTTCCCGGGACGACTCCTGGGCGCCTTCCATGCCGAGCGGCTTGATGGAAAAATTTTTCAGACGCAAACCGCCGGCCTCGTTGATTTCAAACTCCGCCAGCTTGAGGCTGCCGGCCCCGAAATCCACCGCCAGGAATAGTTTTGTGTTCAGCATTTCTGTCTGCGCCATCAACACCACCGGATTTTCCGGTGGCGTGTTTGAGTTAGCCGGTGCTGATTACGGCAAATTGCCCCGACGGTCAAACAGAAATCTTAGAAAAATGGGTGCAACCTTCCCGCCCGCCATTAAAATATTGCATCCGACGCCCGGCTTTGGCTTCATCCTGCCGTGCCGGGCAGCTGTTGGCTGTCACGTCCGTCATGAATCGTTGTCGCATGCAAATATTTTATTCAGGCCTCGTGCAGGGCGTCGGGTTTCGCTATACTGCGAAAACCGTCGCTGCCGGCTTTGAGATCATCGGCACCGTCCGCAATCTGCCCGACGGCCGGGTGGAACTGGTCGCCGAGGGCGATCGCGGGGAATTGGAGGCATTTCGTGACGCCATCCTTGGCGCAGGTCTTGCTGGCTTTGTCCGCGACGAAAGTGTAACTTGGGCCGACGTAAAAAATGAATTCAAGGGTTTTGAAATTGTCCGTTAAAACGAAATGAGATACGCCATCATCGCTGACATCCACGGCAACCTGGAAGCGTTCCAAACCGTTTTGGCTGACATCAAGACCCAAAACGCGACGCATATCGTCTGCCTCGGCGATGTCGTCGGGTACAACGCCAATCCCAAGGAATGTCTCGCCATCGTCCGCGAAATGAACATTCCCTGCGTCAAAGGCAATCACGACGAATATTGTTCCACCAACGATCCGCTGGAAGGTTTCAATCCCCACGCCGCCGACGCGGTTCATTGGACGCGCGAACAGCTTTCCGCTGACGAGCGGCAGTGGTTGCTCGAACTCAAATATACCCGCATGGCCGCCAACTTCACGATGGTCCATGCCACGCTCGACGCGCCGCAACGCTGGGGTTACGTCTTTGACAAGCTCGCCGCCGCCGCCAGCTTTCCGTACCAGAACACTCAGGTCTGTTTCTTCGGCCACACCCACGTGCCCGTCGCCTTCATGCGCGACACCGCCGTCCGCGGCGGCACCTATTCCAAATTCAAAATCGACCCGGCCAAAAAGTATTTCATTAATGTCGGCGCCGTCGGCCAGCCGCGCGATAACAATCCCCGGGCCGCGTACGTCATGTACGACATGGACGCCGGCACGATTGAACTGCGCCGGCTGGATTACGACATCGCCACCGCCCAGAAAAAGATCCGCGCCGCCGGCCTGCCCGAACGCCTGGCTGAACGGCTGGAATTCGGCCGTTAAAGTCGGACCATCCGTCGCCGCGCGGGATTTTTTGCGCGCAAATTGTTTCCGGTGACCGCTTGAAAATTCTCATTTTGAAGCCCAGCTCGCTTGGCGACGTCGTCCAGGCGTTGCCGGTGCTGCGGCTCATCAAACGCCATCTGCCCGCCAGCGAAATTTTCTGGTGGATCGATGCCCAGCTCGCGCCGCTGCTCGAAGGCGACCCCGATCTGGCCGGCGTCGTCCGCTTTGAACGCAAACGCTGGGCCGCCCCGCGGCATTGGCCGGAGATGCTTCGCAGCATCCGCTGGATGCGGGCGCAGCATTTCGACTGGGTCGTTGACCTTCAATGCCTTGCGCGCAGCGGCGCGTTCGCCTGGCTCGCCAATGGACAATTCCTCATCGGCCTCGACGAGGTCCGGGAAGGAGCGCGCGGTTTTTACGACGTGGCGGTCCGCCGCGCCTCGTTCCATACCCATGCGGTGGATTGGTATCTCGCCGTGCTGCCCCGGCTCGGCGTGCCGGTCCACAAAAACTTCCGGTGGCTGCCCGAACGTCCGGCCGTCGCCGCCGCCATCAAATCCAAATGGCATACCGACAGCGCGCACTGGATTGCCATCCAGCCCGGGGCGCGATGGCTGAACAAGCATTGGCCGGTTAAATATTTTGCCGAACTGGTCTGCCTGCTCGCGAAGGATTTTCCGGACCGACGCTTCGTCCTGCTCGGCGGTCACGACGACCAGCTGGCCGGCAAGGTCATCGCCCGCGCGGCTCCGGACCGATGTCTGGATTTGTGCGGCCAGACTTCACTGCCGGAAATGGTCGAGTGGCTGCGGCTTTCCCAGTTGATGATCACCAACGACACCGGCCCGATGCACGCGGCCGCCGCGCTCGGCAAACCGCTGGTCGCGCTCTTCGGTCCCACCGAGCCCCGCCGCACGGGGCCGTATGGCCATCTGGACGACGTGCTGCGCATCGATCTCCCCTGCTCTCCCTGCCTGAAATCATATTGCGTTTACGAAAAACCGAACGAATGCCTGAAGGCGATCTCCCCCGCAATGGTTTTCGAGCGGGTCCGGGAAAAACTGCGCTCGCCCTCAATGTAAGCGCGCTTGCATTTTCAGCGCCCACGGCGTTACGTTCGCCGTGGTGACTACTTCCGACCAGGCCAGTCCCGCCTCAACCGCCACCGACGCCGGACCGCTGCCCCGTCCCGCGTTCGTCACCACGCACTGGTCGCTCGTGGTTTCCGCCGGGCGCAACGACACCCCGGACGCGCGTAACGCGCTGGAAAAACTTTGCCGCGCCTACTGGTTTCCGATTTACGCGTTTGTGCGGCGGCAAGGGCACGGTCCGCATGACGCCCAGGATTTGACCCAGGATTTTTTTGCCCGCCTGCTGGAAAAGAATTATCTCGCCGGGGTGAACCCGGCGAAAGGCCGGTTCCGCTCGTTTCTGCTGGCGTCACTGAAACATTTTCTGGCCAACGAATGGGACAAGGCCCGGGCCCAAAAACGCGGCGGCGGACAGATTTTGATTCCCATTGATATCGCCGCCGCCGAGTCCTCCGGAGGCCTCGATCCGGCCGACCACCTTACCGCCGAAAGAGTTTTCGAGCGGCGCTGGGCGCTCACGCTGTTGGAACAGGTGCTGCGGCGGCTCCGCGCGGATTACGTGCGCGACGGCCGGGAAAACCTGTTCGAACAATTGAAACCGACGCTGACCGAGGCCAGCCGGACCGTGGGCTACGCGGAAATCGCCACCCGGCTCGGCACGACCGAAGGCGCGGTAAAAGTGGCGGTGCACCGTTTGCGCCAGCGTTACCGCGAAGTGCTCCGCGCGGAAATTGCAGACACCGTCGCCAGCCCGGGCGAGGTGGAGGACGAAATCCGGAATCTGTTTGCCGCGCTGGCGGGGTGAACCGCCGATACCGCGGAAACACCAATATCCAGGTTCCAAACCCCAAACCCGCCGAACGGTTCATTTGAAGCTTGAGGTTTCTCTGGCGCCTGGTGCTCGGGGTTTGGAGTCTTGTTCGTAACCTTTGGCCGATTTTTCTTCAGTAATGGGTGAATGCAGGATTTTGATCGTATTTTATGAAAGATGTGATGTTGGCCGAACCCAGCTTGATCTCCCTGCTCGGCATGGGGTTGTTGGCTTTGACCTTTGTGGCGGTGGCCGCGCTGGTTTGCATCCTTGTCATACGAACCAAGCGCCTGGGGGGAAGTCTTTTCGATTTCTTATCCGGCCGGATGTTCGAAAGGAAGAATCCAGCACCGCCCGTTGCTCCTGCCACCCAGATCGTTCCCCGCAAATGCCCGCAATGCGGCGCGGGATTGAAACCGGACGTGTCGGAAGGGCTTTGCCCGGCCTGCCTCCTGCAGCGCGGCATTGCCACCGAAGGCGGCGTGCCGCCCGGCACACCGGCGTTTGTGCCACCCACGATTCCCAACCTGGCCCGGCTTTTTCCCCAGCTCGAAATTCTTGAACTCATCGGCAAAGGCGGCATGGGCGCGGTTTATAAGGCGCGCCAGCCGGCGCTGGACCGTTTCGTGGCACTGAAAATTCTCGCGCCGCGTTCCGGCGCCGACCTGGATTTCGCCGGGCGGTTCACCCGCGAAGCCCGCGCCCTCGCAAAACTTAGTCATCCGAACATCGTCGGCGTCTATGACTTTGGCCAGGCCGACCGCCTGAGCTATTTCATCATGGAATACGTGGACGGGCCGAATCTGCGGCAGATCGAGCAGGCCGGCAAACTTTTGCCGCGCGAGGCGCTCGAAATCATTCCGCAAATCTGCGCCGCGCTCCAGTTCGCTCACGACGAAGGCATCGTCCATCGCGACATCAAGCCGGAGAACGTCCTGCTCGACAAAAAGGGCCGGGTGAAAATCGCCGACTTCGGCCTGGCGAAAATCCTGGGCCAGGAGCCGAAGGATTTCCGGCTGACGGGCGCGCGCGACGTGGTGGGCACGCCGCATTACATGGCGCCGGAGCAGGTGGAAAAGCCGCAGGAGGTGGACCACCGGGCAGACATTTATTCGCTCGGGGTCGTTTTCTACGAGATGCTCACCGGCGAACTGCCGCTCGGAAAATTCCAGCCACCGTCGTCGTGCGCCCATGGGATGCAAATCGATGTGCGGCTGGATGAAGTCGTGCTCCGTTCATTGGAAAAAAAACCGGAACGGCGCTACCAGCAGGTCAGCGAAGTCAAAACCCTGGTGGAAACGATTGCGAACAGCCTGGCCAGTCCGGCGCTGAATGCCGGCGCGATCCTGAATCCATCCCCGGGTCGCGATTACCGCACGAAACAAAGCCTGTTCGGACTGCCGCTGGCGCATGTGGCGTGGGGCGTTGATCCTGTGACCCGTCGTCCTCGAGTGGCGAAAGGTTGGATTGCGATCGGTTCAAGGGCGAAGGGGCTGGCCGCCGTGGGCCTCGAAGCCTACGGATTGATCGCCGTGGGTTTGATCGCCGGTGGGATTTTCCCCACGGGGCTGCTGGCCTTCGGTGTGTTGTCGGTCGGGCTGGTTGCTTATGGCATTATCTCAACCGGGCTGCTGGCCATCGCGTTGGTCCAGGCGGTCGGATTGGTTTCCCTCGGATATCATTCGGTTGGACTCGTGCATTACGGGATCGATGTTTCAGTGTTTTTGCTGCTCGGGCTCCCCATCGCAATGATCGGCCTCCTGCGAATGCTGGGCACTATCATACAGGGCACCCGGCCTTCTGCCGGACAGTCGGCCCCAGCTCGCGACCGTTTCTGGCGTTTCGTCATCGTTGTTTTCGTTGTCATTCCCACCCTTGGCTTGTTGGGGAACCTGGCCCTGCAAAATTTCATCCCGACGCGAACGCCTGCGGCATCAACGGCCACCGCCGCCCCGGCCACATCCGCTCCGCCAAAGACCGGGGCATCGGAGCCCGTCCCGGGTTGGTTCCCGGCTGGAAGCAATCCGAGTGACTACGAGATGGCCATTGACCGGAACGCCACCCACGGAGGCAAGGCCAGCGCGTATGTAAAAAGCGTCGTCCCCCACCCCGATGGTTTCGGGACATTACTGCAATCGTTTAGCGCCGATGCTTATCGCGGCCGGCGAATCCGGCTGTCGGGTTTCCTCCGGTCCGAGGACGTGCGCAACTGGGCCGGCCTCTGGCTGCGCGTGGACGGCACCAACGGCCAGGTACTGGCGTTCGACAACATGCAGAATCGGGCGCTCCGGGGCACAATGGGTTGGTCGCGGCAGGAAATTGTCCTGGATGTGCCGGAAGCGAGCCAGATGGTTTTCATGGGGCTGCTCCTGACCGGTCCCGGCCAGGTCTGGATGGATGATTTGAAGCTTGAAGTTGTCGGGACCGAAATCCCTGTCACCGGCGGAAAACCCGTCGATCTGATCCCTCGGACGCCCCAATTGGAATTCACGAATCAACCGTAATCGCCGCACACCACGCCGGCGTTGTATTTCAAATATAAACCATCAACACAAAAAACCTATGAAACATACAAACCTGAAAGCAATCCTCATCGCCAGTATCGTCCTCGGCTGTGCCGCGGCCGTGCAGGCGGAAACCCCCAAGGGCTGGTTCGCGGCCGGCAGCCATCCCCGGGAATACGAGATGACGTTGGACCGCGAGGTGACCCACGGCGGCAAGGGGAGCGCCTCGTTGAAAAGCAATGTGCCCAAGGCCAGCGGATTCGGAACCCTGATGCAGACATTCAAGGCCGACACCTATCGCGGACAGCGGGTCCGCCTGTCCGGTTACGTGCGGTCCCAGGATGTGAAAGACTGGGCCGGGCTGTGGCTGCGGGTGGACGGCCTTAAAGGTGAAGTGCTGGGATTCGACAACATGCAGGACCGGGCGGTGAAAGGCAACACGGACTGGACGCGATATGAAATTGTCCTGGATGTGCCGGAAGCGAGCCAACAAATCGCCTTCGGCCTGCTGCTTTCCGGCACGGGACAAGTCTGGCTGGATGACATGAAGATGGAGGTCGTTGGCAAGGACGTGCCTGTCACCGGCAAAAAATCAAGCGAGGAACCGTCCGCTCCCCGGAACCTGGATTTTGAGGAGTAACCCGTCGTCGCCGGCAGCCTGCGGGGCCGCGGGCCTGCCGGCCGTTAGGCCATGTCCTGATTTCCGGTAGGGCGCGTCACTCCGTGCGCGCCGTTTGCCATCCCGCTCTGCGGGACGGCGGCCAGAGGACTGTCCGCCCTACCCGGATTTTTGGAATCAGGGCACTACCGGCCGTTAACCCGGCTTGCGTTTGCCGCCCGCGCGGCGTTACTCTGTGGACGTGGGCACTTCCGCGCATACCGCCGCTTCCAACACGACTCCGACCGGGAACCACCCGCCCCAACCGTCCGTGTTCGTCACCACACATTGGTCGGTGGTGCTCACGGCGGGGCGCAGCGACACCACCCGCGCCCGAGCCGCGCTGGAAAGTCTCTGCCAGACTTACTGGCCGCCGCTGTACGCCTACGTGCGGCGGCGCGGCAATTCGTGCGCTGACGCCCAGGACCTCACCCAGGCGTTCTTCGCACGGCTGCTGGAACGCAACGCCGTCGCCGCCGTCGCCCCGGAGAAGGGCCGGTTCCGTTCCTTCCTGCTCGCCAGCCTGAACCATTTTCTCTCCGACGAATGGGACAAGGCGCGCGCGCAGAAGCGCGGCGGCGGACAGGTGATGACGCTCGACCTGCAAAGCGCCGAGACGCGGCTGGGCCAGATCCCGGTGGAAAATTTCACGCCGGAAAAGGCCTTTGAACATCACTGGGCCATTACCCTGCTCGAACAGGTTTACCAGCGCCTGGGAGAGGAATATCGCACCCAGGGCAAAGGCACGCTGTTTGACACGCTGCGTACCGCCCTGGCCGGAGCGAGTGACGCCGCGCCTTATGCCGAACTGGCGCGGCAATTGCACCTGACCGAAGGCGCGGTGAAAGTGGCCGTGCACCGGCTCCGCCAGCGTTACCGCGCGCTGCTGCGCGAGACCATTGCCGACACCGTGTCCACCCCCGACGAGGTCGAGGACGAACTGCGATATCTCTTCCGGACGCTGGCCGGCGGATAAAGACAGAGGGCCAAAGGCTGAGCAGCTTATTCCAGCCATTTTACGGGCTTCTTTCAGCATTCGGGTTTCGATTTTCAGGTTTATTCCGGTAACCTTTGGCCGGTTCTTCCTTTGTATGGGGTGAAGGAAACGATGATATGACTGACGAGAGCAAATGTCCGCATTGCGGGAAACCGGTGCCCTCCACGGCGTTGGGCGGCATTTGCCCCGAATGCATGCTCAAGGCCGGCCTCGTCGCACAAACGGAGGGACCCGGCGGAGCCGGCCCGGAGGGAACCAAAATCATCCAGCCGCCGCTGACTCCCGCCGAAATCGCGGCGCTGTTCCCGCAACTGGAAATCCTCGAATGCCTCGGCCGCGGCGGCATGGGCGTGGTGTACAAGGCTCGGCAACCCCGCCTGAACCGCATCGTCGCGCTCAAAATCATCGCCCAGGAAAAGGACCAGGACGGGCAGTTCTCCGGGCGGTTCGCGCGCGAAGCCCAGGCCCTGGCCCGGTTGAATCATCCCAACATCGTCACCGTCCACGACTTCGGCGAAGCGGGAGGCCATTGTTACCTGGTGATGGAATTTGTGGACGGCCTGAACCTGCGCCAATTGCTGCTGGCCGGGAAAATGGCGCCGGAACAGGCGCTGACGATTGTGCCGAAGATTTGCGATGCGCTGCAATACGCCCACAACGAAGGCATTGTCCACCGCGACATCAAGCCGGAAAACATCCTCTTGGACAAGCAAGGCCGGGTGAAGATCGCCGACTTCGGCATCGCCAAGATGCTGGGGCTCAAGGATGGGCAACAGGCGCTCACGGGCGCCAAGGATGTGGTGGGCACACCGCATTACATGGCCCCGGAACAATTGGAAAGGCCGCTGACCGTGGATCATCGCGCGGACATCTATTCGCTCGGCGTGGTGTTTTATGAAATGCTCACCGGCGAGCTGCCGCTGGGCAAATTCGCACCGCCCTCCAAAAAGGTTCAGATCGACGTGCGGCTCGACGAAGTGGTGTTGCACACGCTGGAGAAGGAACCGGCGCGCCGTTACCAGCAGGTGAATCAGCTCAAGACGGACGTGGAGACGATTACCGGAACGGGGTCCCCGGCCGCAGGGTTGGCGGCCAAAGGAAATCTGACCTCACGGCCGGCCACCGCGTCCGACCCAACGACGAGCGACAAGATCATCCTGCCGGCGTTTCTGCTGGCCTTCCCCTTCGGCTTGTTCGGCGCGCACCGGTTCTACGTTGGAAAAATCTGGACCGGATGCGCACAATTGGGCGCTTTGGGCGGTTGCATCCTCATGATCATTGCTTGCGCCACAACGGGTAGCCACTTTGAACCGGCCTTGGGAATCCTGCTGGGCGTGTCGCTTTTTGGTTGTGCCATCTGGGCCACCATCGACTGGATTTTGATCCTCTGCAAAGCCTTTACTGATGGTCAGGGACGGCGAATCACCCACTGGCTCCACCCGCAAACCGGTGGAATGAAAACCGGTGTCAGCCCGTTGGCCAGTCCGGTGTCAACCCGGTCGTCCATTCCGCCAGCAACCCCGCCACCGGGCCCGCCGCCAACCTCGCCGCCAGGCGGGTCCATTCCTCCGGCGGACGGCGGCCTCCCGCCGGCGCTGGTGGCACCGACCACGGTTCCCACCCCGGCCAACGGCAAGATTGTGGCGCCCGCCGTGGGCCTCATGGTGGTTGGCATGTTTAAGCTGTTCTCGGCGCTGGGCGCCTTGTTCTTCTTTGCCACTCCCGGCAATCACTGGCTGGAAAAAGTGTTGCAGGACGCCGGCGTCGGTTCTTTTTATCACTGGGGAACTCTGGCCGGTTTCAGCATCGTATTCCTTAAGGTGATTCCGGCCGGTTTGATCTTCTTGGGCGGCCTCCAGATGATGCGACTCCGGAGCTATGCCTGGGCCATTGCCGCCGGCATCCTGGCCATCGTTTGTTGCAGCTTGTTCGGATTTCCCATCGGCATCTGGGCGCTCATCATTCTGGCGCAGCCGGACGTGCGGGAAACGTTCGCCCGCACGACCGTTTCACCGGCGACGAAAACCGGCAATCAATGGCCCTGGATCCTGGGCGCAGTAGCGGTGGCGGGCATGGTGGTCACCGGATTGGTGTTCGCCGTTTTGCTCGGGCTGCGGGCGGTCAACGGAAATCCCAACCTGACCGTGCACGGCGCCGTTACCGACGCCGTCTCCGGCAAGGCCATCGTCGGCGCGCGCGTGGACGACACCCCGTTCGGTGCGGACGCGGACAAGGCGCCGCAACAGGCCTGGACTGACCGGAGCGGACATTACAAACTGAAATCGTCGTACGAGAAACATACCATCGCCGCCTCCGCTCCCGGTTACGAAACCAAAACGACCACCCTGCCCACCAAAGCCTCTGGTTTCGAGCGCGATAAACAGATGGATTTCAAGTTGCAGCCAACCGGGGAAAATGCCTCGGCCACCGATGAAGGTTCCGGGTCGGCGGTGAACCTCTCATCCCAAAATGGCCGGGTCGTCATCGCAACCACCAACGGCACATTGGCCGCCGGCAAAGTTCAATTCGAAGCCGGCCGGAATGGGGAACTGACCGTAACCGCCAAGAACCGTGACGATACCGTACGGTCCCTACCGCCGCCGGCAGCGCCGGAGAATGCAACGCCTGTGTCCTTGCCTCCGCCAATTCGCATCAAGGCTGGCTTGTCCAGAACGTTGAGGGATTCCGACGGGAATGTCTGGCTGCCCGACCGGGGTTTTACCGATGGTGAAATCGGCTTCCGTTCCGACCAGTTGGCGATCATCAATACCAGGGATCCGGCGCTTTATCGTACCGAACGATACGGCATGACCGCTTTTTCATACCCGGTGCCCAACGGTGATTATGTGATCAAACTGCATTTTGCTGAAACGTATGAAATGATCAACGGGCCGGGCCAGCGGATATTCACATTCGTTGTCGAAGGCCTTGAATTCAAGGATTTCGATGTCTGGTCCAAGGCGGGTGGCGCTCAACGCGCCTACGTCGAAACCGTCAATGCGAAAGTCACTGACGGCAGGCTGAATATCCGTTTCATCCGCCAGCAGGAAAACCCGGAAATCAACGCGATTGAAATCCTGGCGGTGCCGCCGGGTGCATCCGTGCCGCCGGCTTCGCCCGTTCCACCCGTTCCACCCGTTCCACCCGTTCCACCCGTTCCACTCGTTCCACCCGTTCCGCCCGTTGCGCCGGTGGCGTCGGTCCGACTTGTTCCACCAGTTTCATTCTCGGTGCAAAACGAACCCTCTGCTCATTGGGCCAAAGATGAGTTTCAACAAGATTTCAACCAGACGCTGCCGCTCACGGCCCATGGCCGCCTGAGCCTCGACAATGTCAATGGCAAGATTGAAATCAGCAGCTGGGACCAGGACGGGGTGACTATCCAGGCCGTCAAGCGTGGCAAATCCAAAGACAGCGTTGAAGAACTGGAAATCCAGGTCGAGGCCGCCTCCGATCAGGTCACGATCCACACCAAGCAGACGGCCAGCTGGTTTGGCTGGAAAAAAGACTCCGCGAAAGTGGATTACGTCATCCGGGTTCCGCCATATGCGCAGCTGGCAAACATCTCCAGCGTCAACGGTCCCATCAACATTCACAACGTTTCCGGCAACATCGAGGCCTCCACCGTCAACGGCCAGGTGCAGGTTCAGGACGCGGCGGGCGACCTGAAACTTGCCACCGTCAACGGCCAGATCGAGGCCGAATTGGTTGCGCTCGGCGGCGGCCAAACCGTGGCGCTCAGCGCGGTCAACGGCCAGGTCGAAGCCACCCTGCCCGCCGATGCCGACGCCACCGTTACCGCCAATACCGTCAACGGCAGCCTGAGCAGCGAATTCTCCGCGTTGGTCGTGAAAAAGGTGTTCCCGGTGAGCAGCAACCTGAAAGGTACCCTGGGCAACGGCAGCGCCCACGTCAAAGCCACCACTGTCAACGGCAGCGTCCATTTCCGGAAAGGGCGGGAGGTTTCGGCGGGTGATTTGGGTCGCCGCCCAACCCGACGCAACCCGCCCCCGCAAAATGCGGCGGGTCAGGCGGAATCGGCCCCCAATGCTCCGCCCGCTTCACCCCAGGAATTGGCCGCGCGCGCCGATGCGGCCAGGGCCATTACTGCCACCGACAAACGCGATGCCGCCCTTGTCGCGCTGGCGAAAGATGCCGCCACCGCCGGCGATTTTGCCCTGTTAAAAAAAACGCTCAGCCAGATCACCATGTACGACGCCCACGATACGGCCACTTATGAAGCGGCGGGAGCGCTCGCCCGGGCCGGCCGGCGCGCCGATGCGATTGATATCGCCAAAACCATCATTTCCCTCACCAAACGCGATACCGCCCTGCGTGAACTGGCGGAATGAAACCTGTCCCAGCCAATCCATCATGAACCAAACCATCCGATCCTGTCTCATCCTGACTGTTTCCGGCCTGCTCCTTTCCGGCTGCATCACCCACCACTCAACCGTGTACCGGGATGTGGAACGAACCAAGGTGGAGTTCGAGAGCGACACAGCCGCCCGGCTGTTTTATGAGACGTTGAGCAAGAATTCCGCGGGCCGAAACCATTCCGAAAGCACGACCAGCATTGAAATCCCCATCATCTTTGAGACCGAACGCAAGGTCGTCCCCGGGCGGAACGTGGAGTTCAACGAAGCGGTGGCCATTTGCGATTCGAACAAGGACGGCCGGATCACCGAAGCTGAAGCCAGGATTTATGCCAACCTGAAGCCGTAACCGTTTTGGGGAGCTGCCGGCAAACCGGCCGGCACGCCGTCAACCGCAACGTCCGGAAAAGCGAACCGACGCTTCACCGGCACCTTTCACAAGAATTCCCATGAATAAGAATGCATTCCTGATCACGGTCGCCCTGGCCTCGGGTCTTTTCTGGGCGGGTTGCGGCAAAGCCGGCAAATTGGATCGGGCCTCGACCTTTGCCACGCCGACCGGGCCGCTGGAGTTGAAGCTGAAGTGGCCCGCCGGCGAACATGTGGTCGAAAGCTTCGACATGAAACTGAACATGGAGCTGTCCGTGCCCAACCAGCCCGCCCCCCTCCAGCGTGACATCACCCTCGGCCAGGAATTTGGCCTCACCGTGCTGAACTACACGGCCGGCGGCGGTCATGCCGTGGAGCTGGAATTCCTCAATCTGCGGATGAAAATTGATGAGAATGGGAAACGGGTGCTGGATTACAATGCGGCGGAAAAAACTTCGAACCAGGCCGGGGATCCCGCGGCCGCCGCGGTCCAAAAAATGTTCCAAAACGTTGTCGGCGCCAAAATTCAATATTATCTCGACGCCAGCAACCAGGTGGAACGGCTGGAAGGCGCCGAGGCCCTGATGAATCGTATCACCGCCAGTGGTCCGGCGAATGTCATCAACGGCTTCAAAACCATGTTTAACTACGGATCGTTGAAACAGATGATCAACGCGGGGTTCCTGCCACCTCAACCGGTGCAACCCGGCGATACCTGGCCGGTCCAGACGGAAATTGTCATGGGCGATCTCGGAACGATGGTCATGGACTACACCTACACCCTGACCGGCTGGGAGAAACATGGCCAGCGCACCTGCGCCCGCCTGGAATTTCAAGGTACCATGAAAATCAAGCCGGGAGCCGCCGCCGCGCCCACCGGTCTGGCCACCTCCGTTCACGACGGCAATTCTTCCGGCGTCTCCTGGTTCGATCCCGAGCTCGGCATGGTCATTGATACCACCC
The DNA here is from genome assembly GCA_964413165.1 of uncultured Bifidobacteriaceae bacterium. Classification (GTDB taxonomy): domain Bacteria; phylum Verrucomicrobiota; class Verrucomicrobiia; order Limisphaerales; family UBA11358; genus UBA11358. The sequence continues at coordinate 13,193 of CAYPSF010000076.1, forward strand.
TGAACCAGGACATGAACGTCACCATGAACGTGCCCATCACGGCACGCGGGAAAAGATCGACCCAAACGATAACGGCGCTCATGAAGCAGGCCATCACCATCAAATTGGAATCGGTGAAGTGAGAATGGTCCGCGGTCGTCCTTCCACCGATGCTTGACTTGCCGCAGGCAGGTCACGATGCTCACGCCATGAAATTGATCTTCAACTTGCTTTGTCTGGCCTTGCTGCCGTTGGGAGTCAGTGCAGAGGAGATCACCGGCACGTCCGTTGTCCCGACCAATTCCGTCGTGCTTTTCAAGGTCCCGACCGGCCACCTCGAACTGTTCAACGGCCAGGATTTCATCGGCTGGACGTTTTGCATGCGGTCGAACGCCGATCCCGCGCTGGCCTGGACCGTCACCAACGGCGTCATTCATTGCAGCGGCCAACCGACTGGTTATCTCCGCACGAAATCGGCTTATCGGGATTACCAACTGACCGTCGAATGGCGCTTCGTGAAGGTCGCGCCCAAGGCCGACAACACCGGGGTGCTCCTGCACATGCAATTGCCCGACAACGTCTGGCCGCCCTGCATCCAGGCCCAGGGCAAATCGGAACATCAAGGCGACTGGATCCTGATGGCAGGCGCGGAATGCAAGGAACACAAGGGCATGACGGAAGCCGCCTCGATTCCAAAACAGGGGCCTTCGAATGAAAAACCCGTCGGCGAATGGAACAATTACCATCTGGTCTGTTCCGGCAATGACGTCAAAGCCTGGGTCAACGGCAAGTTCATGAACGAAGCGACCGAATGCACCCTCACCTCGGGTTTCATCGGCTTCCAAAGCGAAGGCGGCGAATTCGAAATTCGCAAGGTGTCCCTGGAACCTTTAAAATAAATTTCTGCAGCGGCAGTTTATGACCGCCGGCGCCACTACGCCGGGCGCAGTTGCACCAGGGTTGCCCCCCAGCCGCCGAATTGCGGATGATCGAGCGTGAAGGACACCACGGCGGGATGTTTGGCCAGAATCGCGTGCACCGTCCGCCGCAGGTTGCCGACGCCCTTGCCGTGAATGATGCGCACCTGCAGGATGCCCCGCTCCTGACACGCGGCCAGATAATCCGGCACCAGGTTCTTCACCTCGCGCGGCCGGAACACGTGCAAATCCAGCACCCCGTCAATCGGCAATTCAACCGGATCGTCCACCATGGCCGGTCACCTGTTTTGTAGTCGGGCCGGGCTCAGGAATGGGGCACATACCCCATCCGGGTCATCACTTCCTGTCCTTGAGGCGACAGGACAAACCGGATGAAATCCAGCGCAGCCGGCTTTTCTTTTCCCTTGCTGGTGTAAAGATGCAGAGCGCGGGCATATGGATATTTGCCCTGGTTCACCGTGTCGGCGGTGGGTTCGACCCCCTCGATGGACACTGCTTTGACGCCGGGCTGATGCGTGAGGTTGAAACCGGCATACCCGATACCGTTGGGATCCTTCGCCACCGCCGTGACGATGCCCTCGTAATTCGTAAACAGGTTTTGCTCCGAGGCGTATGGCTTCTTGTCCATGGCCAGTTCCTTAAACCCGATATACGTCCCGGAAATGGGATCGCGGATGAACAGGTGAATCGGCGCGTCCGGACCGCCCACGTCCTTCCAATTCTGGATGGTGCCGGTAAAAATGTCCCGGATCTGGTCGCGAGTCAGGTTGGCGACCGGATTGGCGGCGTTCGCCACCACGGCCACACAGTAGGTACCGATGATGTGATCGTCCAATTCCATCGCCCGGAACTGCGCCACTTCCAGTTCCTCTTTGAGCGGCGGGCGCGACGCCCCGGCGATGTCGCAATATCCGCCCATCAACGCCCCCATGCCATACGCAGTCCCCTTGGTCAGCAGATCAAAATCGGCTGCCGGATGCTGTTTCTTGTATTCGGTAATCAGTTGCGGGGCCAGTTCCTCCCCGACGGTGTTCGAACCTCGGATGATTACCTTTTCTGCCGACGCGGCGTCCGGCGCTGGCGTCGTTTGCCGGCCGCCCGGACAACCCGCCACCACCAGGCAGAGCAGGATCAGGCTGATGTTTTTTAAAAATCCGGCCAGGGCCGGACGGAATCGTTCGTTGCGTAAAATAGCTCTCATGGCGCACCTTCTGTTTTGCGAACGCCAAAGCTCCCTCCAACAAATCGCCACGGCAAGAAAAAAATGTCTGGTCAGCCGGCCGGCCGGCCCTTTTCTCCGAGCTTTAATTTCACCCAGGCCCGGGCCTGGCGCGGCGTTTTCAGCTCGTCCGACAGCTGTTTTTCGCGGATTTCCTCCAGCAAGGTACCCAGCGCCGGACCGGGTTTCAGCCCCAATTCCAGCAGGTCCCCGCCAGTCAGCAGCGGCGGCCGGATAGCGGGCCTCTGCTTCAATTCCCGGACCTGCTCGACCAGAAATTTGTAAAGCTCCAGGTCGCCGTGCGAGCCGAGACAATCCAGCCGGTGCAGTTCCAGCTCCAGCGGAAAGGTCTCGCGCAACAACAACCCCCTCAGGGTCGCCATGCGCATCTGCTTCACGTCCTTGAACTGCATGTGCTGCCGCACGCAATCAACGATTTCCTGGGTTTGTTTCCTGGGGAAACGCAGCCGCGTCAAAATCCGTTCCGCCAGCAGAGCCCCGACCTTTTCGTGGCCGTAAAAATGGATCTTGCCCGTCACCGGGTCGCGCTCCGCCGTGGCCGGCTTGGCGACGTCATGCAAAATCACCGCCCATGGCAACGAGGGATGCGCCCCTGGCGGCATTTTATCCAGCATCAGCCGGACGTGCTCGAACACCGTGCCTTCAGGATGAAAGTCCGGCGATTGCTCGCACGCCAGGGTGGCCATGAGCTCGGGCAAAACACCGGGCAGCAATCCGCATTGGAGCAACAAAGCCAGCCCGCGCGCGGCGTGCGGCGGCTGGAACAACTTGATGAGCTCGTCGCGAATCCGCTCGGCGCTGATGCGCTCGATCCTGGATGCGAGCCGCTGGATGGCGGCCAGGGTTTGCGGTTCGATTTCAAAATTCAACTGCGCCGCAAAGCGCACGGCCCGCAGCAGGCGCAAATGGTCCTCGGCAAACCGTTCTTCCGGCACGCCGATGGTGCGGATGATTTTTGCGCGCAAATCCTTCTCGCCGCCCACCCAATCGTGGATTTTTTCCGCGACCGGATCGTAAAACAGGCCGTTGACGGTAAAATCGCGCCGTTGGGCGTCGGCCTCGGCGTTGGCGAAAGTGACCAGGTCCGGGTGCCGGCCGTCCTGGTAATCCGCCTCGGCGCGGAACGTGGCCACCTGGAATTGATGCCCGCCTTCCGGCACCACCAGCACCCCGAATTTTTTCCCGACGGCCATGACACGTTTGAACAGTTGTTCGACCTGCTCCGGCCGGGCCGACGTGGCGATGTCATAATCCTGCGGCTCGCGGCCGAGCAAAAAATCGCGCACGCATCCGCCCACCCAGAACGCCTGATGACCTGCCCGGTGCAAACGCTCAACAATATCAACTGCGCCGGGGCGGAGTGAATTTTCGGTCATGGGCGCTCCGTTTCCGCCGGGGTTGCGCACGGCGCGAGGATCGCGTCGCTCATGCCGTGGATGATTTTTTTGTCGGCGGGATTGATCGTGGCCAGCACGCCGCCAAGTTGTGGACGCGCCGCATCACCCTCACCGGAAACGAAATAGTACGGACACAACCGCACCCGGCCCTTCATCGGCACCACTTCGCTCTTCGCGAAATCAAACCATTGCGCCTCGGCCAGCACCGGCTTGTGATAGCGTTGGAGGACTCGCGGCGACCGGTCGAACTGTTGGAGGGCATCGTCCACCGCCCTGGCCCAATCCTCGTGCGACAGGTCGCTGCCCAGAAAGACCCCGCGCGCCCCCCACGCCTGCTCGGAAAAACCGGAGACCTTCAAAATCAGCTCCCGTTCCTTTTGCGACAGGGTCATGAGCTGTTGCCAGTCCGTAAGATCCAATCCGGGAATCGCCGCCTGCGGCGGCAGCGGGGCCGGGTCCATGATCCACGTGTAAGGCACCAGTTTTTTGAGCCGGTTGAAAAAATTTTCGCCGAGTTCCTGCCGCCAGAAGCCTTGCAGGTTGCGGTTCCACAACAGCGCGAAGAGCATTTTTTCCTCGAAAACCGGCTTCGGCGGCGGCGTCAGGCGGATTTTCTTTTCCGCCGCCAGCTCGAAAATCTTTTTTGAACTCGCCACGTTCGCCAGATCGAACAGCTCAAAGAACCGGTAGACCGCGTCGCCGTCGGCAAAGTCGTTGAACCGCGAATCGCGAACCGTGAATCGCGAGCCCAGTTGTTCACCCAACCAGATCATCTCCGGCCGGTAGGTCGCGGCTTCGTCGGATACGACGATGTGAACTGTTTTGGCATCACCAAAAATGGATTCAAACCCGCGCAGCATGCCATCCGCCCCGCCGATGATTGAGGACTGATGACCGATGACCGATGACTTTGAATACGCCTGCCCTAACCACCCCGTCAGCCCGATGCCGCCGGGCACCGAATCCAGTTCCGTGATGCTGAGTCCGTTTTCCGTCAGCAAAATGTCGGGCCGGATGACCCGTGGCACGTCATTTTTGAATGCGGGCGAACGCTGCAGCGCGATCAGTTCGGCCGGCTTGCCCAGGTTTAGCCAGCGCGCAATCCAGTCCGGCTGTTTGCCCTCGGCGCTTTTGCGGTAAAGCAGGTTGACCGCCCGATAAAACTGCAGCAGCACCCGGCCCAGGGACTCAATCTCTTTGGCCAGGTTTTCGCCGAGTGGAAACGGAGTCGGCGAAACGCGCCAGTCCAACCCGGCAAACAGTCCGCCGGCGGGCATTTGCGAACGAATAAAATGCGCCGTTTCCGCCGCCGATGAAGCGGGCGTAGGAGGATCCTCATTCTTCAAACTCACCGGGACATGGTAACGCAGTTCCGGTTTTCGGCAACGGTTTGACCAAAGTTCGACGGATTTAACCGGATTCCAATTGACACCCGAACAAGGAAGACGTAGAACCTGTAACATCTCCTTATGGAATTCATAGGCAAAGCTTTTGAGCTATTCCTTTCAAGCAACCCGTTGTCCATGCACTGGTTATAACACCTCAACCCCTCACCACAAAATGAATACCCACCTAGCCAATCCACAATTCACCCTCGCGAACGCCGGTCTGCTGCTCCAACGTTTACGTCGGCAGGTAGCCTTCGGCGCCCTGGCCCTGACCTCGCTTGCCGGTATCAACCCCGCCGGGGGAGCCATCGCCTTCGATAGCGCCGTCTCCAAGTCAGCCGTCAACGCCGCCTCGGTCACCTGGTCGCACACCGTCGGCACCGGCACCAGCACCATCCTGGTCGTCGGGTTGGCCACCGAGGACACCAGCAGCAGCGTGCTCAATGTCGCCAGCATCACCTACAACGGCGTCGCCCTGACCGCCGTGCCGAACTCGGCCGCAACGGCGGGCAGCAGCACGCTCGACAAATCGCAGTTGTTTTACCTGCTCAACCCCGCCGCCGGAGCCCACACCGTGGCGGTGACATTTGGCGGAGCGGTCAACGGCGTGAGTGCCGGCTCGATCTCGCTGAGCGGTGTGGCCCAGAGCGCGCCGTCGGCCGCCGCCATCAATACCGCCACCTCCGGCACAACCATTTCAGCCAATATCGCGGTCTCAACCGCCGGCTCATGGCTGGTGGATGCCGCAAACAGCGGCGCCGGCAATGCCACCCTGACGCCCGGCGCCAGCCAAACCAAGCGCTGGGGCATCGGACAATCCAGCTCCGGCGGAGCCGGTTCCACCGAGTCGGTCAGCTCTGCCGGCACTGCGTCGGCCAGTTGGACTGCCTCCAGCAGCAGCCAGCTCGCGCTTTCTGTGGCGGCCTTCGCCCCGTCAACCGGTGGCGCCACGGCGCCGACGATCACCACCCAGCCGGCCAGCCAGACCGTCACCGCCGGCAGCAGCGTCACCTTCTCGGTCGTCGCCTCCGGCACCGCGCCCCTCAGCTATCAATGGAAGTTCAACGGCGCGAACATCTCCGGCGCCACCAGCTCCAGTTTCACCATCGCCAGCGCCCAATCCGCCAACGCCGGCAGCTATACCGTGACGGTTTCCAATTCCGCCGGCTCGGTCACCAGCGCCGCCGCCACTCTCACCGTCAATAGCTCCCCCGTTGCGCCTACCATCACCACCCAGCCGGCCAGCCAGACCGTCACCGCCGGCAGCAGCGTCACCTTCTCGGTCGTCGCCTCCGGCACCGCGCCCCTCAGCTATCAATGGAAGTTCAACGGCGCGAACATCTCCGGCGCCACCAGCTCCAGTTTCACCATCGCCAGCGCCCAATCCGCCAACGCCGGCAGTTATACCGTGACGGTTTCCAATTCCGCCGGCTCGGTCACCAGCGCCGCCGCCACGCTTACGGTCAACTCCGGCGGTTCCAACACGCGTTACAACCTGACCGGTTTCGCCACGGTCAGCCCGGGTTGCACCGGCGGTGGCGTGATTGCCACGACCGACCCCGCCTATGCCCAGGTCACCACCCCGCTGCAACTGGCCACAGCCATCGCTGCCGCCAACAAGACCGCGGGCGCTATCAAGGTCATTGAAATCATGAACGATCTCGACCTGGGATGGAACGAAGTGGGCTCGGCCGTGCAAACACTGGCCTCGACTCCGTTCCGGGCGCACAACCCGCCCCAGTTGCATCCGGTCCTCCTGGTCACCGGCATGAGCCTGTGCGACA
>CAYPSF010000077.1:0-19545 GCA_964413165.1 uncultured Bifidobacteriaceae bacterium
GTGTTGCTCGTGCTGGGCGGCGGTTTCGGCATGGGACCGGTCGCGGAAATCCTCATCGAACTCGACAAGGTGCCGGGCCGGTTCCAGACCCTGGTCGTCACCGGTCGCAACGAGGAATTGCGCCGCAAACTCGCCACCCAAACCCGCAAACATCCGACTCACGTGCTGGGCTTTTCCACCAACATGCACGAGCTGATGGCCGTTGCCGACCTCATCATCACCAAGCCCGGCGGGCTGACCACGTCCGAGGCGCTGGCGCTGGGCAAACCGCTGTTCATCCTGAACCCGATTCCCGGCCAGGAGGCGGCCAACAGCGATTTCCTGCTCGAACGCGGCGCCGCCGCCAAGGTCAACCGCGTCGAGGACCTGCCCTTTCGCATCGAAAAGCTGCTCGGTTCAAAGAAACTCGCCGCCATGGCCAAAGCCGCCAAAGCCCTGGGCCGCCCGCAATCCGCCGCCGCCGTCTGCCGGGAGGTTTTGCAGCGTATGCCGCCCCGCTGAAGAAAATTTTGCCCCGCTCCGCCGGCCCGTTCAGTGCACGCGGGAGGAGGTATGGGCGGTGACCCACAGCCAGTCGTGCCAGTCGGCCGGGTTGGCCGAGCCGGTGCCCGCGTCGCCCTGGCCGAAATGCGTGGTGGAGTCCAACCAGCGGTGCGACTCGGTGTGGCCGTCGGCAAAAGTAAAACCGCAGCCGAAGTTGTGATAGGTGCCGGGATAGTCGTGCCAGCCGGGAACTTCCATGTCCACCGAGAACGCCGCGTCGTTCAACCCCTCGACGGCCTCATCCACGAGCACCCAGAGATCGGACGGCGAAGGCGGTCCGAGATCGGACGCCTTGCCGAAGGTGCGCCAGGGGGAATTGTGATGATGATGGCCCGAGTTATCGAGCCACGGGCCGTTGACCGGCAGGTTCGGCACGCCGTCGTGATCATAGGCGCCGCCGGAGTCCCGGGTGGCATCAAAGCCGGGATCAATCGTGCCGACGGCCTGGTTCATGGAAAAAGTCCGCGCGGCGGGAACGATCTGGCCGCTGAGGGCCGGGTTGGTCCCCTGGTACTTTCCCTGGCGCCGGTCGCCGGGGCAATGGAACACGGCCACGTTGCCGGAAAGATTGCCGGTCAACAGTGAACGGGCCGGGTCGGCGAGGATGTCAGCGTTGAATTCCTCCGACTGGCCGATGCCGGCCGAACCGCTGCACCAGTTGTAGCCGGGTTTGTTGTTGGCGTCGTCGGGATTGGGAGGATAAAAGTCGCTGTTATCATTCGTGTACAGGTGCATGGCGACCATGAGTTGCTTGCCGTTGTTGAGGCAGAACACGCCTTGGGCCCGCTGTTTGGCGCCGGAAAGGACTGGCAACAACAACGCCGCCAGAATCCCGATGATGGCAATAACCACGAGCAGTTCGACCAGCGTGAATGCCCGTCGTCGATTCATGATTTTATAGACACCGTCCGGAAGGATTTGTTTCAAGTTATCTGAATCGGGCCGGCCGACACCGGTCGCGAGCGCAAATGTGCCGAACACATTCCCGCTGCATTCCGGGGATGAATGCTACTGTCCGTGCCCCATCTCCGGGTCGCCGCCGTCGGCGGTGAACGGATAACACCACAACCGGTTTTTGCCGGGACATTCCTGCTCCTGTTTCCATTGGTCGAGCCGGACAAAACTCGCCGAGGTATCAAAGACCACCTGCACCCCGCCCTGGGTGTGACGCGCACTGACGCCTTCCAGTGGATAGTTTGCACCGTCGTTGAAACAGTAGGGCTCGGATTCGTCCGTTTCCCACAAGGCGCAATCGGTCGGCAGCATGCTGGCCAGTTTCACCGGCGGGATTTCCGGATGCCGATTGAACTGCATATAGCCCACCACGGCGCCGTTCATCGCGTAACTGGAAAGCTGTTGTTCACGCTGGACGTTCGCGCCGAGGACCTTGGAGTAGCGGGTCTCCGTCAGATTATCATTCGGACAGACATAGATTTTGGGCGTGTGCAATGTCGGCCAGAGCAATCCCTTCTCCAGGTTAAACCGTTGCGGGCCGCTGACGCCGGCTTCCACCGCGTACAGCCAGCCCGGATGGCTCTTGCCGTCGTCCATCGTCGCGCTGCCCTGGTCCCAATTCGGCAGCGGCAACACATCGCTGTTCTCCCCGGCATACAGATGCACGGCCACCATGATCTGCTTCAGGTTGTTCAGGTCGGTGACCTTGCCGGCGTTATTCTTCGCCCGGCTCAACACCGGCAACAGCAGCGCCGCCAGAATCGCAATGATGGCCATCACCACCAGCAGCTCGATAAGTGTAAAAGCGCGTTTGGAACTCATGCCTTTGCCTGAATAGACACCAACCCCGCCCGATTTGTATGAAAACGCGCCTTTCATGGTCTCACCCTATTCATAGGATTTTTGGCGGGTAGGTTACGGTAAATGTGCCATTGGGGCGAATTTGGCAATAGTAATCAGTCATCCGCTTAATCAATGTCCTCTGGCCCAAAAGGTAACAAATCTTTTCAATCCTTCGCCTTTTCCACCACCAGCATCTCGATGGATTCACGGCCGGGCACCAGTTCGAGGCCGAGCTGATCGAGCAGGGCCAGCTTCAACGCATCATGGTTGGGATCCTCCCCAAACCGTTCGTCCCACTTGAGGTCGATATGAAAATTCCGGCTGAGCCCCGTCTGATCGATGACGGGGGTTTGGAAGTAAGCTTCCAACAGGCGGGCGATGCCGGGAAAATACCCGCTGTCACTGGAGATCGGTGCATTATCGCAATAGTAATGGCCGTTATTGGCATAGTCGCGGTTTCCGTGGGTGGGAGGCTTGAGGCCGGGCGCATTGGGCTTTCGAACTTTAAGTACCAAAACATCCATGTCTCGCATCTCCCGGCGTCCAACAAAACCCAGTTTCTGTTTTAGCTCCGTTTGCAGGGCGGCCCCGGAAGCATGTGGCAGGGTTGAAATGAAATCGAACCGCTCCAGGGGTTCACCGTCGGGGAAGAGAATCCGTCCCGGGCGCGCGCCATAGGCGACATAGGCCAGCCCCTTCACCCCGGTGTCGATCCCGATCCAATTGTCACCCCGGCTGCCCACATTCATGCTGATCCCCAAATTCCCGAATTTCGTGGGCAGAATCTCGACCCGCAACGGCGCCCGATCCGGATCGGGGTTGGGAACCCGCCAGGACGCCTCCGCCCTGCGGGCGGCGATTTCTTTGACGGTAACGGTTGCCGTTCCGGCGGCGAGCAACACAACCACGCCGCTGACGATTACTGTTTTTGCCTTGGTCCAGGCCATAATTTTCAATGCTCCTTTGATGAGGGTTAAAGTGGAACCGCTCGCCGCCGCGCCCTTCGCCACCGCCACGGCGGTCACAGTTTTCGCCAACACCGCCGGCGCAGCCTGAACGGAATGGGCGGACATCGCCCCGGCAATGATCGCCGTGGTCGAACTCACGCCACGCCGGGCAAAATAGCGGTGCAGCTTTTCCAGGCTCCGGGCGATCCGTTTTTGGGCCGTGTTCTTCTCCACGCCCAGGGCCGCGCCCACTTCCTGCAGGCTCTTGTTTTCGAAATAGCGCAGAATGACCGCGTCGCGATCCCGGTCGCGCAAACGCGCCATGGCCTCGTCCAGCAGCGGCGACAGCTGGGCCCAGGCGGCATCGGATTGCGGCAGGTCAATGATTGCTTCCATCTGGGCCTCCTGTTCACGAAGCTGGCGGCGACGTTGGGTTTTCAGCGCGTCGGCGGCGACGAAATGCGCCGTGCGATACAGCCAGCCGGACAGGATGGTTTGGGGGCTCAGCGATCCTGCCTTGCGCGCCAGGATGATGAACACCGCCTGCGTGATTTCCTCGGCCCGACGCGGGTCGCGCATCTGGCGCAGCGCTGCGGCGTGGACGAGGTGGACATGGCGCGAAACCAGCGTGCTGAACGCCTGCTCGGATTGGCTAGCGGCATATTCCCGCACCAGGGCCATGTCGTCATTCATCATTCATCAGATAAATGGACGCCGACGGCAAAAGAAGACAATTATTTTCCCATTTCGGCGGTTACATCCCGCCGTCGAAATACCAGCGGTACTCGGAATTGTCGCAGCGGATGGCCAACTGCCATTTCTGGACCGAGCCGTCCTTCAGCCGGATTTCGAAAGGCACATACACCCCCGGATAGGCGAAATCGCCCTTGGTTGATGCGAATTCCCTGATCGCTTGGGGCTGTAGTTCAATCTGCTTGGCAATACTGATTCTGGCCTTGAACGGCTTGCCCAGACTGACGACCTCCATGCCGCCGTATCTTTTTTTCATTCCATCCGGGAACGAGAGATCGGCATTTTTTTCGCGCTCGTCAAGCGGCCAATACTTGACCGCTTCCGCCCAGTCCTCTTTCGCAAGCGCGTCAAAAAATGTCCGCGCCACCACCGCCGGGGTCGTGCCCGTCTGGCTCTGAAAAGCCGCGTTGTCGGCGTCAGTCAGTTCCGTCTTTGAGGTAAAAATTGAGGCTGCGGCCTGGTGTTGGTGAACCACATAGACGGCAATGGGTGTTGCCGTTCCTGCCGCCAGAATCACTACCGCACCCGCCACGATTGCCGATTTTGCCTTGGTCCAGGCCATAATTTTCAATGCTCCTTTGATGAGGGTTGGAGTTGAGCTGCTCGCCGCCGCGCCATTGGATACGGCCATCGCCGTCACCAATTTTGTCAGCGCCACCGGTGCCGTTTGGATATAATTGGCGGAAATCGCTCCGGCAATGATGGCCGTGGTGGAGCTCACTCCGCGTCGGGAAAAATAGCGGTGCAGTTTGTCCAGCGCACGGCTCACCCGCACCTTGGCCGCGTCTTCGCTCACGCCCAGAGCAGCGCCGACTTCGCTCAGGCTTTTGCCGTCGAAAAAGCGCAGGACGACCGCGTGGCGATCCCCTTCGTTCAGCGAATCCACCGCGGTTTCCAGCAGCGGCGCGATTTCCTGCCAGGCCTCACCCGGGTGCGATTTGTCCAACATGGATTCCATGTAAGCCTCCTGCTCACGTTGTTGCCGGCGACGCCGGCTTTTTAACGCATCGGCGGCGGCAAACCGCGTAGCGCGATGGAGCCAGCCGGGCAGAACTGTTTTGGTGCCGAGTGATCCTGCTTTGCGCGCCAGGATGACAAAGACGGCCTGGGTGATCTCCTCCGCCAGATGCACATCACCGACCCGGCGCAAGGCGACGGAATAAACGAGGTTGATATGCCGCGCCACGAGCTGCTCGAAAGCCGGCTCGGATTGGTTGGTGGCATATTCCCGAACCAGGGCCATGTCATCCGTCATCATCCACCTATTACACGGACGCCCAAGCGGAAAGGGAACAAATTATTTTTGTTTATTCGGCGCGGCAAGACCGGGGCGCCGATGTAGCGGCGGGCATTCTGGACAACTTTCTGAAAGCAACTGACAGACCTTTCTAGCTTACGGGTTTTCCACTTCCTTAAAAGTCAGCGGCCAGACTTCTCCGCCGCCGGTGATGGTTCCTTTAATTTCTTTACCGTTGTCTGCCAGGTTTCCCTCAAAGACGGTGTCGACAAGTTCGCCAAACTCAACAATCACGGTGGGACGGCTGAAACTAAAGGAGGTGGCCTGCACGTTCGTAATCCGCATTCCAGGGATGTCAGCCTCCGCACGAAAAGTGTTTTCCGCCCGCTCGGCTATTCTTAGGCGCACCTGTATCGGGGTGTTTCCCCTTTTTACGATGCCTTCCCAACGCCCCTGCAAAGCTGAATCTTTTCGGGGCGCATATTCGCTTTTAGCCAATGGCGCGAGAAATTCATCCTTGCCGGTTTGCGGGCGAGCCTTTTCCACAACAACCATTTCCACAGCCGTCGTGGCCGGAACCAGTTCCAATCCCATATCTTCAAGTTCTTCGCGGACAAATTCGCGCGTCTTTGCATTTGCTTCCTCGTAAGAAATGGATTGGTATACCGGTCTTCGGAAGTCGTAGTTACCGGCACAGCCACTTTGAAGAATGATGGGTGTCTGGAACCACCATTCACAATACCAAGCAAGCTTGGAAATCGGAAAGTTTGAGAAAGTTTCGAACGCTGTGTCGCGATGGTAATGCTTCCGGTTTCCAAGTTTGCTGCGATGGGCCGCAAGCAGGTCGGCATCTTTGACCGTCAGCAGAAGCGCATTCGTTTCGATGTTTTCATGCCGGGCGATAAAACCGAATTGCTTCCGGATTTCCTGTCGGAGCGCCTTTGTCGGATCCTGGGGCAGCGTCAGCATCAGGTCAAATCGGCCTTCCGGGATATTTGTCGGCAAAACCATTTTGATGCTAGTGCAAGAATAGGCCCATTCCAGAAGATCCGAGATGGCTACATCGTGGGCAATCCTATTACCGCTATCGCTAATCGATATCGCCTCGGAATATCGAGTGGGCCGGATGATTGCGACGGGAGGCGCTTTCTTGAGGTTTTCAAACTTTATTTCCCAAAAAGATTCGTCCACACCGTGTGAGCCGAACTTTTCAACAACGACCACGGTGGTGCCGGTTGCGAACAATACTGCCGCGCCCATCACGATAATTGTCTTCGCCTTGGTCCAAGCCATGATTTTCAATGCTCCTTTGATCAGGGTTAAGGTTGAACCGCCCGCTGTAGTGCCTTTGGAAAGGGCGATGGCCGTCACCATCTTCGCCAGCGCCGGCGGCGCGGCTTGAACGGAATTTGCGGAAATTGCTCCGGCAATGATGGCCGTGGTCGAACTCACCCCGCGCCTGGAAAAATAGCCGTGCAACTTTTCCAGCGCTCGGCTCACGCGTTTCTTGGCGGCTTCCTCGCTCACGCCCGCGGCGACACCCACCTCTTCCAGGCTCCGGCCTTCAAAAAAGCGCAGCACCAGCGCGTCCCGTTCGGCCTGAGCCAGCCGCGCCATCGCTTCGTCCAGAAACGGGGCCAGGGTTTCCCAGCTGGAATCGGTTCGGGCTTCGATCGTGGATTGCATGTAAGCCTCCTGTTCCCGCCGCTGCCGGCGGTATTCCTGTTTCAGCACGGCCAGCGCGACGAAGCGCGTGGTGCGATAGAGCCAGCCCGGAAGAATGGTCTTCGTCCCGAGCGACCCGGCTTTCCGGGCGAGAATGATGAAAACGGCCTGCGTCACCTCCTCCGCCAGTTGGGGATCGCGCACCTGCCGCAAGGCGGCGGAATAAACCAGGTTGGTTTGACGCGAAACCAGCATCTCAAACGCTTGCTCGGATTGGTGCGCCGCATACTCCCGCACCAATTGCATGTCGTTGGCTGTCATTCACCCTATTCATGCACGCCCGGGGCCAAAAGGGGACAAAGATTTTTGCTATTTCACTTTTTCTCCACCACCAGCATCTCGATGGGTTCGCGACTGGGCACGAGTTCAAGACCGGCTTGAGCAAGTTCGTTAGCCAAAGCATGTTTCATCCCTTGAGCATCTTGTGGATCATAATCCCATTGGAAGGTGATGTCGTAGTTTCCGGATAATCCAGGTTGCAAAATGACCGGTTTGAAGAAAGAAGGCTCCAGTATTTGTGCTTCGGTAGAAATCGGGAAATTAGAATAAGCCCACAAACTCTTACCATCGCTCTTGAAATCCATTTTACTTCCGCGCTTGCTGGCATGAAGCGCCAATAATTTGGGATTTACGACTGTCAACACAAGCACGTCGGTTTCACGTGTCTCGCGGTGGGCGGTGAAGCCGAACTTCCGTTGAATGGCCTTTTGCAGCGCTTCCTTTGGATGGTCACGCAGCGTAAGCATGAGGTCAAAATGATTTGTTGGGACACCTGCCGGCAGAATCATCCTGAACTGGCGGCCGGAGTACGCCTCCTGCAGCAGGCGTAGGATGGTCCTGGCCGGAATGCGGCCGGCTTTTTGGGCGAGGATGACAAACACCGCCTGGGTGATGTCCTCGGCGGCCTGGGGATCGCCGGTTTTGCGCAGCGCGGCGGAATAAACCAGGTTCACATGGCGCGAAACCAATGTAGCAAAGGCGGCGTCGGAATTCTCCTCAGCGTATTGCCGCAGCAAATCCATGTCAGTCGCATCGTGCATCCATTTATTAGTGGCCGCCGACGGCCAAAAGTGCCAACCAATTTTGGTAGCAGGTCAGTTTGCCATTCGGTGGGACGAGCGTCCGCGCGAGCCGTCGTTACTACGCTTGGACGCGCCAAAGCCGGCTCGTCAGTAGCCTCGCCCCACCCAAACCGATTGGAGACCGATCCGTGGCGTCATTCCGCTTGCCGCAGGACCGGAGAAGGATTACAGGGATTAACCATATGAAAAATGGAATCGCCCTGTCGTGTCTGCTGGTTGCCGTTTCCGGGCTTGCCTGGCTGGTCGCCGGCTGCGCCTCAACCCCCACCCTGGCCGTGCAACAGGCCGGCTATCCGAAAGACCAGGTGGATGCCCCAGGTTTGTTCGCGGATAACTGCGCCACCTGTCACGGCCACGATGGCCGGGCCCGGACATTTCATGGCCGGTTTCTGGGCGCGCAGAATTTTACCGACGCCCGCTGGCAGAAGAACACTTCGGATGACGAAATAATCCGCGCCATCAAAACCGGACCCAAACTGATGCCGGCCTTCCAGAAAAAATTGTCCGCCGCGGAGATTGAGGCGCTGGCGGCGTATGTGCGCACCTTCAAACCCGCGTCGTGAGACATCAAGTCCGCCGTCGTTCGTCCCAACGGGACAGACCGACAGTAGCCCGGCGTTTCAACGCCGGGTCACCCACGTTGGAAGGATAAGTCCCGCAGGGACGGCTGAAATTCATTTCCACAAATATCGGTCGTCGTAACCGGTGTTATTTTTCAGCCGTCCCTGCGGGACTCGGGATTTTCGGGAATTTGTCCCGGCATTGAAATGCCGGGCTATTGTCATTGCGTCGCTCTGCGACCGCCAAACGCCCGCTGCCGCGTCGCTTCGTACAGGAAGATGCCCGAGGCGACGGCCACGTTCAGGGAATTCATGTGGGACGGCATCGGGATTTCCACCATCTCATCACACGCTGCCAGCCCGGCCGCCGTGAGGCCCGGTCCCTCCGCGCCAAATACCAGGCAACAGTCGCCCCGCAAATCCACGGCGCCCAGTTGCCTGGCCCCGGGCCGGGGATGTGCCGCCAGGCAGCGCACGCCCTGGGTGCGCAAGGCGGTCAATGTTTCCACCAGGTTGTCCACCCGCACCAGCGGTTGCTCGAAGGTGGTTCCCACGGCACCGGACACCGCGCGTCGCTGGAACGGACTGCCACACGTCTCGCCCACGATCAGAAAATGCGCGCCGAACGCCGCGCAATTCCGGACCACCGCCCCCAGATTTTCCGCGCTGGCAATGCCTTCCACGGCGGCCAGCAGCAACGGCCGCGGAGAATTTTTCAGGAGCGTTTCAAAATCCGGCTGGGGCGGGATTTTAGCCACCGCCAGCGCGCCCTGATGCAACTGGTAGCCGGTGATGGTCTCCAGCAGCTTCCGTTCGCCGACGTAAACGCAGATTTCTTCCTCCGGCCGGGCGCGCAGTTTGGGTTCGAGCTGTTCCAGCCACGCAGGCGTGAGCAGCGCGGACACGACCGTGTACCGGCTCGCCAGCAGTCGCTTGACCACTTTGATATTGGTGGCCACCAGCACCCCGGCCCGTTCGTGTTCGTCAACCCGGCGCAAAGTCAGATACAATGCCAGCTCCGGCGCATCGAGAGATTGGACCGGTTGAATGCGTAGATTCGCCACGCCGGGATTAAACCGCGCAACCGCGACAATGAAAAGCGTGGATTCTTTTCACGCCAAGGCGCAATGGCGCCAGGTCGTGCCACCAATTCAAATGCGCTGACTTGGGCCTTTTGCGGAAGGGCGAAAAGGTTTTGGTTGAACTGAGGCAGCCGCGCTATGAGCGGGATACCAAACGCCGGAGTTTTACCAGGAAAAGCCCGCCACCGATCAACAGCGCAAGTGAATCGGGTTCCGGCACGCTGGTCATCAGCTCCAAGTTATCGAGCCAGCAGGTCACCGGTTGATTGATGCTCAGCGGGCCGGAGGAATCGGTTCCCCACATCCAGAAGATGAATCCGGCCAGGTCCGGTGCGGTTGTTGCTGCTGACAAAGGAACGACCACGTGAATCCAGTCCAGATCGCCGGACGGAGAGGCAACGACGGTCGCCGGAGACTGAATCTGAAGGCCGGAGTTGAACGTAGCGGGAGCGTACGAGGGGAGCATTCCATTCGCATCCAACACCGAACTGCGATCCCAGCGAATATCCATGCTCAAATAGGCGTAAGCCGTGTTTGGAAGGCTGACACTGGTATTCCAAGGAACACCGCTGAGCGTCCGGGCGATTCCGGATCCATGCTTGATGCTGGAGAAATCGGCGGTGATTTTCATGGACCCCGACCCGGCCAAGCCGCCACCGGCATCGACGGCGTCAAACGCAAAGCTGACCGGCGTCAGCTGGAAATAAGCAAACCAGGTATTGATCGAGCTGGAGCCGTTAAACTGGTCGATGACATACACCGGCGGCAGCGGGTCCCCCACCCCAACTGAACAATGCAGCATTATCGGAGCAGCCAAAAGAAATAAAACCAGGCGATAATTCTTCATATGAAGAAAGTTGTTCAACCGTTGTCCTGACTGATTGCAGGCATTGTAGGGGATGCTTCTAAACCAGTCAATAATGATCTGTTACAACGCCAGTTCCGGCACGTCGAAAGATTGAACCGGTTGGATGCGCAAATTCGCCACACCGGCATTAAACCGCTCCATCGCGGCAATGAAAAGCACAGGGAGAAGATTCCTCCACCAGCATCTCGAAAAACGCAATCAATTGCTCTTTTCAACAATCAAATATTTGAGCGACTCGCGGCTCGGAACGAATTCAAACCCTAATTGTTCCAGCACCGCCCTTTTGAATGCCGCGGCTTCGGTTTCCGCTGCCTGTCTTTGCCATTGCAACTCGATGTCATAGCGGCCCGCTATTTCGGTTTGATCCCGGACGATGGTTTTAAGCAGCGAACCAAAACAGGCGGCCACCCCGGATAAATCCTGGTTCCTGATTGATATTTTATTTAGCGGGCTGCGAGTGGGATACGAAGGCATGCCTCCCTTGGTTTCCTGCAGCGCCGGCCCGGCGGGGTTTTTGACTGTTAAGATCAACACGTTGGTTTCAATGGTTTCGACGCGTGCCACAATGCCAAATTGTTTTTTGATTTCTGCCTGGAGCGCTGCTCCCGGCGGCTGGCCCGGAACAATTGGCAGCGTAAGCATCAGGTCAAATTTCCCTCCGGGAAAATTGGGCGGCAAAATGATGCGGCTGCCGAACCCCGGCCCGCCCGGCTCTTCGTAAGCAGATCCCAACAGCATCACCAAACTTTGTCCGCGCGCGATGATTTTACCGCTGTCGCTTTCCATACCCAGATTGGTTTTGAATCGGGTGGGTCGAAGAATCAGCACCGGAGGAAGCTTTCCGATTCTTTCCCCAAATGCGGCGGCTCGGGCAGCAAAATTTTTAATCGACTTTTGCGGGTCCGGGTCCCCGAAATCAAGTTCCCAATATTTGGGATTGTTGGCCCACGAAAGATTGCCGGCCGACGGTGCGGTCATTTTCTCGACCACCACGGTGGTCGTGCCGGCGGCCAAAATGATTGCCGCACCGGCTGCCATGGCTGTTTTTGCTTTGGTCCAGGCCATAATTTTCAATGCTCCTTTGATCAGGGTTAAAGTCGAACCGCTCGCCGCCACGCCTTTGGCCACCGCCACGGCGGTCACGGATTTGGCCAGCGCCACCGGCGCGGCTTGAACGGAGTTGGCGGAAATCGCCCCGGCAATGATGGCCGTGGTCGAACTCACGCCGCGTCGGGAGAAATAACGGTGTAGCTTCTCCAGCGCCCGGCCCACGCGCTTCTTGGCCGCATCTTCGTTCGCCCCCAAAGCCGCGCCCACTTCCCGGAGGCTCTTCCCGTCAAAAAACCGTAACACTACGGCGTGACGGTCCGTTTCATTCAACCCGGCCATGGCCGCGTCCAGCAGCGGCGCAATCTGCCGCCAGGCCTCGGATTCGTTTTCATTCAAAACGGTTTGCATGCAGGCCTCCTGTTCGCGCCGGGCGCGCCGGATTGCGCCGCGGATAAAAGTCACGGCGGTCAGCCGCGCGGTTTGATACAGCCAGCCGGAAAGAATGACCCGTTTGCCCAGCTGCCGCGATTTCTTTGCCAGGATGACAAAGACCGCCTGGGTGATTTCCTCGGCCGAATGCGGATTGCCGGTGTGCCGCAGCGCGACCGAATAGACCTTGTTGACGTGCCGCGTGACGAGCGCGGCAAAGGCCTCCTCGGAATCGCGCTCGACGTATGCGCGCAACAGGGCGTTGTCATCCAGTTCCTGCATTTACCTGTAAATGCCGCCGATTGAGCAAAGGGGACAATCTTTTTTACCGGTTTTCTGTCACCCGAACAGTCTTTTCAGGAACGTGTCAGGTGATATGATGACACTCAAGACCATGCCTGCCGTGGAACCAAACGATGCCGAACTGGTGGCCGAAAGCCTGGACGGAAGCCGGGACGCTTTCCGCCGCATCGTTGAACGGTATCAAACCCTCATCTGTTCCCTGTCCTACAGCGCCACTGGCAACGTGAACCGGAGCGAGGACGTGGCCCAGGAAACTTTCATCGCGGCGTGGAAACAGCTCCGCGCCTTGCGGGAACCGGCCAAACTTCGAGCCTGGCTGTGCGGCATCGCCCGCCACCGGATCCAAAAAAGCCTGCTCCGCGACGGACGCGAACCGGCCCTGAACGCCGCGCCTTTGGAAGACGCGCACGATTCGCCCGCCGTCGAAGCCCTCCCGTCCGAACAGGCCATCAGTCGCGAAGAGGAGGCGATCTTGTGGCGGTCGCTGGAAAAAATCCCGGAGCTGTATCGCGAACCGCTCGTCCTCTATTACCGCGAGCATCAATCCATCGAACACGTGGCGGTGGCATTGGATTTGACCGAGGACGCCGTGAAACAACGGCTGTCGCGCGGTCGCAAGCTGTTGCAGGACGAGGTGCAGACGTTCGTGGAAGGCGCCTTGCGCCGGACGGCACCTGGCCAGGCGTTTTCAGGCGCGGTGCTCGCCATGTTGCCAATGGCCGCCGGGCCGGCGGCAGCGGGTCTGAGCGCAGGCGCAAAAGGCACCGCCGCGGCCAAGTCAGGTTTCCTGTCCGCCTGGCTCTTGCCATTGGCCCCTTTTCTGGGAATCGCCGCCGGCGTCGGAGCCCAATGCCTCATCGCCCGCTCCACAACCACCGACCGCAAGGACCGGCTCACACAAATCGCCGTCATCGTCACCTTCTGGGTCGTTTATCTGGGAATGGCCGCGGGCGGTGAATATGCCGTCCACGCGTTGGCCAACCATTTCGGATGGAACGACCGGGCCCGGTTTGTGACCGAAATCGGTTTCTGGTGGTTGTTCCTTGTCATCACGATCGCCTTTATCAATACGGCCGTGCGATGGGCCACCGCGCATCGGCGGGCGCGCGTTGCCGCTGGTGAGCTTCAACCACCGCCCACAACTCCACTCAAGTCCGGCACATTGGCGCTGGTGGTCGCCGGCACTTTCCTGATGTTTTCGTGGGCCCCCCGGATCACCTGGAACGCCCATGATGCCTGGGCAACCGGCATTTCCGCCGCAACCATGTTGATGCTGGCCGTCTGGTCCTTCATCCAGTTGCGCGGCCATTCAGCCGCGGACATCGGACCAGCGCTCGGCGGGAAAATGAATCTGTTGGGCGTAATGATCCTGGCCATATTCAATCTGCGTGCGGACGTCTGGGTGGCCCAGGCGTACGGCATCACCGTGGCCGAGGCGCACCAGGCGCTCCCTCTCTGGCTCATACCTGTGCTCTCGATTGCCCTGATCGCCTGGACGGCCCTCGTCGTTGCCGTCACCAAACCGACAGCCGACGCCTGACCGTCGCAGTCGCCGACCTCAGGCGGCCCGGTCCGCGGCCGCGCCAAACATCCGATAAAGTTTCGCGGCATCCCGCCGATATACGAACCGGATGAGTTTCTTAGGTTTTAGAAAGCACTGGCGCACTTTGCCGGATTCATCGCCGCGCGCGGAACCCCGAAATCATGCGGAAGTAAAATCTCCCGTGGACGAATCGGGCCCGCCGCCCCTTCCCGCCCGCCCGCCGATTGGATGGCGGGTGCTTTTTGTCGGCGGCGATTCGCTGTGGTTTCAGCAAATCGAGCATGACCTGCGAAGTTTGCAGCCGGCCTGGCAGTGTCAATTGGCCGAAAACAGCCTGGCCGCCGGCCGGCTCCTGGCCGAGACTGAATTCGACGCTTTGATCATCGACACCGGGAACGCGGAGCGGGATGAATTGGCGAAGCGGCTCCAGAAGAACACCGGAACCCGGATCGGTCTGGCCCGTTGCAATCTGTCGGAACGCGCCACGGTTGCCCTTTGCCAGGCGGCGGGAATAGCACCGGTGGCCGAAGAAGGCGACGCGGCGATATTGGTTGCCGGGCTGAAAAGAGCCGAACGGTTGCAACAATGGATGTCGAACCCCGCGATCAAGAAACTGTTGCCCCAGCTCAGGACATTGCCCGCCGCACCGGAGTTATACGTCCGCGTTTCCGATGAGTTGCGGTCGGCCCACGGCTCCATGGCCAGCGTGGCGCAGTTGATTTCGCAGGACCCGATCATGTCGGCCAAAATCCTGCAGGTGGTCAACTCGGCTTTCTTTGGATTGGCGCGGGAACTGACGGACATGTCCGAAGCGGTCATGATCATGGGCGCCGAACGCATCCGGTCGTTGATCCTGTTGGCGGGTGTTTTCTCACAGTATGATGCCTCGAAATGCCCGGGGTTTTCCGTCACCGATGTCTGGAACCACAGCGTGCAGGTGGGCGTCTTTGCGCGCGCGATTGCCTTTACGGAAACCAAAGATCCCGCCATCGGTGAAGCCGCCTTTACCGCCGGATTGCTGCATGACATCGGCAAACTCATCCTGGCCGGAAATTTGCCGCAAATGTATGCCACGGTCCGGCGTCTCCAGTTGAGCAAAAAAATCGGCGCGTCCGAAGCGGAACTGATGGCCCTGGGGATTACCCTGGCCGAATTGGGCGCCTGTCTGCTCGGAACCTGGCGGTTGCCCTTGCCCATTCTGGAAGCCATCGCCTGGCACGAATGGCCGAACCATTCGGATGACACCCGGTTCTCCCTCCTCACTGCGGTCCACGTGGCCAATGCCCTGACCCACGAACGGCAAAAAGATCCCGAGGCGTCCGGCATCGATGGCAATTACCTGAAAGCATTGGGCATCGACGACGACGGCAACCGGTGGCGCAGCCTTTTCGGCCTCCAGCCAAAAGACGCCGTCCAAACCCTCGCCGAACGGGTACGCCGACGTCGTGAGGTCAAAGAGAATTGAAGATCCACGCCGACCAGCTCATCCCGGTTGTCGATCTTTCCTGGCCGGCTTCAGTGGCGCGCTTGCAGGTACTACTGATAATTCATATGCACCAGGACGCTGCGGACCCGTGGCCTCGGCAAAAATTCTCATCTCTGCGCTTTCGTGCCGGGCCGTTTGCACGATTGGGCGTGGTCAGTAGATTTCGAGGTTGAAATGCTTTTCGGCCTGCGGAGACTTGATTTCCCGACCGAATACGCCAAGCCTGAGGCCAATTCATCATGGCAACGATTTCAGGTCCAATCATCATCGGTTGCTGGATAGTCTTCATCGTCTATTGGATGATCAGTGCGTTCGGGCAGAAGGCGACCGCGGAACGGCAAAGTCTGGCATCCACACTTGCCCATCGGATTCCCGTGGGGCTGGGCTGGTTCCTGATGATGTATGGGGGACCGCCCGCGCTCCTGAATCTGGTGTGGATGCCGCGCACGGCTTGGGCGCGGACCACCGGAGCCGTGGTTTGCGTGTTCGGGTTATTCGTGACGATCTGGGCGCGCCGGACGCTCGCCGGGAACTGGAGCAGCACAGTAACCTTCAAACAGGGCCACGAGCTGGTAAAGACGGGGCCTTACCGTTTCGTGCGGCATCCCATCTACACAGGTCTGCTGGTGATGTGTCTCGGCTCGGCCATCGAAATCGGCCGCGTGCGTTGCCTGTTGAGCCTGATGGCGTTCGGCATCGGGTTTTGGATCAAACTCAAGCAGGAAGAATCACTCATGTTACGGCATTTCCCCGATGAATATCCCGCCTATCGCCAGCAGGTGAAGGCGCTGGTGCCGTTTGTCATTTGAATGGTTGAATCGTTGACTTGGTGTCTATGTTTCTTTGTGGTGAATTATTTGGGTTGGACCGCCTTTGTCCTGCCCGCCGTGATAGGATTGCGCTGAAATATTCAATCAACTATCAACTATCAACCACCAACTGAATATGAATCCTCCCTCCCTCGGTTACGTGATTTTGTATGTCAACGATGTCGCCGCGAGTCTCGCCTTTTACGAAAAGGCATTTGGCCTGACCAAACGCTTTTTCCACGACGACCACGGCAAGGCTTATGGCGAACTGGAGACCGGCACCACGCGACTGGCCTTCGCCAGCGTCACCCTGGCCGAAGAACATTTGAAACAGAAAGTCGTGGCCGCCGGGCCGGACAAATCACCGCTGGGCGTGGAGATCGCCCTGACCACGCCTGACGTTCCGGGATTATTCAAACGCGCCGTGACCGCCGGAGCCACCCCCATCAGCGAACCGGCAACCAAGCCCTGGGGCCAGACCGTGGCCTACCTCCGCGATAATTCCGGCCACCTCGTCGAGCTCAGCACCCC
This sequence comes from uncultured Bifidobacteriaceae bacterium, assembly GCA_964413165.1. Classification (GTDB taxonomy): domain Bacteria; phylum Verrucomicrobiota; class Verrucomicrobiia; order Limisphaerales; family UBA11358; genus UBA11358. Next base: position 16,746 of record CAYPSF010000077.1, read on the forward strand.
GATGCCGTAAACAGCGGGTTGAGGATGTGTTCCTGCACGGCGCGTTTGGGCGGCAGTTGCCGAAGGCGGTGGACAAAACCGGTGGCTCCGGCTAAAACCAACACGACTTCAAAAACAGGCGCGAAATGAAAGTGAATTTGCCAGGACAGCTTGCTTGGGCTGCGATTTCATTGCTGCTGGCCCGCACCAGCGCCATTGCGGAGAAGCCTGACGTCGTTCTCGCGCCCGACCGGCAGGTCGCGGCCGCCCGGACTGTTGAGGACTTTGATTTCGACTGGCGTTTCAGCAAGGGCGATTTTCCCAACGCCGCCATGCCCGCCTTCGACGATTCCAACTGGCGCCAGGTGAATGTGCCCCACGACTGGAGCATCGAAGGGCCCTTCTGCGCCGATTATGGCAGCGGCAACGGTTATGCGCCCGGCGGCCTCGGCTGGTACCACAAACATTTTCATCTCGATCCCGGCCAAAAAGGCCGGATCGTCAGGATCGAGTTCGATGGCATTTACGATTACTCGGAAGTCTGGATCAACGGCGTGTTCGTTGGCGCGCGGCCCTACGGATATTCCAGTTTTGCGTGTGACCTGACCCCCGGCTTGAAGTTCGGTCCGGATGAAAACGTCGTCGCGGTGCGGGTAGACCATTCGCGATTTGCCGACTCGCGCTGGTACACCGGTTCCGGCATCTACCGCGACGTGCGCCTGGTCGTCACCGGCCCGTTGCACATCGGCCATTGGGGCACCTATGTGACCGCACCCAAAGTCACGGCTGACGAAGCGGCGGTCCGCGTCGAAACCTCGGTTGAAAATCGTTCCGACGAAAAAAAAGCCTTTTCGCTGCAATCCGACATTCTGGGACCGGACGGACGGGTCGTCGGCAGCCTGACCACCACGGAAGCTGCCGGGCGGGGAACGGTGCAAACCGTGATCCAAAAGATCAAGATCAACCGGCCGCAATTATGGTCGCCGGATTCCCCGACGCGGTACACGCTCCGGAGCCGGCTGCAGGCCGGGGCGACCGTGGCGGATGAAACCACAACGTCTTTCGGCATCCGCTCCGCCGTCTTCGATCCGGACAAAGGTTTTCTGCTCAATGGCCAGCCGTTGAAACTCAAGGGCGTTTGCCTTCACCACGACGCCGGCTGCCTCGGCGCAGCGGTGCCGGACAAAGTGCTCGAGCGACGCTTGCGTCTGTTGAAGGAAATCGGCGTCAATGCCATCCGCACCAGCCATAATCCGCCAGCGCCGGAACTGCTGGATCTGTGCGACCGGCTGGGTTTGCTCGTGAAGGACGAAGCCTTCGACGAATTCACGCCATCCAAGAAGAAATGGGTCGATGGCCGGAACGCAGGTCTGCCGAGCCGGTTCGGGTACGCCGAAGTGTTCGAGCAATGGTCGGTCACCGACATTCAAGACATGGTCCGTCGCGACCGGAACCATCCGAGCGTGATTCTCTGGAGCATCGGTAACGAGATTGATTACGCGAACGACCCGTTCACAGACCCGGCGCTGGGCGCGGATTATCAGCCGGGGAATCCGCCCGCGGCGGACCTGGTCAAGCGCGCCCGGCCGCTCATTGCCGCCGTGAAATCACTCGACCGCACCCGCCCGGTGACGGCGGCGCTGGCCAATCTGCCAATGTCCGAAGCCGTCGGCTTGCCGGAACTGCTGGACGCGGTCGGATACAATTATCAGGAACCGCGCTATGCGGATGACCACAAAAAATTCCCCCGGCGGATCATCTTCGGCAGCGAAAACAGCCATCGCTACGATGCCTGGACCGCGGTGCGGGACAATGATTACGTGGCCGGCCAGTTTCTTTGGACGGGCATTGATTACCTGGGTGAAGCGGGAGAATGGCCGAACCGTGCCAGCAGCGCCGGGTTGCTTGACCTGTGCGGGTTCAAGAAACCCCTCGCCTGGTTACGGCAAAGTCTCTGGAGCAGCCAGCCGATGGTCTATATTTGTGCCGCCGGTGGAAACCGGGGACCGGGTCGGCGCGGCTTCGAGACCGCGGAACATTGGAACTGGCCGTCGAACGCCATGGTCACCGTCCTTTGCTACGCGAATTGCCCCGAAATCACCTTGACCCTCAATGACCAGCTCATTGGGACCCAGCGCCTTTCCGAAGCCACGTTTGGCGCATTGCGCTGGACGGTTCCGTACAAACCGGGCGTGCTCAAGGCCGTGGGCCGCGTTAACGGCGCCGAGGTTTGCGAATACAAGTTACAAACTGCCGGGCCGGCCCGCCGGCTCGAATTGACGCCCGACACCACCCGGCTCCAGGCCGATGGCAAGGACATCTGCCATCTGAAGTTTCAGGTTGTGGACGCCCAGGGCGTGCGTGTCCCGGACGCCGGGCCGGAAGTGACGTTTGAAATCAGCGGCCCCGCCAAACTGTTGGGCATCGAGAACGGCGACGTGAACAGCCCGGAACCGTATCAAGACCCGACCCGGAAAGCTTTTCATGGCCGAGGCCTGGCCATCTTCCAATCCACCACTGCCAGTGGCAAAGTCAGGATAACGGCAACCGGCCCGGACCTCGACCCCGCCACCATTGAACTGGAAACTGTGAACGGAAATTGAACCGCTGATTGACGCTAATAAACGCTGATTCAATGCTCGTTTTAGCTTTGGTAGTCCCCAATGGAAGTTTATGCTGTAGCAGGTAATTTTGAGATTAATCGCAAAGACATCGGCCGTCATTCTCGCGGGGATTTTCCTTGGCGTTCATGTCGTCCGGGCGGCTACATTCGAAATCGCCGATCCGGCGGAGTTCAGCCGGATCATCGATACGAACGCGG
>CAYPSF010000078.1:0-19321 GCA_964413165.1 uncultured Bifidobacteriaceae bacterium
CTGTTAAGCGGGAGTTATTTCACCGATTCCAATTTCAGGCTAATTTCCTGTTTCGTGATGCTGGTAATCGTTTGCGGTTTGGCGTTGGGGGTGCGCGAACGCGCAGGCATGACCATGTTTATTTTCATGTCCTGATTCGCAGTCGAGTCGATAATCATCCCGAGTTCCGGGTCAAACCACGACACCCCGGCGGTGGTGCCGTCGGAAAGGGAAACGCTCATTCCGGCCACCTTGGCATTGGAGTCGCCTTCGGATTTGATGGTTCCCTGGACCTCCAGGCGGGCGCAGGTGCGTTTACCGTGCTGTTCCCAGCTTTGAAAGGCGACCGTATAATCCAGTTCCAGGGTGCCAAGAGGGGCCGCTTCAAATTCCATTTTAACCGGCCAGGTATCGCCGGGCTGCACCGGTTTGGACGGCAAATACCGGCTGCTGTCCATGATCTGCTTGAAGTAGCTCTCGCTAAACATGCTTTTGAGGCTGGTGCTGGGATCCACCGGCCCGCCGGATGATCCTATCCGGCTCAGCAGCGCATCAATCCCTTCAACCCGGTCCACATGGTTGCTGGCGTCCAGGAAATAATGAATCTTGGCACCGACAACCTTCTCGAACATGGAGGCCATCGGATCTGCTTTAGCTTCCGACTTTTTTGCCGAATCAAAATTGACCATGGATTTGCCATTCATGGTCATCGTCATCTGCACGCCGAGGAATTCCATTTCCACCTCGTGGCTGCCATCCGGGTTCTCCTTCTGCACGGTGAGTCCGTATTGCTGCACCAGGGTTATGTCCTGCTGGATGGGATTGGGCTGGTTTGGCACGGTGACTTCAGAAGATTGTTTCAGGCTGAAGCTTTGGACCACGCGTTCACCCATCGGCCATTTCACTTTCAATTCCACCGGACCCGAGGGCGGTTTGAAGGTCGAGGCCTGGTCTAACTTGCCGGCTTTGTTGCAACCCACCCAGAGACCCGCTGCCAGGGTGGCCGTAATCAGGAATATTTTCTTATTCATAAATTCATTTTAATGAAGTGTGCCGGGAGATTAGTCAGGGGGTCAGGGTTTGGATACTACAAAATGGCGCCCAAAAAATAATCGCCGCCCGGTCCCGCGTTGCGGGAGGGGCGGCAGATATCGTCTGGTAGGACGCCGTCGCGCCGGGCGCGGGCGGCCGACGGCCCGGGTGGACCGTCCCTACCGTAAATGGGTCATGGTTTCGCCTTTTTGGCGGGGCTGGTTTCCTCCGGCCGGGCGGGCAATTGGGCCACAGGAACCTTGAATGGATTGGACAAGACAAACGTCAAGCCGAGCTTGCGGCGAAGTTTTCCGATGACGGGATTGCCGCCATTTTCGCCATTAACGGTTGGTTCGGTTGTTTCCGGACGTATCTGATTGCAATTCATTTTATTGCCCGAAGGTATGCAATAAGTGTGCCGATATTCTCCCGCGAAAATGTGCATCTCCGCGCTGGCATTCAGGAAGTAATCGTGTCCGGCAATTGCGCCACCACCTGCCAGACTGGCTGTTTGTTGGACAGGGATCTGAAAGAGTGAAGTGACTAAAACGATCTACCGGCCATGTCTTCCGAATCCATTTAAATTGCAGAGCGGAGGCCGGTGGTAATCCTGGGGACCTTGCAGGATTATGACGTTGCTCAACACCCCGGGCGCCGGCGGAAGCAAAACGGTGTTTGTGACGACGGTGTAAACACCGTTGCTCGCTATCAGCGGACCAGTGGCGGTCGAAGGCAAGGTGAGGGTTACCACCGCCACACTGGAAGTGGATGAACCGTCGGGGGCTTTTTAGGTAAAGTCGCCCAGCGATATGTTTATTCACGAAGCTTTAGGGAATACCGCCTCAAAATTAGACATCTGACCGCTGATTTTAGCAACCTTGTCGAGATATCGCTATCTGACTGGATCGCTCGACAAGTGACGGCGGAACAGATATTCGGCCAAACCGCGATTTGGCCCAATTCAGGAAGACCGTTTTGACACTTGGCATATTCCGGTTCACTTTTCCTTTTCATCGGCACCATGACTCCGAAGTTCGGCTTCAATCTCCGGGAATTTCTTTTCGACGGCAAACATCAACGCGGTTTTGTTAAATCCATCTGGAACGTTCGGGTCGGTGACGCCATTCTTGAGGAGCCATTTCGTCATCTCCAGATGGCCGTCGCGCGCCGCGGCGCTCAGTGCCTGGTTGTAATCCTTGGCCTCGGCGGGCAAGAGTGGTTTCATCGCCTCGGCAACCGACACGTCGCCGCTGATCGCAACGTGATAGAGCAATGTATAGCCATGGGGCCCTTTCGTGGTTGTGACGGAAGGTTCGGCCTTCAGGAGTGCAAGCATCAAGTCGCGCTCTCCCAACATCGCTGCGCAGAAGCTGTCGATCCGTGCGCCTTGTGACAACAGGTATCTCGCGATTTCCCGGTGACCCGTGTGTGACGCGCCGCCAAGCGCTGTTTCCCAATCTCCGCCGCCCCAATCTCTCGCAGCGAAAACCAATTGCGGATCTTGAACGATCATTTCCTTTACCCGCGCAAGGTCGCGGTGCCCCGCCCCTACGAATGCGTACACCTGCTCAAGTGCCTGAGGGCCGCGTTTTCTCACCACTTCGGCCGGCAGCTTGCTGTCGGGAACGCTCGGCGGTTGGTTCGTTTCTTGAGCCGGGAGTCGGGCCGAGGCCACAACTGCCGAATAACTCAGGCCCGTGATGAGGAACTTCCGTCGGTTGATATTCATAGTTTTAATTGGGATTCATTCGTTAGATGCACGGTAAAGGAAAGTGTTCATTTGGAGCACTGACTTTTGCGCGACGAGAACAAGATACCTGCGGAGTGAGCCAGGCAGCTGCGCGGCGGGTCGGCAAGGAACAGCTACCGTGAGCCGAAAGAGCGGCGCGCACGAAGTGACGCATGGGCGATTTCAACGAAGTTTCGGGCATGACAACGAAAAAGCCGCTCTGGTTTCCCGGAGCGGCTCGTTGAATTCGGCCAGAGGCCGAACGCCTCATTATTTGCTTTTTTTAGCGCCTTCGTCTTCGAGGGCGGCTTGCGCGGCGGCCAGACGGGCCACCGGCACGCGGAAGGGACTGCAACTCACATAGGTCAAGCCGGCGCGATGGCAGAATTTCACGCTTTCGGGGTCGCCGCCGTGCTCGCCGCAGATGCCCAGTTTGATGCCAGGACGGGTCTTGTTCCCCTTCTCCGCGGCCATCTTGATGAGCTGGCCTACGCCGGCCTGGTCAATCGTGGCAAACGGATTTTTCTTCACGATTTCGTGTTCCTGATAAGCCGGCAGGAACGAACCGCTGTCGTCGCGGCTCATGCCCAAGCAGGTCTGCGTCAGGTCGTTGGTACCGAAGCTGAAGAACTCGGCGGTTTGCGCGATCTCGTCGGCCGTCAGCGCGCCGCGCGGCACTTCAATCATCGTGCCGACCATGTAAATGAGCTTCACGTTCTTCTCGGCCATGACTTCCTTGGCCACGCGGTGAACCACCTCGACTTGCAAGTCGAGCTCTTTCTTGAACCCGACGAGCGGGATCATTACCTCGGGTTTCACCTTGATGCCGGCCTTCTGGACTTCAGCGGCGGCTTCGAACACCGCGCGCGATTGCATCTCGGAAATTTCCGAGAAGACGATGCCCAAGCGGCAGCCGCGGAACCCGAGCATGGGGTTGAACTCGTGGAGTTCCTTCACGCGCTGTTTGATTTTTTCGACGGGCACACCCATTTTTTGGGCGAGGTCTTCCTGCGCCGTGCCTTCGTGCGGCAGGAATTCATGCAGCGGCGGGTCGAGGAAACGGATCGTCGCCGGGAGCCCTTTCAATTCCTTGAACATGCCCACGAAATCCTCCCGCTGGTAAGGCAGGATTTTGGCCAGGGCGGCCTTCCGGTCGTCCTTGGTGTCGGCCAGGATCATTTCACGCATGGCGTCAATGCGATTGCCTTCGAAGAACATGTGCTCGGTGCGGCACAGGCCGATGCCGCTGGCGCCGAACGCGACGGCGTTGGCGGTCTGTTCCGGCGTGTCGGCATTGGTGCGAACCTGGAGTTTGGTGGCCTTGGCGCACCAATCCATGAGCTTCTGGAAGTTCAGGTAGGTCTGGCTTTCCGAGGGCTTGAGTGATTTCTCGACGAGCACCTGGACGATTTCCGACGCGGCGGTCGGGATCTGGCCGGGATAAACCTCGCCAACGGTGCCGCTGATGGAGAGGAAGTCACCTTCGTTGTAGGTCTTGCCGTCCACGGTCATGGTTTTGGCAGCGTAATCAATCTGGAGCGCCGCGGCGCCGCAAACGCAGACCTTGCCCATCTGGCGGGCGACGAGCGCCGCGTGCGAGCTGACACCGCCCTTGGCCGTCAGGATGCCTTCGGCAGCGATCATGCCGCGCAAATCCTCGGGGGAGGTTTCGTTGCGGACGAGCAGGACTTTTTCGCCCTTCTCGGCGGCGATAACGGCGCGCTCGGCATTCAAATACATCTTGCCGGTGGCGGCGCCGGGACCGGCCGGGAGGCCCTTGGCGATGCATCGGGCGGCCTTGACCGCCTTGCGATCGAACACGGGCGCCAGCACCTGGTCGAGCTGGTCGGCCGGCACTCGCTTGATGGCCGTCTTCCAGTCGATGAGCTTTTCCTTTTCCATCTCAATGGCGAAGCGGACGGCGGCGAGGCCGGTACGTTTGCCGTTGCGGGTCTGGAGCATGAACAGCTTGCCATCCTGGATCGTGAATTCGAAGTCCTGCACGTCCTTGAAATGCGATTCGAGAGTCTTGCGGACCAGTTCCAGCTCCGCAAAGGTCTTGGGCAGGACGGTCTTGAGTTTAGCGACGGGGTCGGGCGTGCGCACGCCGGCGACGACGTCTTCGCCCTGGGCGTTGATGAGAAATTCGCCGTAGAAAACCTTTTCACCGGTCGCGGGGTCACGAGTGAAGGCCACGCCGGAACCGGATTGGTCGCCGGTATTGCCGTAAACCATGGCCTGGACGTTGACCGCGGTGCCCCATTCGGCGGGGATGCCGTATTTGCGGCGGTAGACAATGGCGCGGTCGTTCATCCAGGAACCGAACACGGCGCCGACAGAACCCCAGAGCTGTTTCCACGGGTCCTGCGGAAATTCACTGCCGGTGTACTCCTTGATCAAGGCTTTGAACCGTTTCACCAGTTCCTTGAGATCCTTGACGGTCATCTTCGTGTCTTCGATTTCCTTGTGATACCGATCGTGCTTGAGTTTGTGAATGACGACTTCGAATGGCTCATGGTCTTCGTTCGGGCGCTTCTGGACGCCCATGACGACGTCGCCGTACATCTGGATGAAACGGCGGTAACAGTCCCACGCGAAACGCTCGTTCTTGGTGGCTTTGGTCAGGGCGAGCACGGTTTCGTCGTTGAGGCCGAGGTTGAGAATGGTGTCCATCATACCGGGCATGGAATCGCGTGCGCCGGAGCGGACGGAGACGAGCAGCGGCATGGCGCTCTTGTCGCCGAACTTCGTGCCCATGATCTTCTCGATGAAGGCGATGCCTTCGCGGGCCTGGGCGTCGAGGACCTTCGGGTAGGTCTTTTTGTTCTGGTAATAGTAAGTGCAGACCTCGGTGGTGATGGTGAAGCCGGGGGGCACCGGGAGGCCGATGCGGGACATTTCGGCGAGGTTGGCGCCTTTGCCGCCGAGCAGCGGTTTCATGGAACCATTGCCATCCGCCTTCTTGTTGCCAAACAGATAAACGTATTTCGATGTTTTAGCCATAATTGTCTAATTCCAAACTTGTTGCCGCTCAATTTCGCAGGAGAATTCCGCTGAAATGAAGCGCGTCGAATCTAACAAACGACCGGACGGTGTCAACGAACGAAGCCGGAAAAGCCAAAATCGGACGCATCAAAAACAAAAAGTGATGGTTGCAGGTGACCAACGACGACAAATAGAGGAAGTACATTGATTTTGGGGATGTTTCTGGGTCAAATCCCTCACCCCGGTCCTCTCCCCGCTCAGGCAGTAAGGCATCCGCGCCGATTTCGTCGTGGGATTTGCAGCACGCTGAAGCGTGGACACCGAACGGATTTCCTTCCGATTTCAGGCTTCGTCCGTCGGATTTCATATATCATATCATCGCATCAAGATACGTTGATTTTTTATTTGCAGAGCGGGAGGTTTTCCATTACTTTGCAGCTCCATTAATGGAGCATAAGCTCATGCCGGACAAAATTGAACAACTCCAGCGACTGTTGCGCAAGCGGATCGTCGTCCTCGACGGTGCGATGGGCACGATGGTGCAGCAACGACGGCTGACGGAGGCCGATTTTCGCGGTGCCCGTTTTGCGGATTGGCATGGCCGGGACCTCCAGGGCTGCATCGACCTGCTCAACCTCACCCAGCCGCAGATCATCGAGGACATCCATCGCCAGTATATCGAGGCCGGCGCAGATATCATCGAAACCAACACCTTTAATTCCCAGGCCATCTCGCTGGCGGATTACGGGCTGGAATCGCTGGCTTATGAATCGTCCAAGGCCGGCGCCGAGTGCGCGCGCCGGGCCGCCGACAAATTCATGGCCGCCCATCCGGACCGCGTGTGTTTTGTTGCCGGGGCCATCGGGCCGACGACCAAAACGTCGTCCATCTCGACCGACGTGAACAATCCGGCGGCGCGCGGCTGCACCTATGACGAACTGGTCACAGCCTACGGCGACCAGGTGCGCGGCCTGCTCGATGGGGGCGCCGACCTGTTGCTGGTTGAGACCATCTTCGATACGTTGAACGCAAAGGCAGCTTTCTTTGCCATCCAGAAGATTTTCGACGAACAGGGAATACAGACCGTTGAAGGCAGGGTGGGCAGTCCCCTGCCCGCCGCAGAACGGCGCGCACGGAGTGAGGCGCCCTACCAAAAGCGTGTTCCCATCCTCGCCTCCGTCACCTTCATCCAGGCGGGCAGCAATCGTGGGGTGACCGGGCAGACGGTGGAAGCGTTCTGGAATTCGGTGTCGCACGTGCCTCTCCTCTCCGTGGGAATGAACTGCGCGCTCGGGCCAAAGGAGCTGCGTCCGCTAATCGAGGAGCTATCCGGCGTGGCGCCCGTTTACGTCAGCGCTTATCCGAACGCCGGGCTGCCGAACCCGCTGTTGCCGACCGGTTTTCCGGAAACGCCGGAATCCCTCACGCCGCAGCTCAAGGAATGGGCGCAGAACGGCTGGCTTAACATCGTCGGCGGTTGCTGCGGCACCACGCCGGCGCACATTAAATTGCTCGCCGAAGCCGTGCGCGGCCTGCCGCCCCGTGCCGTCCCGAGCGTCGAGCCGTACCTGCGCCTGAGCGGCCTGGATGCGGTAACCGTCCGGCCGGATTCGAATTTCCTGAATATCGGCGAACGCACGAACGTGGCCGGGTCGCCGAAGTTCGCCCAACTCATCAAGGCCGGCGATTACGAAGCGGCGCTGGCCATTGCCCGCCAGCAGGTTGAGAACGGCGCGCAGGTCATCGATGTCTGCATGGACGAGGGAATGATCGATGGCGTCGCAGCCATGACGCGGTTCCTGCATCTCGTGGCTTCCGAGCCGGATATCTGCAAGGTGCCGGTAATGGTGGATTCATCGAAGTGGGAGGTCATTGAAGCCGGGCTGCAATGTTTGCAGGGCAAGGGCATCGTGAATTCAATCTCACTCAAGGAAGGCGAGGAAAAATTTCTACGGCAGGCGAAGGTGGTGCGGCGTTACGGCGCCGCCGTGGTGGTGATGGCCTTTGATGAACGCGGCCAGGCGGACACGTTCGAGCGGCGCATCGAAGTTTGCCGGCGTGCCTATGATCTGCTCGTCCAGCAGGTCGGGTTTCCACCCCAGGACATCATTTTTGATCCCAACGTGCTGACGGTCGGCACGGGCATGGAAGAACACGCGAATTACGCCGCGGACTTCATCCGGGCGACGCATTGGATCAAGCACAACCTCCCGCTGGCCAAAGTCAGCGGTGGCATCAGCAACGTTTCATTTTCGTTCCGCGGCAACAACGCCGTGCGCGAGGCGATGCACAGCGCGTTTCTTTACCATGCCATCAAGGCCGGACTCGACATGGGCATCGTCAATCCAGGCCTGCTGGCCGTTTATCAGGAGGTCCCCAAGGACCTGCTCGAACTGGTTGAGGACGTGCTGCTCAATCGCCGGCCGGACGCCACCGAGCGCCTCATCAAGTTCGCTGAATCGGTGAAACAAAAAGGCAAGACCGAGGTCGTCGAGGATGCCTGGCGTCACGGCACGGTCGAGGAACGCCTCAGCCACGCGCTGGTGAAGGGCATCGTGGATTTCATCGACCAGGACACCGAGGAAGCGCGCCAGAAGCACGGCAGGCCGTTACTGGTCATTGAAGGTCCGCTCATGGCGGGTATGAATGTCGTCGGCGATTTGTTCGGGTCGGGCAAGATGTTTTTGCCGCAGGTCGTGAAATCGGCGCGGGTGATGAAAAAGGCCGTGGCGTACCTGCTGCCGTTCATGGAAGCGGAAAAGAAGGCCGCCGGCGGTGTGCACAAAAACGCCGGAAAAATTTTGATGGCCACCGTCAAGGGAGACGTGCACGACATCGGCAAAAACATTGTCGGCGTCGTGCTCGGTTGCAACAACTACGAGGTCATCGACCTCGGGGTGATGGTGCCGTGCGAGAAAATTCTGCAGACCGCCCGCGAACAGAACGTGGACATCATCGGGTTGAGCGGGCTGATCACGCCGTCGCTCGACGAAATGGCGCACGTGGCCCGGGAGATGGAACGCGAAGGCCTGAAACTGCCGTTGCTGATCGGCGGCGCGACGACCAGCAAGGCGCACACGGCGGTGAAGATTGCGCCTGGTTACGGCCAGCCGGTGGTGCACGTGTTGGACGCCTCGCGGGCGGTGCCGGCGGTCAGCAACCTGATCAGCGCGGAGCATCGGCCAAAGTACGCGGCGCAAATCCGGGAGGAATACGACCGCGTCCGCGCCCAGCACGCCGGCCAGAGCGTCAAACTGGTTTCAATTGAACAGGCGCGGGCCAACCCGCCGAAGCTCAAATACGATGATTTGCCCAAACCGGAATTTACCGGAGCGCGGGTTTTATCACCTGATGATGGCAGGACGGGCAGTCCCGTGCCCGCCTCGGAACTGCGCGCACGGAGTGAAGCGCCCTGCCCGGTTTCTCTGTCCGAGCTGGTGCCATTCATCGACTGGTCGCCGTTCTTTCACACCTGGGAATTACGCGGCGTCTATCCTAAGATTCTTCAGCATGAGCGGCACGGCGAGGAAGCGCGAAAACTGTTCGCCGACGCCCAGGAGTTGCTGGGTAAAATGGTCGGTGAAAAATTGATTGCGCCGCGCGGCGTGTACGGGTTCTTTCCCGCCAACCGGGTGGGCGACGACGTGGAACTGTACACCGACGAATCGCGAGCAAAGGTTCTGACCCGGTTCCATTTTCTCCGCCAGCAAGTCGTGAAGGACGACGGCACGCCGAACTGGTGCCTGGCGGATTTCATTGCACCGAAACCTTCAACGCTCAACATTCAACCTTCAACGTCCAAGGATTATATTGGCGCGTTTGCCGTAACGTCGGGGCACGGGCTGGATGAACTGGTCAAAAAGTTCAAGGCGGACCATGATGATTACAACGCCATCATGGCGGCGGCGCTGGCCGACCGGCTGGCGGAGGCGTTTGCCGAATTTCTGCATCAGCGCGCCCGTCGCGAATGGGGTTATGGTAAAAACGAGCCGTTCGCCCCGGACGAGTTGATTGAAGAAAAATACCGCGGCATCCGGCCGGCGGCGGGTTATCCCGCCTGTCCTGACCATACCGAGAAGCGGATTTTATGGTCATTGCTCGACGTGGAGAAAAACACCGGCATTCAGCTCACCGAAAGCTGTGCCATGTGGCCGGCGAGCAGTGTGAGCGGCCTTTACTTTGCCCATCCCGACTCCAAATACTTCGCCGTCGGCAAGCTGGGCCGCGATCAGTTGCTGGATTATCACGACCGGAAAGGCCTGACTTTGGCGGAAGCCGAGAAATGGCTGGGGCCCTATTTGAATTACGATTCGGCCCGGGCTGCGGCCTGCTGCTGAAACGGATGAAATAGTTGAAATCTCCACTAAAGTCTCCGGTTTAAACGCCGATGGAATACTGGTAAAATGGATTTACTGTGCCGGGGCCAATGGCAAAAAACGCAAGGATTCTATCAAGAATAATAAAATAAAACAGTGGCAAAAGAGACCTAATGATGGATAATAGAATTAATCAGCGAACGAAGTACAACAACTCAAACGAACACAATATGCAAAAGTCTCTCAACACATTGGCCTTAACCCTTGGAGTCTCACTTGTTGCGGCGGTCACAGTCCGCGCGCAAACCGCTTCCGAGAGCTTTAACTACGGCACCGGAGCTGGTATTGGAACCCAAGCGGTGCCGGGATCCGGGGCTTTTGGTTGGCTACCGCAAGTCGCATCGGTTAATGCAAATTTAGGGTATTGGAACAGCAAGGCTGACCCCAACCCGACGACAGAAGTTCAAGCAACCAGTATGACATATGCTGGTTTGAATACTTCTGGGGGCAGCCTGATTTCTGCAGGAGGAGCCACATCAGGCAATTCCATACCGGAAATAATGTTGGGAACGGGTGTAACCTTCGGTTCTTTAGGCGCCGCAAATGGTAACACGCTTTGGGTTAGTTATCTGTGGCAGGGGCTTGAAACACCATCTTCAGCAGCGGGCCTGTTCCGTCAGTCAACCGTAATGTTTCTTGGTGGTGCCACCACAGCGTCGGGGTCAGGTCAAGAACGTCTTGATATTGGTACGCCCAATATCAGTGCTGCAAACTCAGGAACCGTGAATCCGAATATTTCTCTTTGGAGTGTCAATGGAATTGCTGGAGGAAATGGGACGCTTAGCAGCACGGCACCTTTGCAGTCTTCTGTGGCCACCTATGCTGCCACCTCGTTTATTCTGATTAAGTTTTCACTGGATAACGTCATAACATCGGCAGATACAATTAGTGTATGGATCAATCCAACCTTAACCGGAGCTGAACCTGTCGGTGCAGCCGATTTGACTTGGACGACACAGGATTGGTCCGCGTTGAATGGTATTCGCATATCAAGCAATGCTGGCAATGCAACTACTGGGAACGTTGGTGGGAGCGAGCAAATCGATGAATTGAATATCGGAAATACAGTTGCCAGCGTTGAAGCCGTACCCGAACCCGGCACCTTGGCGATGGCGGCGATAGGTGGCGTGGCCATGATGGCCTTAATACGCCGGCGGAAATAGTTCCCCGCATTACTTTCGAGACGGGCGGAGTTTTTGCTCCGCCCGTTTTTTTATTGCAGCTGCCAACTCGCCTTCTACAGTTTAATCTGTGGGAACCTGATCAAAACTGACATGCAACCGAAAGCCCGTACTCTTGCTCTTCATCAGGATGCGATAATCGTCTGCCTGCTCCTGGCCAGCGCGGTCTTTATTCTATATTGGCCGGCCGCCGGCTATGATTTCGTCAATTACGACGATTGGGAATATTTTGCCCAAAATTTGCATGTTAAAGCCGGGCTAACCGGGAGCGGGATTGTTTGGTCTTTCACCACAACAACGGCAGCTATTTGGCATCCGTTGACCATGCTGTCTCTGATGTTCGATGTTTCATTTTTTTCCAGTAGCGATCCCAGCGGTCCACATTTCTTCAACCTGGTTTATCATGCCGCCAACAGCGTGTTGCTCTTTTTGGTTTTACGCCGATTGACCGGGGCGCACGGGCGGAGCGCCTTGGTAGCGGGATTGTTCGCCGTGCATCCTTTGAACGTGGAATCGGTCGCTTGGATCTCCGAGCGCAAAAACATGTTGAGCACGCTGTTCTGGCTATTGACTCTGCTGGCCTACGCCCGCTATATCGAGGAACGGAATCGGCCAAATGCCGCCGGACAAAAGACCAAGTTCAGGCCAGGTTGCTTTTATGTCCTCGCTCTGGTGATGTTTGGGTGCGGTTTGATGAGCAAGCCGATGCTGGTAACGCTGCCCTGTGTGCTGCTGCTGCTGGATTTCTGGCCGTTGAACCGCTGGCGGATGGATTCGCTGCCTGATTGGCGGGAGCGGTTGCCACGCCTGGTTTGGGAGAAAGCGCCATTCTTTCTGCTTGCCGCCATCGTGAGTGTGGTGACTTATCTGGCACAGGACAAGGCAAGGCAAACAGTTGACCTTTTTCCCATTGGTGGACGGATAGAGAACGCCTGGATTTCCTATTGCCGTTACCTGGGAAAGGCCGTCTGGCCGGAAAATCTCGCAGTATATTACCCTCATCCGGGACATTGGCCGATGTTGGCAGCAGGGGCATCTGCTGGATTGATTGTCATGGCCAGTCTGGCAATGTGGCATTGGGGGCGACGCTGGCCATTTCTGAGCGTTGGCTGGTTTTGGTTTTTGGGAACACTGGTGCCGGTGATTGGGATCGTACAGGTGGGAGCGCAATCCATGGCCGATCGCTACGCCTATGTGCCGTTGCTTGGCATCTTCATCATTGTGTCCTGGGGTGCCGCCAGCGTGTTCACGCACTGGCGGATTCCCGAAACGATCGCGGCCACAGTCGCTATACTGCTCCTGACCACCTCTGGTCTCGTCGCCCGCTCCCAGCTTGCTTGTTGGAAAAATACAGAAACATTGTTCAAACATGCTGCCGCTGTGACGCCAAATAATTGTCTGGCCAATTACAATCTCGGTTTCTATTTTGCCGGCAAAGGCCAGATGCTGGAGGCGATCAAGTATTATCGTGCCGCCATTAAAATTAGTCCTGCCCTAGCGGATGCGCATAAAAATCTTGGGATTGTTCTGGAAAGGACCGGACAACTCAATGAAGCGGTAAAGGAATATAGCGAAGGAATCCGGCTGGCGCCTCAGGACTTTAGCGTCCATTTCGACTTGGGCTGTGTATACGTTGATTTGGGGAATCGCGACAAAGCCATCGAACAATTCAAAGAAGTCATGAAGCTAAAACCTGGCTTCGAGCTGGCTGAACTGCGGCTGCAACAGCTGGGAGTGGTTACAAACCAAACGAATCTCCCTTACGCCGGAAAATAGAACATCCAGTGGTGGAATGCGAAAGAGGCCGAATCAAATTGATTTCTTCGCCAGACCGGGAAACGTCTGCTTGCTGTTGGCTATGGCGACGGCAGTGTTTGTCTTGTTTTGGCCGGTTTATGGATTCGAATCCATCACCTACGATGACGAAGATTATTTTTCGGGAAATCCGCAAGTTCAAGATGGATTGAGTTGGCAGGGGATTCGATGGGCCTTTAGCACCGGAACAGCGGCCAACTGGCATCCGTTGACGTGGATTTCATTGATGTTTGATGTTTCCTTTTTCGCCAGCGGCAGTCCGGCCGGGCCGCATGTAACCAATGTGGTTTATCACGCGGCCAACAGCATTCTGTTATTTCTGCTGTTGCGGCGGCTGACAGGTTCGCATTGGCCTAGCGCATTCGCAGCAGGGCTCTTTGCCATTCATCCGCTGAACGTTGAATCGGTGGCCTGGATTTCAGAGCGCAAGAATGTATTAAGCACCTTTTTCTGGCTGCTGAGCCTCCTGGCGTATGGTCGTTATGTTGAGGAACGTCAGCGGCAAGAAAGCGGAAACCCCCAGACCCCCCCTGCCTTGTTTTATGGGCTGGCTTTGGCGGCGTTTGCGTGTGGGTTGATGAGCAAGCCGATGTTGGTGAGTCTGCCCCTCATACTGCTATTGCTGGATAGCTGGCCGCTGGGGCGATGGCAAGCCAGTTTGTTGGTGGATTGGCGGGAACGGTTGCCGCGATTGGCATGGGAGAAGGCGCCCTTCTTTGTGTTGGCGATAATTACGGGCGTGGTGACCTATGTGGTGCAGGGCAAGGCGGTGCAAACGTTTGTGCAGTATCCATTGAGCGGGCGGATGGAAAACGCGGTCATTGCCTACAATCGTTATTTGGGCAAAACATTTTGGCCGGAACACTTGACGGTTTTTTATCCGTATCCAAGCCAATGGCCGCTTTTATTGGCGATGGGGGCGACAATAGCGGTTTTGGTTGTCAGTTGGGCGGCATGGCATTGGGGCAGGCGTTGGCCGTTTTTAATAAGCGGCTGGTTTTGGTTTTTGGGAACGTTGGTGCCGGTGATCGGATTGGTTCAAGTGGGTGATCAGGCGATGGCGGATCGATATGTCTATGTGCCGTTGATCGGAATATTCGTCATTATTTCTTGGGGCGGAGCGGAGCTGTGCCGCATCTGGAACGTGCCAGCTGTGGGCCGGGGCGCGGCGGCCGGATTGGTATTGGCGGTTCTGGCAATTGTGGCGCGCCAGCAATTGGCTTACTGGCAAAACAGCGAGACCCTGTTTAAGCATGCCATCGCGATAACCCGAAACAATTATACGGCCGAATACAACCTGGGTTATTATTTTCAGGGCAAGGGAGAAAAATTGGAAGCGGCGAAATATTATCGCGCGGCCATCCGATTGAATCCAACTATGATGAATCCGCACATGAACCTGGGCGTCGTTTTGGAGCGGCTTGGGCTGTATGCTGAGTCGGCGCAGGAATTGGGTGAGGCGGTCCGCCTCGCTCCCAGGGACGTGGGTGTTCATTTTGACCTCGGGTGCGTATTTGTTGAATTGGGAAATCGTGACCAGGCGATAAGCGAATTCAAGGAAGCCTTGAGATTAAATCCCGACTTAAAACTGGCAAAACAGCGATTGGAGGAACTGGCAGCCTCGTCAAACCCGTAAGAATGCCACCCAATCGGGCATTGCGTGGTATGCACAGCAGGTGACAAGTGGCACGTGTCAGGACAGGAACGGAGTCGCGTCTGTCGCGGATCACGGGTCACGAGTTACGTTTTTTATCCGACCAGTCCCGAGATCCATTATAACCTGGGTTGTGAGTTGTTTCGATTGGGACGACGGGATGGAACCATTGAACAATTCAAGGAAGCATTGCGGCTTAAGCCGGATTTTCCGATTGCCGAACAAAGCCTGCATGATCTAGGGTGGAGTTACCCCGCTAGGCGATGAGCCACATATATCCTCCTGGACATGGCGAAAGGCTTGTATTTCCCCGGTTTGGAGGTAAAGTGATGTCTATGAAGCACGATGTCGTACCGGTGCAGATCAGGGGTATCCTTCCCGCCAACAGTGGTTGCGCATTGTTTGTCGGCAATGATGACAAGGTTTTTGTGATCAACGTCGAGCCGCAAATGGGCGCGGTCATCGGCATGTTCCTGCGCCAGACGCCCAAGGAACGCCCCCTCACCCACGACCTCATCAACCGCATTTTCCAGGGCTTCGGCATCAATGTCGAACGCGTCGTCATCACCGACCTGAAGAATTCCACCTACTTCGCCCGGCTCATTTTGCAGCAGCAAAATGAACTGGCCCGGAAAATCGTCGAAGTGGATGCCCGCCCCAGCGATTGCCTCGCGATCGCCGCCGCGCAAAAAAAGCCCATTTTCGTGGCTTCCCAGCTTTTTGAACAGGTTGAGGACATGAGCGAGGTGCTGAACCGGATCAATGAGACCGGCAGCGAAGCCGAATAAAATGTCCCCCGCCAAGCCCCCACCCACGTTGGCTCTCATTTGCGGTGACGACGAATTCGCCGTCAAACAACGCGCCAAACAGCTCTTCCAGCAATGGAGCGATGAACTGGGTGGCATGGACCACGAAATCATCGAGGCCGCCGTGGCCAACAGCGGCGAGGCGCTGACTGTCCTGGGACGGATGCGCGAAGCGCTGCAAACCCTGCCCTTTTTCGGTTCCGGCAAGGTGATCTGGCTGCGCGACTGCAATTTTCTCGGCGACGAACGCACCGCCGCCGCCTCGGCCGTCACCGAAACGCTGGCGGAACTGGCGGAGGAACTGAAGCGGTTCAAGTGGGCGGGCGTCCGGCTGCTCATCAGCGCGGGCAAGGTGGACAAGCGCAAGACCTTCTTCAAAACGCTCGACAAGCTCGGGACTGTGGAAAATTTTTCCGGGTGGTCAATGGACGACCGCGACTGGGCGGAGCGGGCGGAGATCGCGGCGCGCACGGCTGTGCGCGACCGGCAGAAGGAAATTTCGGCGGAAGCCCTGGACGAACTGGTCAACCGGGTCGGACCCAACCCGCGCCAGCTCGACAACGAGGTCGAAAAACTTTGCCTGTATGCCGGGGACCGTCCCCGGCTCGAGATCGCCGATGTGGTGGCGGTTTGCAGCCGGAACAAGGGAGCGCGGGCGTTTGCGCTGGGTGACGCGCTGGGTGACCGCGACCTGCCCCGCCTGCTCCGGCGGCTGGATGATGAATTGTGGGAGGTCAAAACGGATTCGCAGAAATCGGAGATTGGCCTGCTATACGGTTTGATTGCGAAAGTGCGCGCCATGCTGCTGTTGAAAGAAATGCTGCGCGAAGGCTGGATCCGGCCGGAGATGGATTACAACCGGTTCAAGGCGCAACTGGAGCACGTCCCGGCCGCCGAGCTGCCGTCGGACCGGCGATTTAATCCGCTGGCGTTGAACCCGTATGTGCTATACAAAGCCCTGCCGCAAGCGAAGAAATACAGCGTGACCGAACTGGTCCGGGCCATGGATTTGCTATTGCGTTGCAACCGGCGGCTGGTATCCAGCGGGCTGGACGAGGCGCTGGTGTTGCAGGAAGCGCTCGTACAAATCGTGCTGCCGTCCGCGGCAGCGTAAACGCATAGAATGGGTTATAAATAAAGCATGCCAACGTCGTCTGCAAAATTGCTCGTACTGGTCGGCAAGGAATTTGCCTGTGTGAAAATCTCCGGCCGCGCCAATTTCTCGTTCAGCCCCGATTTCAAGGCGCTGCTGACCGGCCTGGCGCAGAAAGGCTACCGCCATTTCATCATCGACCTGTCGGAATGCGTGCTGATGGACAGCACGTTCCTCGGCGTGCTGGCCGGGTTCGGGTTGAAAATGAACCAGGCACCCGACCCCAATCAACGCGGCGTCGAGTTGTCCAATCCCAACGCCCGCATCACCGAGCTGCTCGAAAATCTGGGCGCCTTGCACCTGTTCAAAATCATCAACGGCCCGTTGCAACTGTCCGGTGAAGTCCAGACCACCATGCCGGAACCTGCCAATGCGACCCACGAGGAAATCACCCGCACCTGCCTGGAAGCGCACCAGACCCTGATGGCGATGAATCCGGACAACGTTGCCCGGTTCAAGGACGTGACGCAGTTTCTGGCCGAGGATTTGAAATCGCTGGAAAAAGGCAAGTGAATTGCGCTGTGGGATTTACGACACCGACTCTGGTCGCGTGCTCGCGACTTATCGGAGTTGACGCGTCCTCCCGGCAATTGCCAACAATCGCGTCAAACGTAAATCGAGAATAGTGATTCTTAAACCGGCGCCGGTGCGGGTGTTCCCAATCCGGGCAAAGTCGGAGGTATGGGTTTGGCCGGGGTTTCGGGCAGGGGCGTGCCGGCCGGGGCGCCCAAAATCGTTCCACCGGTTGGCTTGGGCGGCGGCGGGGTGAATTTGCCGGTCCGGATGATTTCCTCGACCTGCAAACGGTCGAGGGTTTCGTATTCCAGCAGCGCGTTGGCAATCAACTCCAGCTTGCTGCGATGAGTAAAAATCAGGGTCTGCGCCGTCTTGTAACCGTCGTCAATGATGCGCTTGATTTCCTCGTCAATTTCCCGCGCCGTGTTTTCACTGTAAACCTTGGTGCGGGCCATCTCGCGCCCGAGGAAAACAAATTCGTCATCGTTGCCGTATTGCACCATGCCGACCTTGTCGCTCATGCCGTACTGGCAAACCATTGCCCGCGCCATGGCCGTCGCCTGCTGGATGTCCATCGCCGCCCCGGTCGAAATGTCGCCGGATATCACTTCCTCGGCGATGCGCCCGGCCATGGTCACGGCGATATCGTCCAGCATCTCCTTGCGCCGGCGGCTCAAAATGTCCTTCTCCGGCAGCTGCATCGTCGAACCCAGCGATTGCCCGCGCGGGATGATCGTAACCTTGTGAAGCGGATGCGTGTGGTCGAGCAACACGTTTACCAGGGCATGGCCGGCCTCGTGCCAGGCCGTGCATTTCTTTTCCTCGCCCGTCATCGCCAGGCTGCGGCGTTCACGGCCCCAGCGGACCTTGTCCCGCGCCTCTTCCAATTCCTCCATGCCCACCGACTTCTTGTTCAGACGAGCGGCGAGCAGGGCGGCCTCGTTCAACAAGTTCGCCAGTTCCGCCCCGGAATAACCGGGTGTGCCGCGGGCAATAATGGACAAATCCGCCTCCGGTGACAGCTTAACGTTCTTGGCGTGGACCTTCAAAATGCCTTCACGGCCGCGCACGTCGGGCAGATTGACCACCACCTGCCGGTCAAAACGGCCGGGCCGCAGCAACGCCGGATCCAGCACGTCCGGCCGGTTCGTGGCGGCGATAATGATGATGCCTTCCTGGGTGTCGAAACCGTCCATCTCGACGAGCAGGGCATTGAGCGTCTGTTCGCGTTCGTCGTTGCCGCCGCCGAGGCCGTGGCCGCGACTGCGCCCAACGGCGTCAATTTCATCGATGAACACGAGGCAGGGTGTGTTGCGGCGCGCCTGTTCGAACATGTCGCGCACGCGGCTGGCGCCGACGCCGACGAACATCTCAACGAAATCGGAACCGCTGATGCTGAAGAACGAGGCATCGGCCTCGCCGGCGATGGCCTTGGCGAGGAGGGTTTTGCCCGTGCCGGGCGGCCCGACCATCAGCACACCCTTGGGAATCCGCCCGCCCAGGCGCTGGAATTTCTTCGGGTCCTTCAAAAATTCGACGAGTTCGGAAACCTCCTCGATGGCTTCCTCAATGCCCGCCACATCCTTGAACATGGTCTTGTTGCGCTCTTTGGCGAGCATGCGTGCCTTGCTTTTGCCGAAGCTCAACGCGCCTTTGCCGGCCATCTTGATCTGGCGAATGAAGAAGAACCAAAACAAAACCCCGATGGCGAGGAACGGCACGATCGTCCACAGCGCACTGATCAACATGGCGTTGGGCATGGACAGGATCACCTTGTTCGAGCGGACAAATTCCTTTTCCATCTCCGGCGTGATCAACGCGTATTCCACGACGAACGGAACTTCCACCTGCGGCTTGATGACATTACCCTTCTCATCGAGTTTGTAATACTTGCCGCTGATTTGCGTCAGGGGCAGGGATTGCGGATTATAGCTGACCGTCGCGGTGGCGATCTGGTTCGACTCGAACTTCGTCAAAAATTCCGGTTCCGACAGCGTGCCGGTTTGCACCGTCATGTGGTTGTGGATCAGCATCAGCGCCGCGATGCTGCCCAGGATGACGATCCACGCGAGCCAGGTCGCCGGCGCCACCTTCA
>CAYPSF010000079.1:0-19300 GCA_964413165.1 uncultured Bifidobacteriaceae bacterium
CCTGGGCGGGAATGAGATCAGGATATTTCGGGTTCTCAGCCTTGAGAAACGGCTTACCACCTTTCAATACGAACGTCTTGAGCGTGCTGGCCCCGTCAATCAGCGCAGCGACAATTTGACCGTTACGCGGTTCCGGTCCGTGTTCCAAAACGACAAAATCGCCATCGAGAACGTGCCGGCCAATCATCGAATCGCCCGTCACGCGCAATGCGAAGGCATTTCGTGTCGGTTTGTAGCCTACAGTCTCCACGTCCACCGAAATACACCCCTCCGCATCCTGCTCGCGAGTCTGTGGCAAACCCGCAGGAATCGAACCGAACAGCGGGATGTCCACAAGCCGGTTCCGCAACTTCGCCAGCGGCGAAATAACACGAAGCGAACGCGCCTTGCCGGAATCAGATTTGAGACACCCCTTCTGGCGCAGCAGTCGCACATGCTCTGTAACGGAATTCAGGCTGCGAAAACCAAACTGATCGGCAATTTCCTGGTAGGTCGGGGTGGTGCCCTCCGTCTGTTGCCATTTCAGGATAAAATCAAGGATTTGCTGTTGTCTGCGGGTCAATTCAATCATACTGTATAAATATACAGTATTCCGAACCGTCAGGCTGTCAACTGCGAACATTTTCGGTTGGGCTGGAAATCGGGGAGGGACTGGATTAGAAAAACCAGTCGGCATGGGCCAGATGTTACTCATTCCAGATCCGCGACCGCTCGACCAGCGGTTGGGCCGGAAATTCTTTCGCAAGGCTCCACGTCGCCCCGGCGTGTATCTGATGAAGGATGCCAGCGACAAGGTGCTCTACGTCGGCAAGGCAAAGGACCTGAAGCAACGGCTCAATAATTACCGGGTGGCCAACCCAGACCGGATGCCGCGCCGTCATCTCCGGATGATACGGGAGGTGGACCGGATCGAATTCCAATTCTGCCCAAATGAAGCGGCCGCTCTGAAACACGAATCTAAACTGCTGCGCTCTCTCAAACCCAGGTTCAACCGGGCCGGGGTATGGCCAGGAAAAGCCAGATTCATCGTCTGGCGGCTCGCGGACCAGCGAATGGACCTTGGCGTGGTGGAAACCCCCGAAACGGACTGGCGGCGTTTCGGCCCGCTCAATGGTAGCGCCAACGGGTTGTATTGTTCGCTCGTCCGATTATTGTGGCTGGCAATCAATCCGGGCCGCCCACTTTCCGATGTTCCATTGGGATGGCTGTCCGGTGAGCTTCCTCCCATGGTTGCGTTTCAGTGTTGCCATACTGTTGGGGAAGTCGCTGACGCACTGGACGCACTCTTCTGGGGGCCACCCCAGGATTTCGTTTTGTGGCTCGGAACGCACGTTTGCGAACGCACCCACCTTTTCGAACGAAACGTGATTAATTCACACTTGGAAATCGTGGGCGAGTTTGCACGGAAACAATTGCCTGCGGAAACACGGCGCCAACTCGACTTGCTTTGACAGGCCGGTTCAATCAGCTTCCTCCAGCATCGCGTTTATTGTCTCCAATGCATTGCCCTCGAGCCGGTTGTTGACGTAAATGAAGGCCTTTTGCTTGTTCAAGGTCTTCATGGTTTCGGCGACTAGCTTTTTGCCCGCAACGCGCGCCTCGGGATACACTTCCTTCACGCGGTCGTAAGGCTTGAACGTTTTCACCGCTTCCTCGTAACTGCGGCCGGGCTTCAGTAGAAATCGTGCAGCGCAGAGATCGGGACTGGTTCGACTGCCTGTGATCGCCATCTGTTCGTCCACCGGAGGCATGGCGTTCCAGGAATTAAAGACGTGCGCGACGTTGTGGCGGGCAAGGCAGGCAAAATAATCGGGCTCCAACCAGTGTTTGTTCCGCACTTCCACAGCATAGGGCCAGCTTTTGGGAAGTTGGCTGAGAAACCTGTCCAGGTCAGCCACGAATTCCCGGCCCTGCTCATAGTCGCTCGGGTAGAACCGGGAGAACTCGAACATCAAGAGGCCGATATTGCTTCGATGTGAATCGCATGGTCGAAGGAACGCATCCGCAAACAATTTCGCGTTAAGAAAATGTTCGTTCGGATGACCCGCACGATGACCAAATCGAGCCAGATTTGGGAATTTCTTTACCATGATTTCATCAGTGACCTTGAAAGCGAACTGGAAATCTGCCGGAACCTGCGCGGTCAAGCCTTCGAGATATTTTTGCGATGGAAATGTATAATATGCAGCATCGACGCAGACGGTCTTGAACACCTCGGCATACTCGCTCAGGCAATTGCGCTCAAACCGTGCCTTGGCCACCTTTCCACGATACTGATAACGCGCGGGGTTGTAAAGTTGTCCAAACCAGCCCTCATATTTCCAGGATGATGTGCCGATGAACACCCCTTGGGTAGCGAGTTCCGCCACCTTCGTTTTCACTTGTTCGCGGTCAAATGGCACAACTGAAAATAACCTTCCGGGTGCGGTTTGCCTAGAAACTCACGGAACCATTGCAAACACAGGATAAAAAGAGTGGTGCCCCGGGAAGGACTTGAACCTTCAACCAATTGATTAAGAGTCAACTGCTCTGCCAATTGAGCTACCGAGGCAACCAACATTGTGACCTGTGGCGTGCCGCGTTGAAACGGCACCGGAACATTCTATTCCACCTCAACCAAACGGCAAGCTCTATTGAACGAACCATGGCCACAGCCCATTGCGCAGGTTGATCGTCTCCAGATCAACCGGAAGGGCTCCGTCGTTCGGATGTGAATAGAATGTGCTTCAACGTGAATAACTTGTCATGGACAGGGACGGCGGTCGGCGTAGAGTCGCGACCAATCAGACAGTCTTGGGTTAATTAATTTTGGTTCGTCAGATACCATGAGCATCGAAGCGTTGGCTGCCGAGTCGGTTGGCCACCAGAAAAATTCACAGCCTCTTCTTGAACCCGGCAACGTTGATGCCTGGCTGGATGCGCTGACGTCAGAGGTGCGGACGGTCGAGCAGTTGCGCACCCGGTTGCTGGACCGTCCGGCGGTTGACCCGGACGATTCCGCCGTGAAGCCGGTTCCCGGCGGCAATGACCTGGCCGGGGCAGGGGACTTTGATAAAGTTGGCGCCGAGATCATGTATTCATGGATCAAGCCGGCCGAGTATGGCGCCCGTTTTGCCGAGGTGAGTGCGCTGGTTGCCCGGTTCCCGATGCCGTTCGACCTGCGTTGTTTCCTGGATGAGGCGCGGCAATGTTATGCGCTGGGGCAATTTTCCGCGGTGCAGTCGCTTTGTCGCACCATCCTCGAAACCGCGGTGAATGATATTGCCAGCCGGACGGGCAAGATGCCCCGGGCGGCGGCTGAGAAGGATGAGTTCAAGGGGTCGCCGTTGAAAGAACGCATTCGTTTGGTGGCGGGGGACAGTTGCGATCAGATTCATCAACATTATCACCATTTGTGCAAGGTCGTCCCCGGATTTTCCACTTCGGCCACCAACGGTGCGCTGGGCACGCTTACCAAGACCGTGGGTTTTGTCCAGCACCTGTACGGGCGGCATCAGATACACCTTAAAAGCTGTAATCCCTGACCAGGCGGTTTCAGGTGATGCGCATTGCCGGGTTCGGCCGGCGACCAACACGCGTCCAAGCCGGCGCACCTGCTCCACAGGCTCCACGGGAATTAGGCCGTCCATTTTGTCCGTCATTAATTTATAATTGCGTCTACTGGATTGAATTATCCGACATGAATACTACCCTCAAGGGACAAACACTTGTGTAGCTGTCGTCCCGCCTGTGTTAGACTGGTAACCATCTGCAGTACGAGCGTTGTGCAAATTGGATAACGTGTAGCATTTAAATGGTGTCCCCGGGGTTAGTTAACTCATCAGAATGTCAGTGGGATGATAGCTGGAAATTTATGAAAAGTAGCAACTGGCGGTGTCTTCCGGGATGGATTTTCTTTTGGTTAGCAATAGCAACTTCAATGCTTCTGGTGCGCGCCCAGGCGGCACAGACCAATCTGGCAGCCACGGTGCGTCATGCGCCGGGATTGAACGGCCGGATTGAAGGCTCGCTGCAACAGTTGTTGGGCGAGGACGCACTGGTCAACAGCGGGTTCGTCCTGACCGGCGACCTGTATCTGCCGGGCGTGCCGAGCCTGGTGCTCAACGGGCAGCCCAGCTACAGCGGGACAATTGTGGGGAGCGGCAGCAGTTCGCCTAGCGGCTATCATCTGACGTTGAACAGCGGCTGTTCGCTCGGTTACGTTCGTACCCGGATCAACCCGGTCACCTTGCCTACCGTTCCGGCTCCCCCGCAACCCGCCGGTACGCGCAACGTGACCTTGAGCAGTCCAGGCCAATCCTACGGCAGTGCCAGCACCCTCCGCGACCTCACGCTTAATGCCAACGTGGGACAGGTGTCCGTGCCGGCCGGAACTTACGGCACCTTTACCGCCGGCAGCGGCAGCGGTTTCACGCTGGGCGTTTCCGGCGCGACCCAGCCCGCCAGCTATAATTTCCAAAACCTGAACTTAAATAGCGGCTGCCGCCTGGATGTCATCGGCCCCATCATCCTGAAGGTGGCCAACGGCTTTTCCGCCAACGGCATTCTGGGATCGACCAATCATTCGTCCTGGCTCCAGCTCCAGGTAGCCAGCGGCGGGTTCACCATCAACAGCGCCTGCACCCTCCACGGGAATCTGACTGTGCCGGCGGGCACGGTTATCATCGATAACAACGGCCTGCTGGTCGGCACGGTGCAATCCGATCGGCTCACGGTCAATGGCGGCGGCGTCATCCGGTCCGGCGCTTCGGCCAACCAACCGCCGGTGGCCAACGGTCAAAATCTCTCGGTGGCCGAGGAGTCTCTGTTGAACATCACCCTGGCCGGCAGTGATCCTGAGGGCGCCGCGTTGCTTTACACGCTGTTGAGCCAGCCAGCACATGGAGTTCTGACGGGAACAGCGCCGAATCTGGTGTACCATCCCGCCACTAATTTCAACGGCGCGGACAGCTTCTCCTTCAAGGTCAACGACGGACAGGCTGATTCGGCTGCCGCAACGATTTCGATTACGGTGACGCCAGTGAACGATGCGCCGGTGGTGCTGGCACAAAACCTGAGCACACCGGAAGATACGGCCCTGCCCATTACCCTCACCGGTACGGACGTGGAGAACAACCCGCTCACGTTCCGGGTTGTTACTTCTCCAACGAACGGCACGCTCAGCGGTGTGGCGCCGAATCTGGTTTATCTGCCGGCGACCAATTATGACGGTCATGACAGTTTTACCTTCACGGCCAACGACGGGCAGACGAACTCAGTGCTCGCGACGGTGTCGATTACGGTAAATGTGGTGGATGACGCGCCCGTAGCCGCCGGGAAAGCGGTGACGACGGATGAAGACACGCCCGTGGCCATCACTCTGAGCGCTGTTGATGTGGAGGGCGACGGCCTGGTGTTCGCCTTGTTGACCCAGCCCCAGCACGGCGTGCTTAGCGGCACGCCCCCGGATCTGATTTATACCCCGGCGACCAATTATAATGGCAACGACAGCTTCACATTTGACGCTTTTGACGGCTGGCTGTACTCGGATCCGGCGACTATGGCGCTAATCATCCGACAGGTGAACGATGCGCCGGTGGCAGGCCCGCAAACGCTCACGACGCTGGAAGACACAGCCACCAACATCGTGCTGACGGGAACCGATGTGGAAGGCGACTTCTTGAGTTTCACCGTGGTCACCCCACCCGTCCATGGCGCATTGTACGGCAGCCCGCCGCAACTAATCTATTCGCCGGCAGCCGACTACCATGGCACCGACAGTTTCACGTTTATGGTGAACGACGGGAAGACGAATTCCATGCCCGCCATGGTGAACCTGGTCATCACGCCAGTGAACGACGCCCCGGTGGCCCAGGCCGCAGCGGTGACCACCGAGGAGGACACGTCGATGCCGGTAGCCCTCAAGGCCACAGATGTGGATGGGGACGCGCTAACCTTTGCGATCGTGACGCTGCCAACGAATGGCACACTCTCCGGTACCGCGCCCAACCTGATTTACCAGCCAGCCACCAATCACAACGGCCTCGACAGCTTCATCTTCATTGCCAATGACGGCCAGACGAACTCGGCTCCGGCCACGGTATCCATCACAATCACTCCGGTGAATGATGCGCCAACGGCTTACAATCAATCCACCAACACGCAGGAGGATGCAGCGGTCAACGTGATCCTGGCCGGCAACGACGTGGAA
The DNA here is from genome assembly GCA_964413165.1 of uncultured Bifidobacteriaceae bacterium. Classification (GTDB taxonomy): domain Bacteria; phylum Verrucomicrobiota; class Verrucomicrobiia; order Limisphaerales; family UBA11358; genus UBA11358. The sequence continues at coordinate 6,191 of CAYPSF010000079.1, forward strand.
AACGATCGGCTGACGTATACCATCGTGACGCCGCCAGGACACGGCACGCTTAGTCTTCAACCCTCAACCCTAAACCAGTACCTCTACACCCCGACGGCCAATTACAACGGCAGCGACAGTTTCACCTTCACCACGTTCGACGGCGCGCTGACCTCATCACCAGCGACCGTCGTTGTGCAGGTCGTGCCGGTGAACGACCCGCCGGTGGCGAATCCGCGGCAATTGACTCTGTTGGAGGATATATCAACCAACGTCGTATTGCAGGCTGCGGACGTGGACGGGGACTCGCTTACGTACTCGGTAATGGCGCCGCCGGCGCACGGCACGCTGACGGGTACGCCGCCATTTTTGTTTTACACCCCGGCGCCCGATTACAATGGGAGCGACAGCTTCACGTTCGTGGCCAACGACGGCCAGGCCAATTCCGCTCCCGCCACGGTTTCTCTAACCATCCTGCCGGTGAATGACGCGCCAGTGGCCAGGCAGCAATTGGTGGCGACCGACGAGAATACGCCGGTGACCATCACGCTGACGGGGACGGACGCGGACGGCGACGCCCTGAGTTTTGCGATCACAACCCAACCGTCGCACGGCACGCTCAACCTTCAACCCTTGACTCTCAATAGTTATATCTACAATCCCGCAACGGGCCACAATGGTCCCGACAACTTTACCTTCAAAGCGAATGATGGCCGACTGGATTCAGCCCCGGCAACGGTTACCATTGACGTGCATGCGGGTTCGAACGCACTGCAATTGAATGTGCCTGGGGATCAGGAAACGCTTCAGGATGTGCCACTAGCGTTTGAAGGAGAACGACAGATCACGGTCCGCGGCAGCACGGCGGGGTCTCTCACCCTTTCTTTGTCAGTTACGAACGGGACTTTGACTCTTGGCTCTACGAACGGATTGATTGTGATTTCCGGAGTAGATGGAACCAGCAGCGTGGCTGTTTCCGGTTCCCAAAACGACTTGAATTCAGCTTTGAACGGACTGACCTACCTCGGAAATCCTGCTTTTGTGGGCATTGATACCATCGTCCTGATGGTGGAAAATCCGGCTGGTTCGGGGTCTATTGATTCCAAGGTTGTGCCCATCACGGTGCTGCCTCGTCTGACCTATGTGTCTCCGTTTGCCGGTGCAGTGCGGGGGACTCCCTTTCCCATCACCTATGACTCCTTGTTTTGGAGTTCCGATATCAGTTACGGGGTGTCATACAAGGTGGAATCTTTGACGAGCGGCACTTTGACCAAGGATGGGCACCCATTGGAATTTGGAACAAGCCTGATCTCTCCTGGTGAAAGCGTGGCTTGGACGCCCCCCTCCGATGCAGTCGGTCAAGTTGAAGCTTTCAGAGTTGTGGCTTGGGATGGCTCTCATCAATCCAGCAATCCAGTACCGGTTTATGTCGAGGCGCATGCTCCGATGCACCTGAATGTGCCTGGCGGACAATCCACTCCTTACAACATGCCGTTGGCGTTTGGCACTAAACGGTTAATCTCGATTGTTGATGACGACGTTGGCCTTGGAGTGCTGGAGCTTTCCTTGTCGGTTTCAAGCGGTACACTCACCTTGGGTCGGGGCGATGTACTCGACTGGCAGGCTGGAGCAAACGGCACTTCCACTCTGGTTGTCCGGGGAACGCTGGCCGACCTCAACGCCGCCCTGGTCGGTTTAAAGTATCTCAATTCTTCCGGCTTTTCAGGCGCCGATTTGCTCAATATCGCGGTGGATGACCTGGGAAACAACGGTCTGGGCGTCGATTTCAAGGATGCGAAAACGATTCCGATTACCGTCATTGCGTCGCCAAACAATCCGCCCAAGGTTTCCATTGTCGTACCTGTGAATGCGAGCCAGTTTCAATTCGGTCAAGCCATCGCGGTGGAGGCGACCGCCGTGGATTCAGACGGCCAACTGACCAATGTCACCCTATTGGCCGATGGCTTGCAATTTGCCGAGCTGGCCGGACCGCCCTTTGCCACCACTTGGACCGGGGCTACCCTGGGAAGGCATATTTTGTCGGCAACGGCAACCGATGACCACGGGGCTACTTCCGTTTCCACCGACGTCTCGATCTGGGTGGTGGATGAAAACGGGGATTTCTCTGTTGATGCCGGTCCGGACCAGATCATCAGCCTGCCTGGCGCCGCATTCCTGGTCGGAACGGTGGCCATCCCAACGCCGGTTGCCGATGCCCAAACCAATGTGACCTGGTCAATGCTCGACGGGCCCGGCGACGTGCAATTCTCCGATCCCAATGCCTTGATAACCACGGCTCAGTTCAGCGAACCGGGAAGCTATACGCTCAGGTTGCTGGCTGATTGTGTCGGCGGCACCCGCAGCGACTTGCTTAGAGTGGACGTGCTTGCTGCCCCTCCGGACCGGCTCACGGCGACCCGCTCAAGCAAGGGCACCGATTTCTGGCTTACGTTCCTGAACAACATCCAACCTTATACGGAAGTGCCATATATAGGTTGCGACCTGTACATCAGTGCTGATGTTGACACCATCGTTAAGGTAAACGAGTCGTACGACGGTACAGAGCGACGCTTCCAGATCCCGGCTGGTTCATCCATAAGAGTACCAACCTATTTCCCAACCTATTACTATGTCTCTGACTCCATTCTCCCCAATGCCGTTCATGTCACCGCCGATCATCCTGTTTCTGTTCATGGCCTCAATTACCTCACTTACTCCACCGACGGTTTTCTGGCCCTGCCCACGGCCATGCTGGGCACAGATTATATCATTCTGGCATATCGAAACTCACCCAGTTGGAGTAATCCAGATTATGTCGACGGTGGAACAGAATTTGCCGTGGTGGCCTCCGAGAACGACACTCACATTATCATTGTCCCATCCGCCACGGCGGACTCCCGGGTGGCGAATGTCCCATACGAAATTATTTTGCAGCAGGGCGAAACGTATCGCCTGATCAACTATGACGGTCCGAATGCCGATTTCACCGGGACCACGATCAAATCAGACAAACCGGTTGCCGTTTTAGGCGGACATGTCTGTGCGCTCGTACCGGCCAGCACTCCTGCCGGCGATCATCTGGTCGAAGAGCTCCCGCCGGTGAATACGTGGGGACGTCACTTTGTGACGATGCCGCTGGCCACTCGCACGAAAGGCGACACCTTCCGTTTCCTGGCGGCCACCAACGGCACCCGCCTAGCCATCAACGGCAAGATCGTCGCCTCCCTGGATCGCGGCCAATTCTACGAACAGATCATTGATGGCCCGGCGGAGATTCTGGCCAGCCAGCCCGTTCTGGCCGCGCAATACGCCAATGGCTCGGATTTCGATGGCACCACCGGAGACCCCTTCATGATGCTGATCCCGCCGTTCGAGCAGTTTGGTGGCGATTACATTTTGAGCACGGCACATGGCGTTGTTTGGCAGGGTTTTCCACCAAGCGACGTTTTCACCAACAATTACGTGAACTTGACCGTTCGAACCAATGGAGTGGGAACAATCTTGCTGGACGATGTTCCCGTTCCGGCTGGTTGCTTCCAGTTAATTGGAAACCATGGCTATGCCGGCGCTCAAGTACCCGTGAGCCCCGGCGCACATCACTTCTCCGCACCGGTTCCGTTTGGCGTCTGCGTTTATGGCTGGGCTCCTTACGAATCCTATGCCTTCATGGGCGGGTTTTACTCCGAATCGGTTGGATCAGACACAAAACTGGAATTGATCCAGGCAACGCCGTTCGCTGCAGTCGGCCATGAAAAAACAATGTTTGCGCAAGCCACGGACGGGCGCGGATTGCCTCTCACTGATCTTGAAATCACCTTTTCGGTGGCGGGTGCCAACGTGGTCACGGGCAAGGTGACCACCTCGCACTTTGGCAAAGCAGCGTTTTCATATATCGGTACCAACGCAGGCATGGACCTGGTCACGGCGAATCTTGCGGATTTAACGCAATCCCTGACCAATACCTGGATTGCCGATTCGGACAACACACCTCCCGCTGTCTCCACTGCCAATATCCCGACACGGCAATACAGCCGAACAGTGGAATTGGCGGGGTCAGTCACTGATGACAACCGGCCGGCCGGCGGGCACCTCCAGATACAATGGCAGTTGCTCAATGGCCCGGCTGAAGTGCAATTTGAAAACGCGACACAATCGGTGACCCACGCTTTTTGTTCCCAATCCGGAAGATATGAATTCGAGCTCTCCGCCGATGATTCCCAATTCGGCAGCCATGCTTCGGTAAGCGTGCTGGTGGATGATGTCCCGGAAATATTCGGATACGGAATTCCGTCCCTGATTCCTGTGGGTTCGCCAGTCGGATTCCAGGTGGATGCCTGGGACGATGACGACAACATCAATCGGGTGGAATTCTATGCCAACGGCAGTTTGATTGGTACGGCTTCCCCTCCGGATTGGGGGGCGGGTTACGGCATCAATTGGACTCCTTCCACCAATGGCTGGTTTCAAATCCGCGCCACCGCCTTTGACGGCCTTGGCGGTTCGAATTCCCTGGACCTCGGCACCATCCAGGTCGGTTATCCTCCACAGGTTTCGATTGATAGTCCGGGCAATGGCGCAGTATTGACGGTGCCGACCAATGTGTCCGTGCATGCCACGGCCCACGATCAGGATGGGACCATCGTTTCCGTGTCCATTTATATCAATGGCAGTCTGTTGGAAACTTCCGATGGATCTGATGCCACCGCCAACTGGTTCCCCCGGCAACCGGGTAATTATACATTGGTCGCCATTGCCACTGATGACCTGGGATTGACCTCCGTCTCCGATGATGTCCTGGTAAAGGTGACCGGGGATTTTCCGCAGGTCACGCTCCACCTCAATTATACCAACGAGTTTGGCCAGCCCTATATCCGGCTCCCTTACGGTGTGCCGTTTGATTTGCAAGCCGACGCCTGGATGACGGGACCGTACCATATCACCAACGTTATCTTCTATGCCGATGGTCAGCCGATCGGTTCGCTCTTGGAACCGCCTTATCAGATTTCCTGGACCTACCAAAGTGATTATTCTGGGATCAAAGTCGTGGCCGAGTCTGATTCAGGCGTTATCGGGGAAGACGATGCTCGGCTCCGCATTTATGGGCTGGTCTCCCTTGCCTTTGCCACGCCCGGCACGAATAAACTGGCCGTGGGAACGGCTGTTGCCATCCGGCTTGCCGTGGAAGACCCGGGACATATCGTTGATACCTTTGACTATTTTGTGAATGGGCAATTGCTCGCTGAAATGACGAACAGCGATCCGGTTTTCTGGCAACCGCCGGCCCCGGGAAGATATCAGATCCGTGCCCGTGCCCGTGAGCGAATCCAGTTTTATCCACCGCCTGACGAGGCAGTCATTTCCGTCACGGCCAATTTTGCGTTCCTCAACGGGGTCTCGATCGTCAGCCCCAACGATGGCGATTCACTGTATGTGGGAAGCCCGGCGCCGATTTACCTCGCGTTCGACGACCCGACCGGAGATTTCGATCACGCGGAAATCTTCACGAACGGAGCCAGCCTGGGGCAGACGACTAACTCATGGTTTGAATGGGTGCCGCAACAAACCAATGATTATTCCCTGACGGCTGTGGCCTACGACCACCAAGGTCATGCTTCGACCCCCAGCGACCCGGTACGGGTTCATGTGTTGACGCCTCCGCCGCCTGAAATCGTCATCACCTCGCCAAAAGACGGGGATCGGCTGGCGCTGGGGCAGGAAACCCTCGTGGCGGTGGATGTGAATGATCCGGCACAAGCCGTCACAAATCTTGAGCTCGTCGTCGACGGGGTCAAAGTGGCGGACTCTCTCAATTCGTACATCCCTTGGACTCCCGGCTCAGCCGGCACTCACCAGTTGACTGTCGTCGCAGCGGATTGGAATGGCAACGGGGTTACGTCCGCACCGGTGAATGTGACAGTGGTTGAAATGCATCCGCCTACCGTGACGATCACTTCTCCCGCGGACGGAATGCATTTTAACGCCGAAACACTGCCGCCGTTTGGCGCGCAAGCGAGTGACTCGGATGGCATCGTCACCAATCTCACTCTCGAACTGGATGGATTGACGTTGGGAGAAACCAATGGAACTATCTTGGAATTGCCCGCCATTAATGTTCTCGGCGGCTGGCACACGGTTCTCGCACGAGCGACTGACAACGATGGTCTTACTGGAGTCTCTACTACCATCAGCTTCTTCATCGACCGAAGTGAAGACACCAGCCTGCCGGTTCCGGCACAACTTGTTGCCCAAGCCTCCTCCGCCATGGAAATCCAACTGACCTGGCAGCCGCTGCCCACCAACACACCGGCGAGCAGTGTTCTCGTGGAAAGATGGGATCCCGACCTGTCCGCCTGGATTGAAATTGGCAAGGCGCCAGTAACGGAAACCCATTACACCGACTCGAATCTCAATCCGGAAACCTGCTATCGCTACCGCGTCGCCACCACGGACAACCAGATCCATCGCTCCGCATACTCGGCGGAAGCCCGGGCCACCACCCGGACGGTGGTCCCGAATTACTCGGTGATTGATTTGACCGAAGCGCTGATTGCTTCGTTGACCGGGCATGGGAATGGCGCAAACATTCTGACCAACTGTGGCCTCAATCATTTCGACTCGCGCCGCACCGTTGCGTTGGGCGCGAATCACGCCGGGTCCGTGCTTGGAACCAATGCCACTGCGCTGAAACTGGCGGTTGCCCGCTTCAAGGAGCATTGGCCGCAAATCCAACTGGACTTTGACCCGGTCCTCTTCTCGCCCAAATCAGTCTTGCCGCGCCTCGGCTATCTGACCGGCCCCGGCGGCGCGGGCGTTACCGTGTCGGATGCTACGGCTCAGCAGTTCGATCCGGCCGACCCCGACCGTCCCGTGAAGGCGTTCCTCCAGGAATACCAGGCCTTGTTCGGGTTCGGTGCAGAAGCCATCACCGACGCCACCGTCCAGCGGGATTATGTCTCCGCCGGGAATGGCGCACGCACCGTGGTTTGGCAACAGCAAGTGGCTGGTGTGCCGGTCTTCAACGCGTTATTGATCGGCCACATCACGCCGGCGGGAGAACTGGCCTGTGTTTCCAGCGAATTCATCCCGTCGCCGGCACAGGCCGCCGATCCGGCGATGGTCGCCGCCGTGCAATTTGGCGCCGGCCTGCCGTTGTCCAGTCCGCAGGCTGTCGTCGCGGCGGTAAACAACGTCGGTGACCGTTTGACGTCCGGTTATATGAATGCGGAAACCGATGCCGCCGGCGTCACCCGCCAGCAGACGTTTTCCGCCCCCGACGGCTTCAAGGGCGATGCCCGCGCGGAACTCACCTGGTTCCCCGCCGGCCGCTCTCAACTGAGATTATGCTGGCAGGTTTTGTTCACCAGCCAATGGCGCGATGAAATGTATTTGACCCTCGTGGCCGCCGACACTGGCGAAATTTTGTATCGCCGGAACCTTACCGCCGAAAGCCAGCAGGCGACCTACCGGGTTTATACCAATGCCAGTCCATCACCGCTGTTGCCGGGATGGCCGACTCCAAATGCAACACAACCATCTTTGGCAGAACGTGGCTTGGTGACACTCACGGCGTTGGATGATACCGCGTCACCGAATGGCTGGATCAACGACGGCGACAACGAAACGAGCGGCAACAACGTGGACGCACATTTGGACCGCAACGATGATAACAGCGCCGACCTGCCGCGTCCGGCCGGCAACCCGTCACGCGTATTCGATTTCCCGCTGGATGTGCATGGGGGTCCGGCGAACTACGGCGAGGCTTCCACTGTCCAGTTATTCTATTGGGACAACTGGATGCACGATGCCTTGTATCAACTCGGGTTCACCGAGGGAGCGGGTAATTTTCAGGCCGACAATTTCGGTCGCGGTGGCCAGGGCAACGACGCCGTGCAGGCGGATGCCCAGGACGGCCTTGGCCTGAGCGACGGTCGCCACGCCAACAACGCCAATATGTCCACGCCTCCGGATGGTTGTGCCCCGCGGATGCAAATGTACGCTTTCGATGGCGCTACACCCGCCCGGGATGGTTCGCTGGATGCGCAGATTGTTTTGCATGAATACACGCACGGATTGAGCACCCGGCTGGTGGGTGGCGGGGCAGGCATTGACGCCCTCCAAACCGCCGGCATGGGCGAAGGCTGGTCGGATTTCTACGCCTTGGCGCTGCTCACCGACCCGGCGGCAGACGTGGACGGTGTTTATCCCATGGGTAGTTACGCCGTGTACCATGGTTTCGGCACCACGTTTGAGGAAAATTATTACTACGGCATCCGCCATTATCCGTATTGCACGGACACCAACAAGAATCCGCTGACGTTTGCGGATATTGACCCGTGGAAAGCCTCCGCGCACGACGGTGTGCCGCGCAACCCGCTGCTTGGCTCGTTCCGCGCGGACCAGGCCGGCGAAGTGCATTCGCAGGGCGAAGTCTGGTGCATGATGCTTTGGGAAATGCGGGCGAACCTTATCCGTAAACTCGGCCCCGCAGCCGGCAATAACCTCGCCCTCCAACTCGTGACCGACGGGTTGAAGCTGTCGCCGCCGAATCCGAACTTCGTGCAGGCACGCGATGCCATTCTGCTGGCCGACCGCATGCGATCGGCCGGAGCGAATGCGGGGGAAATCTGGAGCGCCTTTGCCAAACGCGGCCTGGGGTACAACGCCCGATGCCCGGAAAGCTATACCACGACTGGCGCGCAGGAATCGCATGACCTCATGCCCGCGCTCGCCGTTGAGCGGGTGGAAGTCCAGACTGCCGGTGGGGCGGTCGAACTCGGCGTCAACAACAACCTGCTGATTCACCTCCGCAACCAAGGTGACGCAGCGGCGACACACGTGTCCGGACGGCTCTCGACCACCGTGCCGGGTGTGACTGTGCTGCAAAGTATCTCGGCGTATTCGGACATTCCGCAAGGCGGATCGCGCGCCAACAACGCCCTGTTCCAGATCCAAACCGGGACCGGCTTTGTGGAAGGCACGCCCATCGACCTGGCCTTCGCCATCACGTCGGACCAAAGCACCGGCGCGAATTATCTGCGCCTGTTCACCGGCGTGCCTGGCGCGGACATCCTGTTCGACAATTACAGTGCCCTGGCCGATCCGATCCCTGCTTCGTCTGTCAGCAGGGATTTGACGCCCTGGGATCTCGGCAATGCGGAGCCGTTGTGGATGGCGGATGACGCCAGTTGCTTGCTCAAGTTGGGAACCGGCAAATACGTTTTGTGGAAACCGGATGGCACGTCGTACTCAATTGTCACCACCAATTTCCTGGCGCACCGGCTGACCCGGAACGGCGTGGTGGTGGGCACGCTAACGGTGACGAACACGGTTGACGAATGGACCAACAAAATCGCCCATACCGTCGGCGCCAGATGGGACTTCCTGGCTAATCAGCCCGTCCTGCTGACAACGAACGAATATTACTGGCCTAAAGACACGCCGCCGTCATCTCTTGCCGGCAAGGCGTATGCCTGGACCAATCTGGATTATAACCAGCATGTGTTTCTAACAAACGTAACTGCTTATCCGACGCTGCAAGATACCTGGGACATGAACAGCAATGTTGTAGCGGTGGGTTCAGCTTCGGTGCAAGAGCCTTTCAGTTGGGAGCAGATTTTGTTCGGGGCAGATGGAACAATGGACTGGTTCACTCCGTCCGAACGCGGGCTGAATGCCGGTGCGGGAACCAACGCGGTGACGGAATTGAGATATTTCGCGCTGCTGTCCACGGCGGCGCAATTCAACACGAACGACTGGCGATGGCTGGGGCCGTTGGATTGGATCAATCGGACAGCGGTTGCGTTGTTGGTGAACGATGCCGGGATGATCGCAGGTTACGGCGGAATTTACACCGGCGACCCCGCAGTGGATGCACTCCGGCCCACCCATGCCTTTCGCGCGCCGGCGACCGGCGAATTCGACGGGTCGGGCATCATCCTGACCAACGACCTGGGCGTGTTGGCCAATGGCCTGCACAGCTTTCCACGGGCGATGAACCAGGCGGGTGAAGTGGTGGGTTACTCCGATTATGATGTGGCCCGGGCGGGTCTGGCGGTGTTCAACCCGACGAATTTCCACGCGGTATTCTGGGCGTTGACCAATCGAGCTCCAGACGATTTGCATTCGCTGCAGCAGGTGACCACGAACGATCCGCCGACCGGCTTCAGCGACGCCTATGCCATCAATGACCAGAGTCAGGTTGTCGGAACGTCCTGGCGGAACGCCTATACGGCGCTGCGAATCGTTCTGATTGTTGGCTTGGACGGCAACGGCCAGCTACAGACCAATGCGGTGACGATGCAGACCAATGTGTTTGTGCTGCAGCCGGGCGACAAGGTATTGCAAACGAATGCGGTATCGGTGGCGGCTTTCTGGCAGCGCAACCAGAACACGAACGGGGTGGTAACGGATGGGGCATCGTCCACGACCAACGCGCCGTTCTGGGAAATCACGGATTTGAATGACCGGCTGACGGATACAAGCTGGTCTGTGTTCAACGCGGTGGGGATCAACAGCGATGGATTGATGCTCGCTAATGCTGCGAAGACCGGTTCCGGTCAGCAAAATCTGGCTCAAAATCCGGCAGAAAAAAATCACGCCGTGCTGCTGGTGCCAGCACCTGACTTCATACGAGCTTGGGATTGGAACAAACTAGCCAATCGTTCCACGAGGGCAATCAATCAAGCTCTCCGATACAAGAAGGTGTTCGAAGACAGCCCAAGATCCAAAGCAGGTGACAAAGATAACACTCCACTGTTGGTCCTTGGCGCATGGGGTAACCAAATGGCTGCCGCGGATGTGGGAGTGCAGATTCAACTTCAACCGACGGCGGCGGGCAAGTATTTGAACTGGGAGGTAATCCAAATGGTTGGAACGGTTGACGGACCTACGTTTGGTACTTTCGAGAAGACTGACAGATTAATCTTGCACCTGATTCCATCTCAACAAGTATTAGCAAAACATGAAGGATATGATTACTACGTGCGGATTGGAATAGATCGGGATCACGATGGACACCTTTCTGAAAATGAATGCTGGATCCCCCAAATGGGAATTCGCGTCATAGGAAAACCTGAATACGACTATTGCGCCGGCAAATTAGCTTGGTATAAAATTGCTGTCGGAACATTCATCTGGCCTGATGCAGCGGACTTTATTGGTGTGTTTATGAATAACAATATTGTCGAAAGCTATGATAAAAGAGAAAATTCCACGATAGATTTTTCTGAAGGTAACTATGATTGGAAATGTGGACTTGGCTGCACTCCACTTTCCCTGACCAAAGGACAACTTCCATCGTTAACTTGGAATCGATCGAGCGATATCGCGTGGAGGGTGTTACGCAGTGATGAGGTGTGGCAAACCATTTCATCAACCATTGACCAAATGCATATTGAGCAGTGGTTCGCAGCAGCGGAAAATGGCTCGGAGACCAGCCATCAATTTTCAGGTACCTTTAAGCAAGACATTACATTCACGAGCACAGGAAATCTCAATTCTGCTCTACACGGCTGCCAGGGTGAATTCGCAATTACTGTCGATGCCCAGCGTGGCAGTGGTAAACCGGAGATAACAAAAATAGGTGTTACGGGCAATATAACGGACTTGTACGATTTTCAGCCAGGCGGGGGTGACAACGAACTTGACTGGGCTTCACGTGTTCAAGTCTGCTATGCGCCCAGCTGCGAACGGAAAGCCGGAATGATTTACAGGTTACACATCGATTGCAATGTCAGGCCCTTCGTACTTTCAGATCCTGTTCCTTGCGATCAGTTGAATGAAATGCGCTCCCAATGGGATACGATGGTCAATTGGGGGTGGTGAAAGATGCGGTTATGAAATTGTTACAACTAGGCCTTTTGATTTCGTGCTGGCTTGGTATCGTCGGCAGGACTCATGCTGAATCTGGTGCGCTTGAGGCAATTGAGCATCCAACAGTTGTGCGAGAGGCTCTGCGGACGAATACAGCGAGTGCAATCCGCGGTTATTGCCAACAGATTCGAATCGGAAGAGTACTGGCCGAAAGCTCTATACAGAAAATGTCCGGCGGATTTGAAAAAGAGTCGGCTCAGCGAGAATTGCAGAAAGCAAAAGAATTACTAACGGTCATCCGATCAATTCACCAGAGTCTTCAGTTAACCAATATGGACTGCGCTCAAAAAGCCGATTGCCTCATTAGTTTGTGCGAACTCAACGGCAAAATCATGCATGAGGGAGAAATTGGAGTGGGAAATATCGAGTTGTCCTCGGCGTTGGTGTTCGTTGTTGTGGGAAACTTTTTTGCCTGCGCGTCCGATCTCAATGAAACCAACCGAAATAGAGTAATCAGTTTTGTCCGGAACTGCTTCAGTGAACCACAAGCTAAGGATCTGAGAAATGCACTTCAACCCGAAATGTTGGGATCATTCGGCTTCCCTGTTACGTCGTCAGTGGATGATATTCTGAGAAACCTTGCTGAAGGAATTGGCACGAATCGTGTGAATGAAGCTGCTTCTGCTCAAGCTCCTGTCGAGATTCTGGCACAGCGTCTTGCCCGGAAGACGAAGAATAGTGTTCACGAACAATTGCAGGAATGCGACCCTGACTGGCTTGTTTGGGATGTAATTTGTGCAAACCGTTTTAGGGCGTACTGCCGCCTGATACCTTATGTATCTGGTAAACCGCAGTCGGAGGAAGAGGTCCTCAGCCTTTCACGACAATTTCGTGAAGAGGGCATTGGTAAGCTGGGTATTGCGGAAAAAAGCGTGCTCCGGCTCGGACTCCGCAAAAATAGCAGAGAAGATGAGCTTGAGGGCAATCTTTTGATTGAAACGAGGCAACTTCTAAGAACGAGAGGAAGATCAATTATTGAGATGACGAGTAGCAGGCTCTGATGCGGTTGCTTTTCGAACGCATTTAAGCTAGCCACGTACCTTATGCGTAATCTGAAATATTACCTCATGGTCATTGGACTTGGACTTTTGATTTACCTCATTGCGTTCGCGAACCGTTATAAGTCAGCACGGATGGAATCTGCGCTCACAAGCTCTGACTTGGCTGAAATTCCATTATCTTTGCCGGCTGTGAAGGGGTCGGTTTGACCTGACCCCAATAGCTGGACACATCATAAGTAGAGTTCTGCCATTGGTTTGA
>CAYPSF010000080.1:0-19163 GCA_964413165.1 uncultured Bifidobacteriaceae bacterium
GGCGGTCATTGCATTCCCATCGACCCGTTTTATCTCACCTGGAAGGCCCGCGAATATGGCCAGCACACGCGGTTCATCGAGCTGGCCGGCGAAATCAACACCGCCATGCCGTTGCACGTGATCAACCGGACCGCCGAAGCTCTCAATGACCTGCAAAAACCCATGAAAGGCAGCCGTGTGCTCGTCCTCGGCCTGGCTTACAAGCCGAATGTGGATGATGATCGCGAATCGCCGAGCTACGTCCTGCTGGATCTGCTCAAGGCTCGCGGAGCAGAAGTGGCCTATCACGACCCGTTCGTGCCGGTCATCCGGATGACGCGCGAGCACCCGCATTGGGCGGGCACCCGTTCGGTGGCCTGGAACCGTGAAACCTTGTCGGGTTTTGATGTGGTCCTCATCGCCACCAATCATCAGGCTGTCAATTACCAGGAACTGGCCGACTGGTCGGGCTGCATTGTGGATACCCGCAATGCCATGGCGGGCGTGAAGACCCGCCCGGGACAGGTTTGGAAAGCTTAGGCCATCGCGGAACGAGAAGTTGGATGTCGTCATGATCTTGCTATTGGGATCAACCGGTTACGTGGGGCAGGCCTTTTCGACCGAGCTGCGCCGGCGGGGCCATGGCTTCATTCCACTGACCCGCAAAGCGATCAATTACTCGGATTTCACCCTCCTGTTTGATTACGTCCGGAAGGTCAAACCGGATTTTATCATTAACGCGGCCGGATACCGGGGCCGGCCGAATGTGGACGCCTGTGAAGTGGCCCGGGAAGACACGTTGTTCGCCAATACCCTGCTGCCCCAGACCATCGCCCGCGTGTGTTCCATGACCGGCACTCCCTGGGGACATGTCTCCTCCGGTTGCATCTATCGCGGTGCCAAGATGATTCTCAACGGCAAAACCCAGAACGTGGACGGGTTGGAGCTGCAACGGCTGTTTGCCCAGTATCCGGAAAGGATTTGCGGCTACACCGAATGGGATGAGCCCAACTTTGCCTTCCGGCACGCCCCCTGCAATTTTTACAGCGGCACCAAGGCCCTGGCCGAAGAGGCCGTCCGCAGCCCGGGCAAGGTCTATATCTGGCGCCCGGGCATGCCCTTCAATGAACAGAGCGAACCCAGGAATTTTCTCTGGCGCCTGCAAAATTATGCCAAGGTTTTCGACGGCGTGAACTCCATCTCGCACCTCGAAGACTTTGTGCGGGCGTGCCTGGACCTCTGGGAAAAACAGGCGCCCCTCGGGATTTACAACGTCACCAACCCCGGCGCGGTGTCCACCAAACAGGTCGTGGATATGATCCAGCGGATCCTCAAACCCAACCGCCAGTTCGAATATTGGGACAGCGACGAGGAATTTTATCGTTACGGCGCCAAAGCCCTGCGTTCCAATTGTGTCCTTGATGTCTCAAAATTGCTGGCCACCGGTGTGCGCATCCGCCCGGTGGAAAAGGCCCTGGAAGATTCGCTGCGCCATTGGACGATTGCGGTCAACCAGTTGGTGTATCATTAAATCCTTTTGTTTCCCCCAACCCTAAACGCCGGAACAACGACCTGATATGAAGTCAAAAAAAACGGTTCTTTCGCATTCCACCCGCGCTTTGTTCAAGGCGTTGTTGCTGGGCCTGGTCGCCTGCAATCGCCAGGTCAAGGCCCAGTCCGTCCTGGCCCCGACGCCAGCGACCCCCGATTCGACCCCGACGGCCATGCAATCGACCAGTGAAATGGACGTCTTTGCCGCTCCGGCGCCGGAAACCCTGTCTCAGCCGTTCAAATGGGGGGCGTTTGCCCTGCGGCCACACCCGTTCTACCAGTTCCTGTACGCCGACGGTCTCCAGGCCACCGCCGGTCAGCTGGCCAACAGCACCATCCAACAAATCTCCATCGGCGCCCTCCTGCAAATGGGCGATCATTGGACCCTCGATTATACGCCGCTCTGGTCGATTTATTCCAACAACCAGTTTCAAGATACCTTCGGCCAGACCGCCCGGTTGGCGGGAGGAACCGCCTACAAGGATTGGATCCTGGGATTTTCCCAAAGCTACGCCGATACCGCCGCGCCTTCGGCGGAAACCGGCACCCAGCTCCGCCAACAAGAATACAATACCGCCGTCAACGGGGCCTACACCATGAACAGCAAAATGTCGCTGGACCTGGCGTTGAACCAGGACATCCTTTCGGCGGACCAGTTTTCCAGCTACAGCGAATGGTCAACGATGGACTGGTTGAATTATCAGTTCTGGCCGCGGTTGAACGCGGCGTTGGGCGCCGGCGGCGGTTATACCGACAACAGCTCCAGCCCCGACTCGACCTTCGAACGGTTGCAGGGGCGGGTCAACTGGCGCGCCACCGACAAAATCAGCTTCCAGGTCCACGGCGGCATGGAAGTCCGGCAGTTCCTGAGCGGCGGCGTCGCCCCGTTCATCGACCCGATCTACGACGCCTTGATCCAATACCAGCCGTTTGCCCAGACGAAGATTTTCCTGAGCGGCTCGCAGAGCGTATCGAGCTCGATTCTGCAAAACCAGATCACCGAGACCGCCGCCCTCAACGCCGGCGTGAATCAGCGGTTGCTGGGGAAGGTTTTCCTGAATGTGAATGGCGGCTACCAGAACGTGAAATATCTTCCCACGTCGAATGCGACCACCGCCAGCCGCGGACGCGACAAGATCTACTCCCTGAACACGCAACTCAGCTACACTTTCCTCAAACGCGGTTCCTTCGCTGTGTTTTACCAGATCAGCCGCGACGATTCGTCCCAGCCCGGCTTCAGTTTCACCAGCCACCAGGTGGGGGCTCAAATCGGCTTCAACTACTGAATTTATCTGCCGGCAGCGGCGGGTCTATGACCGCCGTGGTCGGGTGAACATCCGGCGGGCAGGGGACTGCCGCCCGGCCTGGCCGCACCCGGCTTAGAACCAATTGAATTTTTCCGGCACGTAAACCGTGTCACCGGGCTTCAGGTAAAACGGCTCGCCGCTTTTCCCTTCCATCACCAGCTTCAGGTTCAGGATGAATTTCCGGCTGGAGCCACCTTCCTGCCGGATTACTACCACTCCCTTCAGGTTCGCCTTTGCGTAATCCGGTCCGCCCGCTTCCATGATGGCCTCAAACGCCGTCAACGGGCGGTCCGACATGATCTTCCCCGGGCGTAATACCGACCCGTTCACGTAGACCGGATAGGTGGAACTCTGCAATTCCACCGTGACTTCCTTCGACACCAATTGCGTCGAGTAAAGGTCCAATAGTTCGCTCTCCAGTTGCTTGAGTGTTTTACCCACCGCCTTCAATTCTCCGACCAACGGCATCGAAATCATCCCGTCCCGTCGGACCGCCTGGGTGGTGTTCAGGTTGGCATTGCCCGGAAATGTGATCTTTAACACGTCTCCCTCCCGCAGGGTGATGATGTCGGGGGTTTTGACAGCACCCGGCTGGGCGGCCGGGAGAAAAACCGAGTCCGTCTGGCAGCCGGCGGTGAGCATCAGCGCTGCCAGCCCCGGCGCCAAGACTTTCAACCGGTGAATGAAATGAGCCCGGTTTCGGACGATTGCTGCAATGAAGTTTTTGGTCATAGTCGGTTTCCTCGGTTCAAAATAATGCGCCCCTTTTGCACAGGAATGACCCCAATGTCAATTCGCATTTCTTACCTCCCACCGGCTGGATTAACCGCAAAGAACGCAGAGCGCGCAAAGCATTAACCGCTGATCCTCGCTCATCAGCACTGATGAGCGTAAATCAGCGGTTCGGTTCTCAACGGCCTTCAAATCCCAACGGCTCGTTCAACCGGCCATTTCCATGGCCGGTTGCCGTTTTACCACGTTGGGCGAAGGTACCACCGTGGGGCGGACTTCCGGGCAGAGGATTTTTTTCACCGCCGCCAGCAAGTCCGCATTGGGAAAAGGCCTTTGCAGCATGACGATGGGTTTCAACCACGGCTTGCGGGCGAATTCGTGCGTGGGCAAATGGCGCGCGGCGACGATGACCGGGGTTTTCATGGCGGCGGCGCGCATCTTCTCAATCATCTCCATGCCCGTTCTCCCGAGCAGCTTGTGATCGGTGACGATCAGGTCGTAGGCTGCCGCCTGGATCACTTTCCAGCCGACTTCCCCGTTGCTAACCGCTTCCACGTAGTAACCGGCGCCTGCGAGTACGTCGAAACCGAGCTGGCGGATGTCATGGTCCTCATCAATTACCAGAATCCGGCGATTCGCATTGGCCGCCTCTACTCCGGGCAAAAGTTCATTGGCATTCATATCGTTGTTCTACTGAGAATTTACCCAAAACAGCCGAAAACATAATAAATTAGGGACATATTGGGTGATTTGAGGGGCAAGTTGCGCTGGTTGAGGGACGAAGATGGCAACGCTGAAGGCTAAATTCCAAAGGCTAAAGTAAATACGGAACGCTGAAAGCCGGCCTGATTTTCGACCTTTGGCTTTTTGCAACAGCCCGGCGATAATCCTTGCCAGCCATTCTGACCCCGTCCGGCTGCCACCGGTCAAACCTCCGCTCTGCGTTCTTTGCGTTCTTTTTGTCAAACTTCCGGCTTTGCGTCTTTACGGTCCTGCGCCATCTCGTAGGCGATGCGGAACTTTCGCAGTTCGTCCGCAATGTCCCGGAGCCGGGCGTAAAAAATGTAGATCACGAAGACGGTGGCCAGAAAGACAACGATGTTAATCAGCAGGCTCAGCACGACAATGTCAGTTGAATTCATGGGCTTCTTGGTTTGGCGATTGGTTTCTTCAGATCGTCGGTGATTGCGACGCAGGATTCAAGGCCAGCTCAGAGAAAATAACCAATGGCCGAGACTGGCCGTTTTCCGTCTTTGTTGTCTTCAGAATAAAGTTACTCGACGAGGACGCGGTAGAAGAAGAGGCCAGCGCCGGTGGAGTTGGTGAAGTACGTCGTGCCGGCCTGGCCGACGATGTTGGTGCCGATTTTCGTGAAGGGTGGTGAGGTAGCCAGGTTGGTGGAGCGTTCCAGGGAGTATTTGCGGTTGGTGACACTGGCCCAGCCGAGCCTGACACTGGCGGGCAAAGACTCCAATGAAACCATGTGCAGGAACGAAGAAGGGTCTACGGGAATGGTGCCGGTTTTCCATTCCTGCCGGTTGTTCATGCCGTCGCCATCGGAATCCGCGAAGTCGGCCGAGGTGTCCGTGGGCAGATGATAACTCCAAAGCCAGGTGAGAAAGTCGTTGGTGGCCGTGCCTTGGAATTCGTGGGCGCCGATATCCACTTTCGGGCCGACAATACGGGGGCGTCCGTCGAGGTCTTTTGGACCGGAGACAAACGTGTTGTTGCCGGCGTTGATGCAGGGTGAATTGGATTGCAAATGAAAATTGCCGGGAAAATTGAGGGCATCGATCAACAGGGGCGCGTTGGTGAAATTGCCGGCGCCGTCGGGCAGGGGAGTGGTGCAGCAATTCGTGTAAGCACCCAGGACGAAGTTGTCGCCGCCCGCCTCCGAGATGTTGTCATAGATGATACAATTGTACGCGAGGCAGTTATCCACGCCGCCGCCGTACCCGCCTCCGAGACCGCCGACCGCGGCGTAATTACGCAAGATGGTACATTGATTCAAGATGCCGCCAAAAACGCCGCCGCCGATGATGCCAAGGTTATCAATGATGGTGCAGTTGGTGGCATTGCAGAGGTAAAGGCCGCCGCCGACGTTATCGCATGTACCCCATATGACGTCGCAGCGGTCGAGATTTCCCAACATCACGCCACCGCCGCCGATATGGCCCACGCAGTTGGTGATAAGACAATCAATATAACTTCCATTGTGGCCTCCGCCCCCACCGTAGGCAGCGCAATTGATGATAATGCAATTGGAAACGACGGCGCTGGTGGATTCGCACCAGACGCCGCCGCCGTTGTCGACCAAATCCCGGTAGCTGGTGGCCCGGACCGAGCCGTTGGTAAGCATGAATCCGCTCAACGTCGCACCGTTGGTCATATAGGCGCAACGGACTGAATCCAGGCTCCAAGGAAACGAGCCGGGGATGGCGTAGCCTTCAATGACCGTGCCGTCCGGGCCGTTGAGACTGCGGACGGTGATCGGATTATTAATCACCACGCGGCACGGTGTGGGATCATTGACGGTACGAGAGCCGGTGTTGTAGAGACCATTGGTGACAAGGATGAGGTCACCGGGGCTGGAAACATCAATGGCGTCCTGGATATTGGTCGCGGCGTCAGGCCAGTTGGTGTACGGCAATGTCGGTGAGGAATTATTGAGATTGACGTAGCGCGTGAGAGCCGGCGCGGGCGCAGCAAGGCAAAGGAGAAAAGCGAGGACGAACAACAGGCGGCCGGATTTCATATCAGTCGGTTCATTGAATCAATCCTTTGCATCATTGGATCATCAGGAACAAGTTACCGCAGAGAATGCAAAGATAAAATAGATTTGAATCGCAAAACTGGCCGCTCGCTTCCTGGTTCAACTTTTAACTGTTCGCCGCGTAAAGGTCGTAAAGCAGCTTTGCCGTCAGGGCCAGGACCATCGCGATGAATATGGGCCGGATGAATTTTGCGCCTTTTGCTACCACCGTGCGCGAGCCGATCCGCGCACCTAAAAGCTGCCCCAAACCCATCGTCAACCCCGCTGCCAACAAAACATTCCCGCCCCAAAGAAAAAACAGCAGCGAACTGAGATTGCTGGCGAAATTCATGACCTTCGTATGGCCGGTGGCTTTCACGAGGTTGAAGCCCAGGCCCAGTACAAATGCCATCGCCCAAAACGTGCCCGTACCGGGTCCGAAGAAACCATCGTAAAAACCCAGCAACAGCCCGAAACCCACGGCAAACCCCGTCCGCGACAGGCGGGGCGGCGCGGACGCATCGCCGAGATTCGGTTTGAGGAGAAAATAGACCGCCACGACCGCCAGCAGGACCGGGATGGAGTGCATCAGAAAATCCCGCGGCAACCGCTGCACCAGCCACGTGCCCAGTGCCGCGCCGATGAAGGTGACGACAAATCCCGGTTTGCATTCGGACAGCGACACTGTCCCCGCACGGGCATAATGCCACGCGGCGCTGCCGGAACCGAACGTGGCCTGAAGTTTGTTCGTGCCCAGGGCGAGTTTGGGATCCAGGCCCAGGTTCAACAGCACCGGCAGGGTGATCAATCCGCCGCCGCCGGCGATGGAATCCACAAAACCGGCGACGAGCCCCGTCCCGAAGAGCAGCGGCAGTTGCCAGGGTTGAACCATGTCGCGAAGTTAATGCCGGCCCGCACCCGACAAAAGCAGAAAGCCGATTTTAGCCACCGATGGATACGGATAAGCACTGATGACTTTTGACACGAAGACGGATCCCTGATGAGTGGCGCCAGACGCTCGTCAGCGGCGTCGGCGCAAGCTCATCAGCGCGGCCGCACCCAGCCCGGCCAGCGCCATCGTGGAGGGTTCGGGCACCGCCACCAATTGGACGTTGTCCAGCGCCGGACCATAGGGCGCCGGGCTCAGACTGGAGAATTCCAGCCGATAGACCACCGCGTCCTGGACGGTGATGGTCGGGGTTGTGAATGTGGCCCAACCCATGTTGGCATGCGTTTTTCCGTCGACGCTGACCGTCCAGGTACCCAGGCTGTTCAGCGATCCTCCCGACGTTCCAAAATCGATGCGTATGGATCGATTGGCTGGAGACGGCGAGTCCGGATTGGCTGACAGGCTGAACGAGATCGCCCAGGTGCCGGCGTGGCTGAAAGAGAAATCCTGGTAGATGACTCCGGGATCGCTCCCAAAATCTCCATTCATATCAACGGACTGCACGCCTGAGGCGGCCTGCCAATACGTGCCCAGCAGGTCAATGGCTCCGCTGGCCAGCTGCCAGCCAAAGGCCGCCGGCGGCGGGCTGGCGATGGTGTAATCGATTCCCACCGTTACGGAAGGACCGAGGACCGGCGATTCGAAGCTGCCATTGACCAGTCCGGTGGCTTGGGCGACGGAAAGGGAGGCGAAAGAGAGCGCGCAGGCGAGCAGGGGACTTCTGGTTTTCATAACCTCTAAAGATTGTTTTGGGTTTGCGCTCGCGATCAAATCCGCACGGATTCCATGCCGGCAGGATTCGGGCAGGCGAAAACACCACGGGTTCTCGTAACACTTCCGATTAACTGACTACTCTGATTGTTACTGCAGTGTTATGGAAGCAGAACGGTAGCCCGATGGCAAGGATTTTCGGGTAGCGGATCACCCTGGATGATAGTTAAGAGTTGATGGTCCGGAGCGGTTTAACTTCAAAAAAGACGAAAAGCGCAAAGCTGAAACACCTTTGTTTCTCTGTTTTTCAAAGATCCCAAGTGCGGATTCGGCATTGCACTTTAATGACCGTTACCTTGCCAAATGCCCGATGCTGCGAGGCGCGGACTTTGTATGTCCTTCTGATTTAACTCCATTTTCATTGGCATGGCGGTGGCTAACAGGCTGAAACCGCATAAAATATTGCGCTTATGGAAAAAATACTTATCGCCTCATCGTTCTTGGTTGGCTTCGCCGTGAGTGCCTGCGTCGCGGATGCAACCGCCACCACCACCAATTCCAATTCGACGACCTGGAGCGTCTCCGAACACCGGTTCGGCGCCGGCATCATCCTCGGCGAACCCACCGGCGTCTCGCTCAAGTACTGGCTCAATGACACGATGGCCATCGACGGCGCTATCGGCGCGTCGTTCAATGCGGCGAGGTGACGGGCGGGATAGGCATCAGGTTTTGGTTCTGAAGCTGGTTGATCGTCGATGGTGGATGGCTGACGGTTGGAACTGCGTACAAGGCTCACCGCCTCACGCGGCGATGGGATGGGGAAGATCGAACACTCAACCCTCAACCTTGAACCGGTGCCTCGGACTTTGGACCTTCGACTTCGCCCGGCGCTGGTGCGCCTATTCCATCGCGGCGAGCACGTCATCCAGCGACAAGGTAGCGAAGGTGGCGGCGTAATCGGACATGGCGTAGGGCACGATGAGCCGCCGGTCGTGCAACAGGCTGCCGCAGGAATAGACCACGTTGGGCACGTAGCCTTCCCGCTCGTTTTCGTCCGGCTTGATGATCGGTTCGCGCGTGCGGCCGAGGATTTTCGTCGGGTCGTTCAGGTCGAGCAGGAACGCGCCGATGCAGTACTTGCGCATGGCCCCGACGCCGTGGCTGAACACGAGCCAGCCGGCCTCGGTTTCGATGGGCGAGCCGCAGTTGCCCATCTGGATGAATTCCCACGGGTAGGTCGGCTTCACCACGAGCTGCGTCGTGGTCCAGAAGTGCGGATGGTCGGAGAACATCACGTAGATGTTTTCAAAATCCTGCCGCCCGAGCATGACGTACTGGCCGTTAACCTTGCGCGGGAACAGGGCCATGCCCTTGTTCTGTACCGCCGGGCCGTTCAGCGTGACAAACTTGAAATGCAGAAAATCCGGCGTCTCGATGAATTGCGGCAGGATCAACTTGCCGTCGTAGGCGGTGTAGGTGGCGTAATAAATGATGGTGCCGTCGTCGTTCCGGAACCGGACGAACCGGGCGTCCTCGATGCCGTTGCTTTGGGACGGCGTGACGGGGAACAGCACGCGTTCGGACAGGCGCGTGCCCGGTGCGAACTGGATTTCGTAATTGGACTGGGCGAAGACCAGGGTTTTTCTTGCCGCCGTCTCGGTGTCATGACCGTGCGGCCGGAGTTTTTCCTGAATATGACTGATGCTGTTGCGGAGTTCGTCGAGCGTGAACGCGTCGCCGAGGCTTTGCAGCAATTCCCGGCTGAAGCTGCCCGTCAGCCCCAGTTCCGACAGCTTCCGTTCGAACAATTTCTTCTCGAACGAGGCATTGGGTACCTGTTCGGCCTCCAGGCAATAACGGGTAGGGGCGTTGATGCTGATGGTGCCATTGGCGTCGAGGATCCCCGTGCGAAACGTGACCGAGGAGATATGGCCTTCGCCGGTCGCGCGCAGGCTGAGGACGAACCGAAGCGAGCCGGGCGGCAGGTCCGACTGGTCCGGGTGCGACACGATGGAGGGGTTGAACAGGGCCGCTGCCTCGAGCGAATATTCGTGGGTGAAATAGGCGGCGATCAACAATTCGCGCTGCTCCGAAAGGGTCTCGTCGGTCAGCATATAGGGCCGTACCTGTTGAAACCGCCGTTTGAGGAGCCGGGTGATTTCGATGTGGCGGTCGCCGAATTCAGCCATGACTTCCTTGAGCAGGGCGTGGACCTCGCCCTCTGCCAGGGCCAGGACCCGCGCGCAAATCTTGATGAAGCGCTGTTCGGTGGTGGGATTGAACGGGCGGAGCAGCACCCGCGCCGGGTCCGGCCGCAGCAGGACCTTGGTGCGTTGAATGGGGAAAGCTTTCATGGTTTGGCGGCGACGGGCAGGGCAGGGAGGTTGAGCAGGGGCATGGCGTTTTGCGCCAGGCGCAGTTCGGCGAGCGAGAGCAGGAAGGCCAGCGTGGATTCCGCGCCCTGATTTTGATTCACGCGATCCACATGCAGCGCATCGCGGCAACCGCCGGTATTGGACGAGTACAGCTCGAAACCCAGGTCGTTCCAGCCCAGGAACCAGTCGAAGGCGCGTTGCGCCTGTTCCAGCCACCAGGCGTCCCCGGTGGCGTGATGCGCCTCGAGACAAGCCGAAACCATCGCGTGGGCCTCGACCGGTTGCTGGTCAAACGTCGCGCGGATGCCGCCGCGGGGATAAAACCCGTTGCTGCCGATGGGGCGGAAATCGCCGGTCTCCGAGATCTGCACCTCCACCAACCAGCGCAATGTCTGGAGTCCGCGCTCCAGCACCGGTTTCTGGCCGGTGACCCGGCCGTTCAGGATCAGGGCGTGGGGAAGCTTGGCGTTGTCGTAGGACAGGACCTCCTCGAACCAGGGCCAGTCTTTTTGCGCAACTTTGTCATACAGTTCCATCAGCCGCGCCGTCAACGCATCGCGGATTTGCGTGGCCAGCCGGTCGCCGCTCAACCGATGCAGATACTCGTGGATGCCCAGCAGGCTGAAGGCCCAGGCGCGTGGCGAGGTGAACTCAGCCACGGTGGGCAGGGCTTGTTCGAAAATCTGCCCGGCCAGGATTTGAAAGCTGCGGTACGGCGAACGGCCCACGCCCAGGCCCAGCGCCCAGAGCGCCCGGCCATGGCAATCCTCCGAACCCCGCTCGTCGAGCCAGTGCCGGTCAAAACTCATGTGATTGTGAAACCGTTTCGTTTTGGGATCGAACGCATGATGCAGAAACGCCGCGTAGATGGTGGCCAGCGTCCGCATCCGTTCCGGTTCCTCCTCCATTTCGTCCAGCAGCACAGCCAGGATGAAGGCGCGCGCGTTGTCGTCCGTGCAGTAACCCTCGGAAAAATTCGGCACGGTGAAGATGGCATGCTGAAAGATGCCGGTGGAATCGGTCAGGCGCGACAGATGGGTGAGCTTCAGCTCCGGCAGCTCGCGCGGCTGCTGGTCCAGCGTCTTGGTGGCGAAGGATTTCCGGGATTGCGCGGACCGTTCCAGCCGCGCCGCCTCGAACGATTTCAGGTACAGGCGCGCCACGTTGCTCCAGATCATTTCCCGTCCCAGCTTGTACGCATTCTTGCGGATGGCGGTCCGGCGGGTTTCGTCGCGCAAGAGGCCAATGACTTCGCGCGCGATGGCCTTGGAATCGCCGAACGGCACCAGCACCCCGCGGCCATCCGCGAGCAGTTCCACCGCGTGCCAGTAGGGGGTGGAAATCACCGCCTTGCCCGCGCCAAACGAATAAGCCAGTGTTCCGGACGTGATCTGGGCCTCGTTCAAATAGGGCGTGACATACAGGTCGGCCGCGCCGATGAACTCCATCAGTTCATCCAGCTCGACGAAGCGGTTGTAAAAAATGACGTTCTTCTGGACCTTGTTTTTCTTCGCCAGCCGTTCGAGGCTCAGCCGGTAGGCTTCACCGTGTTCGCGCACCAGATTGGGATGGGTCGCGCCCAGGACCATGTAAACCACGTTGGGAAACTCAGCCAGAATTTCCGGCAGCGCGTTCAATGCGTGCTCAATGCCCTTGTTCGGCGAGAGCAGCCCGAACGTGAGCAACACCTGCTTGCCCTCCACGTGAAACTGGTCCTTG
This sequence comes from uncultured Bifidobacteriaceae bacterium, assembly GCA_964413165.1. Taxonomy (GTDB): domain Bacteria; phylum Verrucomicrobiota; class Verrucomicrobiia; order Limisphaerales; family UBA11358; genus UBA11358. Next base: position 12,076 of record CAYPSF010000080.1, read on the forward strand.
AAAAAGTTCGGGTCGGTGAACGGCACATCGGGAATGCCGTGCGCGATGAGGTCAATTTTGGCGGCGGGCGCCGAGTAAATCTGTTGCAACATCTGCCGGCCGCGCTCCGTCATCACCACCAGCCGGGTTGAACGCGCGATCAATTCCTGCATCACCCGCCGCTGGTCGGCGGTGGGTTTACCCAACAGGGTGTGGAACGTGGTGACCACCGGCATGCGCAGCTCGCGCAGCAATGCCAGTACATGGCTGCCGGCCGGGCCGCCGTAAATCCCGAACTCATGTTGCAGGCAGACGGCATCCACGTTGGTGATGTTCAGGAAGTCCGCTGCACGGAGGTACGAGGGCAGGTCCTGTTCCTGGATCTCGAAACGAACCTCCTTGGGATATTCATAACCGCCTTCGAGGTCATTCACCGGCACGGCGAAGCACTGGCTTTTGGGATGGGCCGTGGCCACGGCGGTGAGGACGTCGGACGTAAACGTGGCGATACCGCATTTGCGGGGCAGGTAATCGCCAACGAAGGCGATCTTTTGAATTTCCGATACAGTCTCCATGGATATCCTCCTTCAGTTTGCCTTTCCCACCGCGTAACACAACCTAAAGACGCAAGTTTCGCCGGCCCTTTGCATTTCCCGGGAGCGCCGGCGTTCCGGCGGCTGAGCGCACTGGGATGGAGGCTTCATCTGCCGCCGGGACGGCGGCGCCCCCGGAAAAAAAGCGGAACCAGCAGCGCAACTGGTCCCGCCCTCCTTGGCCGAGTGAAATCAGTTATTTCACTTGTCTCTGTTCCTCACAAAGTCCTTCCCGCAACAACCGTTCAGCTGCCCGAGGATTGGTTCGTAGCGCCGGGATTATTGGTGGTTGGCGGAGCGTTGGTGTCCGGCTCAGTGCCTGGGCTGGTCATGCCCGGGGCCGTTTCCGGTGTCGGTGTGGGGGCCGGGGCTGGCGGCGCAACCTGGGGCGGCGGAATTTCCGGGAGCGTGGACAGCGGCAGGGCATTGGTGGCGGCCATCCCGGACGTCTCGGGCGAGGACGGCGCAGTACTGGAGGTCGGTTGGTTGTCCGCGGCATGATTTCCGCAGCCGGTTACCGCCAACAGGGTGAGCAGGGAAACAAAGGTGATGATTTTCATGGGGTTTTATGGTGCCTGGTTTTCGGTTCAACTTTTGGAGCCAACGGAGCGTTTGAAAAGCATGGTCATGCCAACGATCGCCGCTCCGCTGCCACCAATCAACAGCCAGATCGTCTGGTTGCCGGGCAGGCTGGCGGCGATCCGGGCGATGGCGGAAGCGACGGCCAAATTGAGGGAATCCGAGGCATTGAAGGCATAGGCGATGATTCCCACGCCGACGAACAACAATATCAATCCCATTCCTTTCATAAACATCCTTTCATTTTTCACCGGCCACAAGAACCGGTGGTCGTATTTTGTATTTGGTACCGATTGCAACGGGCCCGGTTCCGGTGCCACAAGTATGAGCGATGACATCCGGTTCACGGGCCACCGTTGCAAAGCATTCAAAGGACACTGACCACGGCATCCGTCGAGCCGAACGGGTTGGGCACGCGGTGCATGGGCCATGGATCATCGCACCATTGCCCGTCAACAATGAAACGGTAGGCGTACTTGCCGGGCAACAGCGGCACAATCGTAAACCAGACGCCATCTTCGGACTGGATCAGGTCCAGCGGGGATTTTTCCCAATCAGTGAAATCAGCCGCCAGTCTAACCGTCCCGGCGGATGGCGCCTTCAGGTGGAATTCCGTGTTTTTCAACCCTTGCAATGGATTGTCTGGCTGTTGGCAGGTACGCCCGCGTTTGCCGGCCGTCATTCGCGTCCGCACCATCCGGGTGACTGCTTTCGGCGCGAAAGCCGCCCGCTGCTTCCAGCTTTCCAGCGTTTTCAACACCGCATCCAGTTTGTCCGGATACAACATCAAATCAGCAAATGGCGTTGGGCTGAGGGTCAGGGACCGGAAAACGGCGAGGTTTTCCACTCGTGCGGCAACACGTAGCAGGGCCGCCTTGACCGGCTGGTTTCGAATGGAGGTTTTCATGGGTGTTTTTTGGTTCAAGGTTTATAGGAGGGACAAACCGGGCGACCGGGTTGTGGTTGAGGTGGAAGTGCCCGGTTTGCCGTTTGGATGCGCGAGGCGGGTGTTTTTTTCCGCCTCGCGACATTCAGTCGTTGGTTTAATCGCACAGCATTCACCGACTACGCGTACAATTTCTGTTTTGGCTCGTCCGGTGCGTTTTTGGATACGGCCAATCAACTCATCCTCCTTGCCTTCCGAGAATTGCACGTCGTCGTCGGTGAGCTGTGCAAATTTTTGCTTCAACTTGCCCTTGGCAATGTTCCAGTTCCCCTGGACTTGAAAAATATTCATAGCCGATCCTGGTTGACGATTCATTACTGGTTTCACCACTCCGCCGGTGCGCTGAAATCTCTTACGCAAATGGCGTGCCGATGGTGGCGAGCGGCGGGCCGGGTGTTGTGATTCGGCAGATTTGGGCGCTTTCGGAGTTTTCAGCCGGGGAAGCGGCGTCTGAGTTTTATGTGCCGGCGGCAAACAGCTTTGCAAATTGCATTAACCCGCTCCGGTTCCAGTCTGCAAGTTGCATTCCGGCCCTGAGCCGGCTTCACCGTATTCATGCGGATTTGCAATGGAAGGCCCCAAAAACGCGCCATTCGGAGTCGCGGCACAGCTCAAGCTTGGAATACGTCGTCGGGTGAAAGGTTGTCAGGGCAAATGATCGCTATCGCACCAGCCGGACCTTTCATTCCGACCATAAAAAATGAATGATTCAAACTGAAATTGACGGATCACGCCCAACCTGATTTAAACCCATGCTTTATACTCTGGCCCTGATTTTAATCATTGCTTGGCTGTTGGGATTGATCTCGTCCTACACCATGGGTGGTTTCATTCATATTCTGCTGGTCATTGCCATCATCATGGTCCTTTTGCGAATCATCCAGGGCCAGAAAGTATAGCGCCATCGGCCAAATCGGTTGGGTCCTCATATGGCTGTTGTGGCGCCGGCGCTGGGCGCGGGTTCCGAGCCGCCGGCTCGAGGTTGCATCAAATGACGACCCGGCCATTCAATCATATCGCTCGACACCGTTCGCGCAGAGCGTTAAATTCAGTATTAGTTTTAAAACTGTCATTTGGAAGAGATTGTATGACAAGGGGTAACGTATGATGCGGCAACCTGGCAACCAGTTCTACAAGACCGTTGTGGTCGTGTGGATAACGCTTTCTGTGGCGAGCGTGGTGCTGGCGGCCATTACCTGGTGGCAGCTCGCCTCGCGCCTTGCCACTGCCCGGCAGGCGGTGGCCATCCGCCAGGAATTGGACGGGGTTCTCAAGCTGTTGCTCGACACCGAGACCAGCGAGCGCGGTTACATCATTACCGGTGACAAAAAATTTCTGGAACCGCTGACCGAGGGCGAAACCAACCTGCCGGCGCGTTTTGACCGTCTGGTTGAACTCACCCATAACAATCCATCCTTGTTGAAAGGCGTGACGGATTTGCGCGTTCAGGCCGGGGTCTTTGTGAATTCCCTCAACGAAGTCATCAAGACCCGCGACCGGGGATTTGACAAGGCGGCCCAGATGATTGCCACCGGTGACAGCCGGAAGCGGATGGAGGAGATCCGCCTGCAGGTGGCCGAGTTGAGCCGGTTGCGATCCGACCTGGTTTCCGATGACGGTGCCACGGCCCGGACCCAGTTGTTGCGGGCCAGTTTGACGAGCCTGGTGGCCGGCGTCCTGGGCGTGGGCGCCGGGTTGCTGGCTTTCTGGTTGTCGCGTCTGACCATCATCCACCAGCGGCGCGAGCGGGGATTGATTGAAGCCAAGCTGCAGGCGGAGCACAGCAACCAGGAGAAAACCGTTTTCCTGGCCAACATGAGTCACGAAATCCGTACGCCCATGAATGCCATCCTGGGTTTCAGTGAAGTGCTGCAGGGTGAACTGCGGGAGCCCAAGCACCGCCAATATCTGCAATTCATCCGCTCCAGTGCCAATTCCCTCCTCCTGCTCATCAACGACATTCTCGACATGTCGAAAATCGAGGCTGGGGTGATGGAATTGCATCCGGAACCGACCGACCCGCGTGAAGTTTGTGATTTCATCCAGACGCTCTTTGCCGAGCCGGCGGCGAAGAAATCCCTCAAGCTGGAATGTCATGTCGCCGACGACTTGCCGCGGGCGCTGTTGATTGACCGTGTCCGTCTCCGGCAGATCCTGGTGAACCTGGTCGGCAACGCGGTCAAATTCACCGACCACGGCGGCATTGACGTCCGCATTTTGTGGGAAAAACAGGGAGGCGGCAGTTACGTCACCCTCGTCATCGAAATTCAGGATACCGGGGTGGGCATACCGCGGGACAGGCTGGACGCCATTTTCAAACCGTTTGTCCAGGCTGGCGCCCATCGCGACAAGGAAAAGCAAGGCAGCGGCCTGGGGCTTTCCATTGTGAAACGCCTCGCGGAGACCATGGGTGGCACGGTGACGGTGGCCAGTGTGCTGGAGCAGGGCTCGGCCTTCCACCTGCGGTTTCCCAACGTGCCCATTTCCATGCGCTTGCCGGCTTCCGGAAAGCCGATGGCCAATGGCGAGGTGGATTTCAATGAATTGCGCCCGGCCACGTTGCTGGTGGTGGACGACAACGACACCAACTGCCGGTTGCTGGCCGGGATGTTTGACGGCTCCCATCATCGCCTCGTTTTCGGCTCCAACGGCGAGGAGGCGGTGGCCCGGGCAAAGGAAATCAAACCGGATGTAGTCCTGCTTGACGTGCGTATGCCCGGCATGGGCGGACGCGAAGCCCTGACGGAGATCCGCAAGACCGCCGGCCTCGAATTGCTCCCCGTCATCGCCGTCACCGCTTCCAGCCTCACGAATGATGAAGATTCGTTGAAGGAACGGTTCAGTGGTTACGTGCGCAAACCCTTTTCCAAGCGCGAGCTTTTCGACGAACTGGCGGAATTTTTGCCGCGGCATAACCCGCCGGAATCCGCCCCCGGCCTGCCGGCGAGCGCGGCCACGGAGATTCCGTCGGCGGCTTACGGCCCGGCGCCGCAGGAATTGCTCGCCCGGTTGCGCCAGTTGCTGGTCGAACCCTGGCCGTCCCTCCGCGACAGTGTGGCGGTCAATGAAAGCAAGATTTTCGCTCAGGGGCTGGAGGGACTGGGCCAGCGCTGGCAATGCCCGCCGTTGACCCAATATGCACGATCGGTCTTGCGCGACGCGGAGAACTACGCCGTCACCGACCTGGAAAAACACCTGGGCGAATTTGCCGCCCTGGTCGAACAGCTGGAGCAAAATACCACCGCATGAACCCGGACGCCCATACCGTCGCCGCCGTCGATTTGGATCCTGAGGCATCCATTCCCGCGACGGCCACGTTGTTTTCCCGGCTCGCGTTCAATGAAGCCCCTCCAGCCCGTATCCTCGTGGTCGATGACCAGCCGACCAACATCCAGGTCGTCGGCTCCGCGCTGGGCGCCCTGGGACATGAAATCATTCCTGCCTGCGACGGCCCGACCGCCTTGAAACGGCTCGCGCTCCGTCCGCCCGACCTGATCCTGCTCGACTTTCTGATGCCGGGCATGGACGGCTGCGAAGTCTGCCAGCAGTTGAAGGCCAACCCCGAGTGGAAAGACATCCCCGTCATTTTTCTGTCCGCCGCGGACAGCAAGGACTTCATTGTCCGGGCGCTGGATGCGGGCGGGGTGGACTACATCACCAAGCCTTTCAACCAGGCCGAGCTCATTTCGCGGGTGCGCACCCAGCTGGTATTGAAAACCGCTCGCGACCGGCTCAGGCAGTTGGCGGAAGACAAGGACGAATTACTCGGCATGCTGGCCCACGACATGAACAACTATCTCGGTGGCATGAACATGAGCGCCGAATTGTTGAATGAAGGGATCGACCGCCTCAAAGACGAACGGCTGGCGAAGTTGTCGGGCAACATCCTCCGTTCCACCGCCCAGTTGCTCTCGTTCATGAAGGAATTCCTCGCCAACGCCGCCACCGATTACGGTTTCACCCCCAAGCCAACCCCGCTCAGCCTGGCCGACATCGCCAACGCCGTGGTCCGGCAGTACCAGGAGGCGGCCCGGCGCAAAAAAATTGAAATCCAGACCGAGTTTCCCGCCGGCGAAACCACCGTGCTTGCCGATGCCTCGGCGCTGGATCAGGTCCTCGACAACCTGCTTTCAAACGCCCTTAAATTTTCCCGGCCCGGCAAACGGGTCTTCGTGTCCATCCGCCCCCTGGACCGACAATTCGAATGCGTGGTCCGGGATGAAGGGCCGGGTTTCACCGGCGAAGACAAGGCGCGCATGTTCCGCCGTTACGGCCGCCTTTCGGCCCGCCCCACCGGCGGCGAGCCTTCCACCGGCCTGGGCCTGAGCATCGTCCGCAAACTGGTGCTGGCTATGGACGGCGAATTGTCCTGTGAAAGCAATCCGGGGCAGGGGGCCGTCTTCGCCATCCGCCTGCCGCGCCCACCTGCAACCTGAAAGGAGATCACCCGTGGACTTTTTAATCATTGATGACGACAAGACCTTCCGAGATGCAACCTGTTTTCTCATCGAGGACGCCGGCCATTACGCGGAAGGCGCCGAGTCCGGCGAGCTCGGGCTGGCCACGCTGAAGGAGGACAAATTCGACGCCATCCTGCTGGATGTGAATCTCGGCCGGGAAAACGGCTTGGACGTGTTGATGGAAATCCAGAAACAGTTCCCGCAAATTCCGGTAATCATGTTCACTGCCCAGGGCAGCGTGAAGACCGCCGTTGAAGCGATGCGCCGCGGCGCGGTGGACTTCCTCGAAAAACCATTCCAACGCGAACAGTTCCTGACTGTGCTCGCCCGGCTGCAACGGCTCCGCTCGATGAGCCGGCAGATCGAACAACTCGAACAGGAAGTCAGTGAAACCAAGGCGCAGAACCCCGAACCCATCTTCGATTTTACCACCCCGGCGATGCAGGCGGTGATGGATGTGCTGCTGCGCGCCGCCAAGACGCCCGCCACCATCCTCATTTGCGGCGAAAGCGGCACCGGCAAAAGCGTCGC
>CAYPSF010000081.1:0-19137 GCA_964413165.1 uncultured Bifidobacteriaceae bacterium
AATTCCACGTCCACGACCGGGCCGATGATTTGAACGATTTTACCTTTGTTCATAGACAAGCTTGAGTTTTAAATTTCAACCGACCGCCATCTGGGCGCTGGCAATTTCCAGCAATTCTTTCGTAATGTTGGACTGGCGTAATTTGTTGTACTCCAACGTCAGATCCTTGATGAGCTGCTGCGCGTTGTCCGTCGCGTTTTTCATGGCGACCATGCGGGCGCTCTGTTCGCTGGCTTTCGCCTCCAGCAAAATCTGATAGACCCGGAAATTCAGGCTGTGCGGCAGCAGTTCCGCCAGCACGGTTTCCTCGTCCGGCTCAAAAAAGAACGGCACGGCCGAACCGCCGGGCAGATCCTTCGCCTCGGCATGGCTGTGCATCCCGGCGGCGACCGCCTGAACTTTCGCCACCGGCAAAAACGGCACGACCTGCGGCCGTTGCTCCAGCGTATTGATGAAGCTCGTGAACAAGATGTCCACCGCCTCCACCTCGCGTTTGAGGAACAGGTCCTGCGCAAATTTGGAAATGGCCCGCGCCTCGGCGAACAGCGGCGTATCCTTGTAGCTGAACTCGGCGGCGAGCGGGCGCTTCGTACGCGCGACGAATTGCGACGCCTTGCGCCCGGCGGTGATGTAGGTTGTCGTCGCTTTGTCGAATTTCGCTGTTTCGCGCAACAAATTGCTGTTGAGGGCGCCGCACAATCCGCGGTCCGTGCTGACCAGGATTACGGCGCGTTGCTTCACCGGGCGGACCTCCAAAAACGGGTGGGTGAAACCCGTCATGCGTGCCGCGGCTTCCGCCAGCACCTCATTCATCAGGGTCGCGTAAGGCCGGCCGGCCAGGGCGGCCTGCTGCGCCCGGCGCATCTTGGCCGCCGCCACCATCTGCATCGCCCGGGTGATCTGGGCGGTGTTCCGGACCGACTTGATGCGTCGGCGTATGTCGCGCGTACTGGGCATGAACTAGTGGTACGATTGTTTGAATTCGGCCACCGCCGCTTTCATGTCGCCCGCAATGCCATCGCTGAAGGCTTTTTCCTTCAGAATGCGGGCCAGCAACTCCGGCTTGCGCGTATGCAGGAACTGCGCGAGTTTCTGCTGGAAATCCTTCACCTTTTCCACCGGGACATCATCGAAGAAATTGTTTTGGGCCGTCCAGAGTACCGCCGCCTGCACCTCGACGGAAACCGGATCATATTGCTGCTGCTTGAAAATTTCCATGATCCGTTTGCCGCGCTCGAGGATGGCCTGGGTCTTGGCGTCGAGGTCGGAACCGAACTGCGCGAAGGCCGCCAGTTCGCGGAATTGCGCGAGATCGCCTTTGATCCGGCCGGCCACCTGTTTCATCGCCTTGACCTGCGCCGCTGAACCGACCCGGCTGACCGACAGGCCGACGGAAATTGCCGGGCGCACCCCCTGGTAAAACAAATCCGTTTCCAGGTAAATCTGCCCGTCGGTGATCGAAATCACGTTTGTGGGAATATAGGCGGAAACGTCGCCCGCCTGGGTCTCGATGATCGGCAGGGCCGTGAGCGAACCGTTGCCGTATTTCTCAGAGACCCGGGCGCTGCGTTCGAGCAGGCGGCTGTGCAGGTAAAACACGTCGCCCGGATACGCTTCGCGGCCGGACGGACGCTTGAGCACGAGGGAAACCTGGCGGTACGCCACGGCATGCTTGGACAAATCATCGTAAATGATGAGCGCATCCATGCCGTTGTCCATGAACCATTCGCCCATCGCGGCCCCGGCGAATGGCGCGAGGTATTGGTTCGTGGCGGAATCCGACGCCGCCGCCACGACCACGATCGTGTAAGGCATGGCGCCGGCCTCCTCCAAAACCCCGACGACGCGCGCAATGTTCGACTGCTTCTGGCCGATCGCGACATAAATGTTGTAAATCGGGCGGGTCTCCTTGTCGCCCGCGGCCTCGGCGGCCTTGTTGATGCGCGACTGGTTGATCATCGTGTCCACGCCGATGGTGGTTTTGCCCGTGGAGCGGTCGCCGATGATCAATTCGCGCTGGCCGCGGCCGATCGGGATCATGGCGTCAATGGCCATGATGCCGGTCTGCACCGGCTGGCTGACCGGCCGGCGTTTGACGATGCCCGGCGCGATTTTTTCCACCGGATAAAACGCGTTTTCCTTGATCGGCCCCTTGCCATCCAGCGGCTGGCCGAGCACGTTGACCACGCGGCCGAGCAACCCCTTGCCGACGGGCACCTGCAGCAACTTGCCGGTCGTGCGGACCTCGCGGCCTTCCTTGATCTTCGTATAATCGCCGAGAATGATGGCGCCGACTTCAGTCTCTTCGAGGTTGAGCGCGATGCCGGTGATGCCGTCGCCGAAGTCGAGCATCTCGTTGAGCATGGCGTCGGTCAGGCCTTCAATCTTGGCCACACCGTCTCCGATTTCGCGGACCACGCCGACATTTTGTTTGGCCGTCGCGGCCTTGGCGCCGGCGATCTGGGCTTCAATTTCCTGCAACAAATTACTCATAATGTCTGATCAAAATTGATTAAAACTCTGTTCCAATTGTTCCAACCGGGTGCGAATGCTGCCATCGTAAAGGTCGCTGCCGATCTTGATGCGGAGGCCGCCCAGCAGCGTCGGGTTCTGGCTGAACGAAATGTCCACCCCCGCGCCGTAATTCTTTTTGATCCGGTCGGCCACGTCCCGCTGCAGATTGGCGGGCAACGGCACCGCGCTTTCGACGCGGGCGGCGTGTTGCTCCACATCCAGCTTCACCAAACGCTGCAGGCGCGACAAAATTTGGATGTAGCGGCGCGGCTTTTGTGCCAACACCAGCGCAAACGCCTGGCGGACGCGGCCTTCATCCAGCAAGCCGTCCACCTGGCAGCTGCGGAACAGTTGCCGGGCGTCGCGTTGCGCCTGTTTGGAAATTTTCATTCCTGATTTGGCTTTCTCGGGTAGGGTCGGCGCAGCGCGCCGATCGGACGCCGCAGTGCGGCGTCCCTACCAACAATTTTATGATGCCAGTTGTTTTTCCGTTTCCTCGGCCAGCCGGCGCTGGTCTTCCGGGGTCAGGATCTTGCCGGTGACGGTCGTCGTGGTCTGCACGACCAGCCGGCCGACCTCGCGTTTCAATTCCCGGAGCATGCGGTCATGATCCTGGGCGGCGGCTTCGCGCGCCTTGATCAGGATTTGCTCGGCGGCGGCAATGGCCTTCTGGGTTTCCACCTCGCGCACCCGCACGGCGGCGGTCCGCGCCTCCTCGATCATCTGGTTCGCCTGGTCGCCGGCCTGGGCCAGGATCGCCTTGCGGTCCGCCTCGGTCTTGGCGAGCTGCGCCGTGCTTTTCTCGGAGTTGGCCATGCCTTCGGCAATCTTCTGGCGGCGCGCCTCAAGGACGGCGAAAACCGGCTTGTAAGCCCAGCGCCACAAAACAAACATCACGATGGCGAAGTTAAGCAGCTGCGCGAGCAGCTTCGGCCACTGGATGCCGAGTACCTGGATAGTGTCACCCATAAACCAGGATTAGTTGCCGGTGCGCGAAACGAGGAAGATGGCCAGGATCGCCAAGCCTTCGGCCAGCGCCATGCCGATGAGCATGACCGTGAAGACCTTGCCGAAGGTGCCGGGGTTGCGCCCGATGGCCAGCTCGGCACCCACCGCCGCGATGCCAATGCCAATGGAGCCGCCGGCACAAGCAAGACCGACGTGAAGGTTACCGTATATTTCTGCGAGCATCATATGTTTTTTGGTTTTGGTTTTGGTTGTCGCCGCCGGCATTCGTGCCGGGCGGCAAATTCAATTTTCAATGGGCGGCCGCCGCCTCCTCATCGTGCATGCACATCGTGCCGACAAAGGCGATGACGAGCAGGGCGAACACCAGCGCCTGCACCACCGCGATGAACAATTCAAAAAAATAAAACGGCAGCGCGCCCAGGCCCAGCGGCGAATGGGTGAGCATGTCGGTTATGACGCTTTCCCCGCCCAGAATGTTGCCGTAAAGCCGCATCGCCAGCGCCAGCGGCCGGACGAACAGGATGGAAAACATCTCCACCACCCCGATGAACAGAAACAGCAGGGCCAGCGGCACGTAAGACCATTTGTTCGTCTCTCCTTTCACGCCAAAAGTGTGTTTGATGAAACCGAACACGCCATTGTAGCGATACGCCCAATACAGGCCCATCACCAGAAAAATCAAGGCCATCGCCACCGTCATGTTCGCATCGGCCGTCGGCGGCCGGAAAATCGGGGCTTCGGCGTGCACGATGGCGCGCGGCCACGAACTGGTCAGGGAACCGCTGTGGTCCGGAATCCCCATCCCGATGCTGCCCACGCCCGGCAGCAGGCCCATGAGGTTTGAAACCAGGATGAAAATGAAAAACGTGGCCGCAAACGGGAAAACCCAGCGGGCCACTTTGGGCTCCAGCACCCCGGCCGTCATTTCTTCCAGACCCTCGACCGTTGCCTCGATGAGGTTCTGTGTGCCGGAGGGCACTTCCTGCATCCGACGGGTGGCCTTCCGCACAATCACGAAAATCACCGCCGCCACCACCCAGGTGTACAGCATCGAATTGGTCACCGGAAACAGGCCGATATGGAACACGGTTGGCGCCGCCACCGACACCAATGGCGGTTCCACTTCCGCGTGGGCGGCCACCGCTGCCGGGGCGCCGGACTCCGGCAGCGGAGACGGCTCGGCATTGACCCTGGCCGCAAAAAAGGCGGTGAACAAGGCGCAGGCTAAAATGATGAATCCGAGTTGCTTCACGTGATAAAAATTGCTCCGGACAACCCTGCCGACTGCGGCACAGCACTCCATCTGGCGGCATGTCCGGAGCGCGAAAATTTGACTTATCGTGAAAGATTTCACAAGCATTTTTTGGCAAAACTTTGCCAATAATCAGCCCCCTTTGCCCGGCTCAGCCTGTCGGCCAATTGCGCCGCAATGCTTCCGGCGCGCTTCCCTGTTCCCGCAAGGCCCGTAAACTCAAGGCATCGTGCCGCTTGGCCAGCCGCCGGCCGTTCTCGTCCAGCATCAGCGCGCAGTGGAAGAATTCCGGCGGCGTCTGGCCGAGAGCGCGGTAAAGCAAAAGTTGCCGGGCCGTGCTCACCAGCAAATCCGCCCCGCGCACCGCCTCGGTGACGCCCATCGCCGCATCGTCCACCGCACAGGCGAGTTGGTAAGCCGGGACGTCATCGTGCCGCCAGACCACGAAATCGCCGAAATCCTTTCCGGCCACAAATCTTTGTTCGCCGGCGTTTCCATCCGTAAAGACAATGGTTTCGCCGTCGGGAACGCGAAAACGCCAGGAGAATTTACGATTTACGATTTCGGATTTACGATTTTGCCGGCAGGTTCCCGGGTAAATCACCTCGTCATCCTCAACATGCGGAGCGCGCGCGGCGTCGCGGATGTCCTTGCGCGAGCAGGTACAGGGATAAACGAATCCGCCGGCCTGGAGTTTTTGCAGAGCAGCGCGGTAAAGGTGAAACCGTTCGCTTTGGTTGTAAGGCGCAAACGGCCCGCCACAATCGGGCCCCTCCTGCCATTCAAAGCCAAACCAGCGGAGGTCCTCCATCATTTGCGAAACGAAGACCAGGTTGAAACGCGTGGAGTCAATGTCCTCGTTGCGCAGGACCAACGTGCCGCCCCGGGCCCGCGCGCGTTCCTGCGCCGCCCAGAACGTCCGGGCATGGCCGAGATGCAACAGTCCCGTCGGCGACGGTGCCAGCCGGCCGCGGTACGGTTTTTCAAAAAGGCTCATGGGGATTGGCCGCGAGCCATTCGCCCAGGCCAGGCAGCGGCACGCTCAACGCCTGCTGGACTTTGGCAATGTTCAGCGACGTGTCGAGCGCACGCGGTGGGCCGGGAAAATCTTTGGCCGAACCGGATTCAATCTTCGCCTTGATTTCCGGCCAGCGCGGGACGAGTAATTGGGCGATCTGCCAGCGCGACAGTTTCTCCGCCCCGGCCACGTGAAACAGCCCGGCCCGTTTCCGGTCCGCCAGGTCCCAAACGGCCCGCGTCGATTCGACCGCCGGAAGCGGACAACGAAACTCATCCGTGAACAGTTTCATCCCCGCCGCGGTTTGCAGGGACCGGCGGAGCTGCTCGTTGAAGCCGCGGGTTCCCGCGCGCGACACGCCGCCGTTGAGCGACGTGCGGACCACGGTGTGCCTGGGGTTTTTCAAAACGATTTCCTCCGCCGCGGCCTTGTTCTCGCCATAAACGTGCAGCGGGTTGATCACGTCGGTCTCGGCGTAGTTTCCCCGCCGCCCGTCAAAAACGAGATCGGTCGAGAAGAAAACGAATTGAACGTCCGCCGCCAGTTCTGCGAGGAGCCGGGTGGCCTCAACGTTCACCCGCCGGGCCAGGCCGGGATTCGCCTGCGCCTCGGCGACCGTGCTGACGGCGGCGCAATGAAGGATCACTTGTGGCCGATCTTTTTGAAACTCGCGGCGCATGGCAGCGAAATCGAGCAGGTCGAACTGTTCGCGCGTCAAGGCCCGCACACGCCAGCCGGAGGCAAATCGCGGCGCGGTCTGGATAAGATAATTGCCAATCAGCCCGTTCGCGCCGGTAACCCAAGCAAGAGGTTTTGACGCCGGGTCAGTCAATCAAGCGTTTGGTAAGGCCGCCGTAGGCATCAATCCGCCGGTCGCGCAGGAACGGCCAGTGCGTGCGGGCCGTGTCCACCGCGGCAAGGTCAACCGACACCATCAAGATCTCCTCCTGCCCGGCGCCGGCCCGGGCGAGGATTTCGCCGGACGTCCCGGCCACGAAGCTTTGGCCCCAGAATTCAATGCCTTTGCCCGCGAGTTTTTCCCGGCCGATCCGGTTGGCCACGGCCACGTAACACCCATTGGCAATCGCATGGCTGCGCTGGATGGTTTCCCAGGCATCGTGCTGACGTTCGCCATATTTCTTTTTTTCGTCCGGATGCCATCCGATGGCGGTCGGATAAAACAGGATTTGCGCGCCTTGCAATGCGGTCAGCCGCGCGGCTTCCGGATACCACTGGTCCCAGCAAATCAATACGCCGATTTTGCCATAGCGCGTTGGCCAGGCCTTGAAGCCGAGGTCGCCCGGCGTGAAATAAAATTTCTCGTAGTAGAGCGGGTCGTCCGGAATGTGCATCTTCCGGTAGCGGCCCAGCAGGGAACCATCGGCATCGATGATCGCGGCCGTGTTATGATAAACGCCGGCGGCGCGTTTCTCGAACAGCGAGGCGATGACGACGACCTGGTGCTGCTTCGCCAGTTTCTGGAAGGCGTCGGTGCTCGGACCGGGGATGGGTTCGGCGAGCGAAAAATTTTTATGGTCTTCGCTCTGGCAAAAATATTGGGAGCGAAAAAGTTCCTGGGTGCAGATGATTTGCGCGCCACGTTGGGCCGCGCGTCCGGCCAGGGCGATCGTTTTTTTGAGGTTCGCCGCCGGGTCGGGGGAACACGCGGTTTGAATCAGCCCGATTTTGACGGTCTGGGCGGCAGCACGTTTCATCGACTACTTGGCGCGTTCGTTCAGGCGCGCGGTTTCCTCGAGGATGATGGTTTTGACGTGCGTGTCCTCGGCCTGGTGGGGAGCGACCTGGCCGAATAATTCGCGGATGAACCGGCCCAGCGTTTCGTTGGTGGGACCGTAACCGCCGTGGTAGATGTAGTATTCGAGGTCATACATCAACTGGTCGGCGCTGGCATAACGGCGGTTGAGGTCCCGCGCCAGGGCGTGGTGCAGGATGTCATTGAGCTGGTCATCGATGCGCGGATCCAGCGCGCGAAAATCAGGGATGGGCTGGTTCAGAATGCGGCTGCGCGATTCCTCGGCGCTTTCGCCCTTGAACAAATTCCGTCCCAGCAGGAGGTGCGCGAGCACGACGCCGACGGAAAAAAGGTCGGAACGCTTGTCGGTGATTTGGAAATCGGCCTGCTCGGGGCTCATGTAATCGGCCTTGCCGGCGATGACTTCGCCTTCCTGGTCGGTCAGGAAACCGCGCGCCTTGGCCACGCCGAAATCGGTCAGCTTTACGTCGCCCTCAAAGGCGATCATGATGTTTTTGAAACTCACGTCGCGGTGGACGATGCCCAGCGCCTTGCCGTCCTTGTCGGCCTTGGCATGCGCGTAGGCGAGGCCACGCGCAATCCGGCTGGTAATGAACACGGCGAGTTCCCGGGGCAACACGCGGCGTTTTTCCGTCAGCTGGCGGCTGAACTGTTCCAGGTTCACCCCGCGGATCAATTCCATGGCGATGAAATAAACGCCGTTGGCCTCGCTGAGATGATAGGTCTGGACGATGTTCGTATGGATCAGATCGGCGACGAGCTTGGCCTCGCCGATGAAGTTCTCGATGAACATCTTCTGGCTGGCGTAATTGGCGCGGATGATTTTGATGGCGACACGCTTTACAAAATCACGCGCCCCGTGCTGCTCGGCTTCATAGACAATCCCCATGCCGCCCTCAAAGATTTTGCGGACGACTTCGTAACGAAACTCACTTTGGATCGTGAAAAGTGCCACAAGCCGATAGTGTGAGATTGCTCCCGGAAGTCAAGCCGGCTCTTGGGCCGGGAAGAAACCCGTGTTTTTTTATGTTTTTTTGCTTGCACAGCACGGCTGAAATTCTTAATACGGGCGCAGTCAAATGACTTTTTAACCAAAACTGTAAAACCGCAAACAACAACCATCAAGGACACCGAATATGGCAAACGCACTCTCGAAATCCCAACTCGCCGCCGCAATTGCTGAAAAGGCAGAAATTTCCAAAAAGCAAGCGGTGGAAATTCTCGATAACATTGCCGCCCTCGCCTACAAGCATGCGAAGGACACTTTCACGCTGCCCGGCATCGGCAAGCTGGTGCTGAAAAACCGCGCCGCCCGCCTGGGCCGCAACCCCAAGACCGGCGAGACCATCCAGATCCCGGCCAAACGCGTCGTCAAGTTCCGCGTCGCCAAAGCCGCGAAAGACGCCATCCTCGGTGGCAAGTAATTCCCGGATTTACAGTGGGCGCTCTGATTTTTCGGAGCGCCTTTTTTATTTTGTCAGCAGTCAACCGACCCCGGCAAAATATTCCCGGTCTGACTGTAAAGGCTGTGGATTACTGACTTTTAACTACTTGCTGATTCCGTGAAAATCGCCGTCGTCGGCTGTGGGGCTGTGGGAAGCTATTACGGCGCCATGTTCGCTCGCGCTGGACCGGATGTCCATTTCCTGCTCCGCTCCGATTTCGACGTCGTCCGCCAGAAAGGTGTGACCGTTCGCAGCCCGCAGGGCGATTTTCACGTCCAACCCCGATGCGCCCGGACCCCGGAGGAAATCGGCATCTGCGATGCGGTGTTGATCGGCCTCAAGACCACCGGCAACGACCAGTTCCCGAAATTGCTGCCGCCGCTTGTGGGCCCGTCCACGGCCGTCCTTACCCTTCAAAACGGGTTGGGCAACGAGGAACAACTCGCCCGTCTTTTTCCGGTGGAACAAATCCTGGGCGGTCTCTGTTTCGTTTGCCTCAACCGGCTGGAGCCGGGCGTCATCCACCACATCGCCCACGGAAAGGTTATCCTCGGCGAATTTCAGCGGCCGCCGCAGGCGCGCACGCATGAACTCGCCGCGCTCCTGCGCCGGGCCAGTGTGCCGTGTGAGGTCACCGATGACCTGGCCCGCACCCACTGGGAAAAACTGGTCTGGAACATCCCCTTCAATGGCCTCGGTGTGGCCGGCGTCGCCGGCGATGACGGACTGACCGATGCGAAGTTTGA
Source organism: uncultured Bifidobacteriaceae bacterium (assembly GCA_964413165.1). Lineage (GTDB taxonomy): Bacteria > Verrucomicrobiota > Verrucomicrobiia > Limisphaerales > UBA11358 > UBA11358. Next base: position 9,719 of record CAYPSF010000081.1, read on the forward strand.
AGTGCGAAGTGCGAACGCAGCTGGCTCCGTTTTGACCACCGACAAATTGCTCGCCGATCCGCGCTGGGAAAAGCTGGTGCGCGAATTGATGCAGGAGGTCATCGCCGCCGCCGCCGGGTTGGGCTTTGAAATTCCGGTCGCCTTCGCCGAAAAACAAGTTGAACGCACACGCACCATGGGCGCTTACAAAGCGTCCACGCTCCTGGATTTCGAGCACGGTCGGCCGTTGGAACTGGAAAACATGTTCCTCGAACCGTTGCGTCGGGCCCAGGCAGCCGGCGTACCCGTGCCCCGGCTGGCTGCGCTTTGTAAAGTGCTGCAACAGCTGGATCCAACCCGTTGATCCCCATTTCCTGAGTTTTATCCGTGTCCATCCATCCTCCGCAGTGTTGCTACGGAGGACAGGTCCGTGGTTAAATCAAATCCATGAAACCTCGAGTTCGTTTCGCCCCATCGCCGACCGGTTACCTGCACATCGGCGGCGCGCGCACGGCGCTGTTCAACTGGCTTTATGCCCGCCACACCGGCGGCACGTTCATCCTCCGCATTGAGGACACCGACGCTGCGCGCAATTCCCAGGAGGCCGTGGACGTCATCCTCAACGGCCTGCGCTGGCTCGGGCTCGACTGGGACGAAGGTCCGCTCACCGGCGACGCCACCGGCCCGGGCAAGGGCAATTGCGGCCCGTATTTCCAAAGTCAGCGGAAGGAAAATTACCAGCGCCGCGTCGACGCGCTCCTGTCACGCGGCCTGGCCTACGAACATGAAGGCGCAGTCAAATTCGGGATGCAGCGCGAACCGGTTGTCATGCAGGATCTGGTCGTCGGCGAAGTGGTCCGCAAACTCACCGATCGCGAGGAGGTGGACCCGGATTTCGTCATTCAACGCTCGGACGGCCAGCCGGTGTTTCATCTCGTGAACGTCATCGACGACCTGGAAATGGACGTCACGCATGTCATCCGCGGCGAAGACCACCTCAGCAATACCGCCAAGCACATCGCGCTCTTCCAGGCGTTCGGCGTGAAGCCGCCGCATTACGCGCATATCCCGCTCATCCTGAACGGCGACGGAACCAAGATGAGCAAACGCGACACCGGCGCCTCGCTCACGACCTACACCGAGGGCGGGTTTTTGCCTGAGGCCGTGGTGAATTATCTCTGCCTGCTCGGCTGGTCGCCGAAAGACAACCGGGAAAAACTGTCGCGCGACGAGGTCGTCGAGCGTTTCGATCTGCCGCAAATCCTCCGGCACAACGCGCGGTTCGACTACGAGAAGCTGCTCTGGCTGCAGGGCGAGTACGCCCGTGAACTCGGCGACGACCGTTTTTACGAACTGGCTGTGCACGCCTTCGCCAAGGCCGACGTTGACACCAACCGTTTTCCCCTGCCCTACGTAAAGGCCGCGCTCGATTCCTGCAAAGGCAAATTCAAGCTGTTCAGCGAGCTGCCCGCGTACGCCGGGTTTTATTTCGCCGACCAGGTTGAATACGACGTTGAAGCGGCGAAGAAAGATTTTGTTCCCGAGAACAAGCCGCGCCTGGAAAAGCTCCGGGATGCCTTTGCCGCCGCGACTGCATTCAACGCTGCGAGTCTGGAAGCCACGCTCAAGGAAACCTCAAAAACGTTGGGGGTAAAAGCCGGTGTGCTGGTGCATCCCTGCCGCCTGGCCGTCACCGGCAAAACCTCCGGGCCGAGTCTGTATCACCTGCTCGAGGTTTTGGGGAAGGAAAAGGTAATGGCGAGGATAGAAAAAGCGTTGGCGGGGTTTGGTGGTTGAAAAATTTGATTCAAATTGCGAAATGACTTATGCCTGACGAAATCGCACAGATTGAATTTATACGAACAATCGGTGCCGGTGAGGTTCGTAGCAATCACCTTAACTTGACCGATGAATTCGGAACAACATTTGGACAGGCATTCCCTCCTCATCAGCCAACACGAACACCCCTTGCAATCATCGATGGGCGCGGGCGCCGAACCAATGCTAGAAAGGATAACGGATCACAAATTTGGGGAGGCGGACTCAGCCATTGGTTTCAGGACAATTCTGTGACGCCGGGGACGAGAATAAAAATCAGATATGACGCAAAGGAACGTTCCACACCAGATGGTTTGCATGTCGTCCATTTGGAAGTAATCGGAATAGCGCCGACAACTGCAATTCCAAATCCAACAACACCACAGATCGAACTCCAAGAGGAGTCGGCTGACTCCATTTCGGAAATGCCGCTTTCGCTTGAGCGCCAGCTTGAAGACTTTCTGGCTGTAAATCTTAACATGCTGGAACAGGGCCTCCAGTTGTATCGCGAAGATGGAGACGAAGGGCGGCAGTATCCAACTGAGGTCGGTATAATCGACCTGCTTTGCGTTCGACCAAACAGTGGACTTCTTGTCGTCGAACTTAAACGTGGTCGGAGTTCAGATGTTGTGGTCGGACAAATCTCACGATATATGGGGTGGGTTACGCGACATATTGCAAAAGGTCGTATCGTTAAAGGGCTGATTTTAACCTACGAACGTGACGATCAATTGCGTTACGCGGTTGCGGCAAATCCAAACATCGAGTTGAAACGATTTAAGTTGCGGCTGGAAATTCTTCATGACGAAGAATTATGACGTTTCCACTCGCGTTGGCTTTCAATCCGGTCAGGGGTGCCGCCGCGATTTTCCTCTGGTAGGGCGGGCAGTCCCCTGCCCGCCGCCGAACGTGGCGAGATTTCCACATCGCTGACATGCTCCCGAACGGCGCGCACGGAGTGACGCGCCCTACCCAGATTGGCAGTGGTCGGGACGATAGACCCACACCCAGTCTTCCGCGCGTTCGCACAAACCTTTACGAACTGGATTCATCAATATGTAACTGGTTTTCTCGTCCAGTTCGTGATGGTCGCGGAGTCGATGATCGAAGAAGTCACGTTGCCAGTCCACGCCGCATTTTCCTGCCACATATTTTTTCCAGTTCTTGATCGCCGTGCCCATTCCCGGCTCGCGCGGGAACGCAAGGATGGCGTGCAAATGATCCGGCATGAGCAAACAGAGGCGGCAATGCCAAACGTGCTTCTCGTGATTATACTTCATTGCCGCCAATACGGCATCGCCGGTGTCGGCGTGGCATAACTGATTTTTCCCCGGCGGCACACATTTGATGGTGATGAAGAACCAGCTATCCTCGGCAACCCATTGCGGAATCGTGTGCGGAAGCTTTTTACGGACAGGCAGGCCCATGGAGCGGAGCGTAACGCGTTTGGCATAACGTGCCAAACGCGAAAGCGTAGGGCGGGCAGTCCCCTGCCCGCCGCCGAACGTGGCGAGATTTCCACATCGCTGACATGCTCCCGAACGGCGCGCACGGAGTGACGCGCCCTACCTTTCTTCGTGGGTTTGGCAGTTTTGTTTAATCCGCGTCAATCCGCGCCATCCATGTCTTTCCGCAACTTCAACATCGCCTCGGGAAAAAGCTTTCATTAGACTCCGCTCCCGTGCTCAACCCCTTTATTCATTGGATTGAAGCCCATGGACCTTATGCACCGTGGCTGTTTCTGGCGCTGTTCCTGGTGGCGTCGTTCCTGATGCTCTGGCGGCTCGAGGCGATGAGCAAAAGCGGCTTTGAAGGCACGGTGCTCGGCACGCTCGTCATGCCGTATTGCTCCGGCATGGGCAACCTCATCTTCGCGTTCATCCTCGGCCGCAGCGGCGGCTCCGGCGCGGACGTGATGACGAACTCGCTGGTCAACAATGTGACCAACATGACGCTCGTGCTCGGTTTGCCGGCGATTTTTTGGCGCATGAGCGTGTTGCCGCAGCAAAAGAAAAACGGCAAAACCGGCAACAAGGCGTCGGAACTCAACCGGCTTTCCCTGTTGCTTACCCTGGTGGCCGTCCTGTTCTTCACCGGCGCGGTCTGGGCGCTCGGACGCAACGGTGAGATCGGCTTCAACGAAGGACTCGTCCTGGTCGGGCTGTTTTTTTTCTGGCAATGCTTCCACTTTTTTGAAGTGCTCAAGTCCAACGTCCGCCAGGGCAAATCGCTGGGGTGGACGCTGCCGTTCGACCTGGCGCTGCTGGGCATTTGCGCCTATGGCATTTACGTGAGCACCGGCTGGCTGGTGAACTGGATCTCCGGCATCCCCGCCGGTTTCATCAGCGCCAGGAACCTCGGCTGGCTCAGCGGCTGGCTGATGGTGCTGCCCAACGCGGTGCTCGCGCTGTACTACGGCTGGCGCGGCCAGCCGGAAACGGTCTATGCCTCGCAGGTCGGCGACGCACACGTCTCCATTCCGCTGTGCATCGGCATCTATGCGCTGTATCGCCCGATGGCGGTACCGCCGTACTTTCAAACCGGAATGTTCATTCTCCTCGGCGCGACGCTGGTGCATCTCTTCTTCGTCACTTTGTTCGGGAAATTGCCGCACTTCGTCGGCTGGGTACTGGTCGCGGCTTACGGATATTTTCTATACCGTGGCCTGCTGAACTGAGGCCCGGTCCGGTCAAAGGGGCTTCTTGAAAAACTGCGTGTCGCCGGAAACTATCAGCGGATCCGCCCGCATCTTGTCGCTCAATTCGGCAAAGGGCACCTGGGCGCTAAGCCAGCGCGGATTTTTCGTGATGGATTCCATGGATTCGGCCGTGTTGTTGCAGATGAGGTAGGCGCCGGGCCCCATGACCATGAACGATTCGAAACCCGTGCCGGCGCCGTGCCGCGAAAACTCGAAGTCGCCATCGCCATATCTGCCGCCGAGCAGCTCCGCGCGCAGGGCGCCCAGGTCCTTCACAAAATTCTTCAGGAAATCGTCGTTGCGCGGGCCGTAGTAAACCAGCACCCGCGCCTTGTTTTCCGCCAGTGACACTACTGCCCATTCATCGAAAACGGTCCGGCCGTAGCGCGAGTTCATCTGGCCTGCGCAGTTACGGATGAAATTTTTGGCTTCGTCTAACGTCATGATTTGATTCCCAAGCAAAGCAAGTTTGCTGCCGCGGAACAAGGGAAATCAGGGTTTTATCTCCGTTTTTCCCGACTGCAGCGGGCAAGGCTGAAGAGAAATTCGCCGTAAGCCCCCTTCCTGAAATCCGAAACCCGAGGGCCGAAACTCGAAAGGAATCTGAATTCCGAATCTGAAAAGCCCGTCAGCGCAGGGTGTCGATTGGATTTCGGGTTTTCGGGCTTCTTTCGGAACCCGGATTTCGGCCCGCGGATTTGCGCCACCGCGATGACTTGCGATTCAAGAATTTGACTGCACTGGCAGCGACAAATTCGTACGCTGTTTGAGAATGCAACCGCCCGGAAACCGGCCGGCAACCGCCCGCGCCGAGCAAACAGCGACGTGGGTTCATTGGCTGTGCACCGCCCTGCTCGCCGCCGCTTTTGCGCTGGTGCTGGCGGCCAACGGGCTGTCGCTTGACCTGCCCGGCAAACCCGGCTGGCCGGAGGCCCTGCTGCTGTTGTTGGCCACCCTGGGCACGATCGCCGCCCTGGTCCGGCAATTGCCGCTGCAAAATGTCCTGCTCGCCACCGGCATCATCGCGCTCATGGGCGGCGCGGTCGACACGCTCGGAGTGACGATGGGGTTTCCGTTCGGCCCGTTCCTGTTCAGCGCGGAGGCCGGGCCGCAGCTTTTCAAAACGCTGCCATGGGCGGTGCCATTGATCTGGGTCGTGGCCGTCCTGAATTCGCGCGGCGTGGCACGGCTGCTTTTGCGGCCCTGGCGAAAGGTCCGGAACTACGGCTTCTGGCTCATCGGTCTGACGGCCCTGCTGACGGCGCTGTTCGACCTCGCCCTCGACCCGTTTGCCACGCGCGTGAAACATTACTGGCTCTGGCTGCCGACCAAATTCCCCGTGACGTGGCAGGGCGCGCCGCTGGTGAATTTTTTGAGCTGGGCGGTGGTGTCAGTGTTGATCCTGGCGTTCGTCACGCCGGCGCTCATCAACAAAAATCCAGTCCGGCGGGCGCCGGATTTTCATCCGCTGGCCGTCTGGCTCGGCGCACTTTTGCTCTTCGGATGCTTGTCCGCGCAACACGGGATGTGGCCGGCGGTCGTGCTCGACTCCGTCCTGGCCGTGGTGGTCACGGTTTTTGCCATCCGGGGCGGGCGCTGGTAACTGCGCATTTGCGATTTACGCGATGGGTGGGCTCAACTCAAAGGATTCGTAAATCTGCCGGGGTTTCTAATGCCAGCTAGGGAGAATCGGGATTTTCCGCCTCGACCCGTTTGGTGATCATCAGGCGGGCCACGCGCGGGCCGTCCATTTCCTCGACCCGCAATTCGCAGGCGCCCATCGTCAACACGTCCCCGGCCTTCGGGAAACCGCCAAGTTTGCGTGTCATCCAGCCGCTCACAGTGGCAGCTTCCTCGGACGACATTTCGCCGATAATTTTTTCCAGCTCATGCACCGGCAACGTCCCGACGGCCTCCCAGACGTTCTCGCTGATGGGTGTCAATTCGGACTTTTCCTGGTCGAACTCGTCCTGGATCTGGCCGACGAGCGATTCCAACACGTTCTCCAGCGTGACCATGCCGACCGTGCCGCCGTATTCGTCCACGACGATGGCCACGTGCAATTTCCGATCGAGAAACAATTGCAGCAGTTTTTCCAGGTGCGCGGTTTCCGGCACATAAACCAACGGATGCACCGCCGGCAGCAAATCCGCCGCCGTCCGGGCCCTGGCGTCCCGCAATGCGGGATAGAGGTCCTTGATATGAACGATGCCGCGCGTCTGGTCCAGATCGCCGCCCGGACACAGGGGAAAACGCGAGTAGCGCGTTTTCTCCGCCAGGGCGAGGCATTCGGCCAGCCCGGCTTCGGTATTGAACCCGACGATTTCATGGCGCGGGCGCATGACTTCGCGCGCGATCCGATGGGGCAGATCAAGCGCGTTGAGAATGAGGCTGCGACCGCCCACCGTCCCCTGCCCGGAGGTGATCAGGAGGCGCAATTCCTCCTCCGACTGGCCGCGGTCCGCGGCGCCGTCCGGCTCGATGCCGATCCGTCTCAGCAGCCAGCGCGCGGCCCGGTTCAACAGCCGGTTGAACGGATAAAATGCTAGATAAAACCAGCGCAAGGGATACGCCGCACTCAGGGCCACCGGCAGCGGTTTTTGAATGGTCAGCCATTTGGGCGCCAGCTCTCCCGCCGTGATGTGCAGAAACGTCAACGCGCTGAAACCGACGGCAAAGGAAATGGAGTGCAACCACGCAGTGGACACGATGCCGAGCGGGACGAGCAAAGGCTCCAGCAGGGTCGTAAACACCGGCTGACCAATCCAGCCCAGGCCCAGGCTGACCATGGTGATGCCGAGCTGGGTCGCGCTCAGATAGGAATTGAGGTTGCGGACGATGTGTTGCGCCATTTTCGCGCGCCGCCAGCCCTTGGCCACCAGGACATCCAACTGGGTTTCCCGGATGCGGACGAGCGCGAACTCGGCGGCGACAAAAAATCCATTCAGCAGCACCAGCGCCAGCACGGCCAGAACTTTCAGCACATTGAGAATGACGACGTCCCAGGTCACAGCTTCACCTCGCCGAACATCAGTTTTAAAATGTCCTCCAGGCTCACGATCCCCGTTTCGCGGCCGTTGCGGGCGAGCACGATCGCCAGCCGCTCACCGGCGCGCTGCATCCGGCGCAGCGCGTCTTCCAGCCGCATGTCCTCGCCGAGAAACAATGCCGGGGTCATGTGCGTGGCGGCGGGCTTCTGCAAATCCAGATCGTTGCGGTACAGCAGCGGCCCGAGCATGAGCAGGCCGGCAATGGACGGACGTCCATCGCGGGTTTCCCAGACCGGCAGGCGCGACAATTTCCGTTCCCGCGCCAGCGCCAGCACTCCGCCGATGGGCATCTGGGTCTGGACGGTCACGGCCTGCGCAAGCGGCGTGGCGATCTGGCGGACGGTGAAATTTTGCAGGTCGAGCACCCGGTTGATCATGGCGCGCTCGTCGGTCGTCAACGCCTGCGCGGATTCCTGCATGACGGCCAGCATTTCCTCGCGATTGCCGAACAGCTTGCCGGTCATCGCGCGACCGCCGGTCCAGCGCAGGACCAGTTTGGAGGCGTCTTCCACGAGCGTCACGAGCGGGCTCAGGGCAAAGTGGATGGGCCGGAAGAGGTTCGCCGCCGACAGGCACAGCTGGTTGGGATATGCGCGGAACAGCATTTTGGGCAACAGATCGAACAGCGCATAAAACAGAAAAACGGCGGCTGCAAAAACGCCGATGGCCCAGGCCGGCCGCCCCAAAAACCATTCGTGCAGCTTGACCACCAGCCAGCCGAGGATGAGAAAATTGGCGAGGGTATTGCCGACCAGGATCGTCCACATGAACCGTTCCGGGTTTTCGAGAAAGCCGTGGAGCAATTTCGCCGAGGGTTTGCCGGCGCGGGCCAGGCGCCGCAGGCGCAACCGGTTCAACGCAAAAACGCCCGCTTCCATGCCGGACAGCAAAAACGACGGCCCCAGACAGGCAATCAAAATCAGCCAGTTGAGCAGGTTCGTGTTCATTTATTTCCGCCGCTGGACAATCAACTTGCGCACCCGCCGCTCGTCGGCAGCCTCCGCGGTGAGCTGCAACCCGCGAAACGCCGCGGAAGCGCCTGCCGCCGGCACGACGCCGAGCAGATGCGCCAGCAATCCACCCATGGTCTCCACCTCATCCACCTCGCCGAGCGCGGGAAATTCGCGGCGGAAATCATCCACCCGCATCGTGCCGTTTACCCGCCAGCGGTCGGGCGCGAGTTTTTCCATCACCAGCCCTTCCGCCGGCGCCCCGGCACGGATGGTGCCGACGAGCTGGCCGAGGATGTCCTCCATCGTCACCAGGCCCGCCGTGCCGCCGAATTCGTCAATCACCACGGCCAGGCCGCGCTGCTGCTTTTGCAGGCTCTTGAACAGTTGCAGCAGGTTCATCGTCTCCGGCACGAACGAGGGAAATTCAATCGCGTCGGCCAGGTCGATCTTCGGGTCCAGCAGCAGCGCGCGCGTGTTGAGAATGCCCACGATGGTGTCCGGGGTCTCATCGTAAATCGGCAGGCGGCGGTGCTTGAATTTCTTCGCCGCGGCGATCATTTCCTCAACCGTCACATCGTCCGAAATGCAGGCCATGCCCTTGCGCGGGCGCATCACGTCGCGCGCCAGGCGATGGTCGAGGCTGATGATTTGGAGGATGATTTCCTTTTCTGATTCGTCGAGCGTTCCCTGCCGGTAGGCCAGGTCGAGCAATTCCTGGTACTCGGCGTCCGTCAAGGCCCCGGTCCCGGGGTTGGGGCTGGTTTGCGGCGCGAAGAGGGCCAGGATGGCGGTGTTGAGTTGCTGCGCCACGCGATGCAGCGGGGCCGTGATTTTTTCAAAAATCAACAGCAGCCAGGCGACCTGCAACGCCCAGCGTTCCGGCTGCCGCACGGCCAGCGTCTTGGGCAGCACCTCGCAACC
>CAYPSF010000082.1:0-18999 GCA_964413165.1 uncultured Bifidobacteriaceae bacterium
AAGGAGGTGGGGGTGGGGAACCCCGCTGAAGAAACGTGCTGCTACCCGAATGATGCAATGTTACGGTTTTGCAACACTTTGTCAATATGTTCCAATTAGATTTTGTTCACAACCCGGGCCTCCGACTTAGCATCTCTTGGCTTTACCATGGCAGGTTTTTACATAAAGTGCCTTTATGGTTGCGCTTGAATCCATTGCCCTGTTCCGCGGATTGAGCCCCGAGGAACTGCGGGCCCTGCGGATGATCGCCCAGGAACGGCATTTTGGTGAGCAAAATGTGATTTTTCGCGAGGGCGATCCCGGGGATGGCGTTTATTTCGTCAAAGACGGCACGGTGGAGATCTCCAGCCTGGTGGGTGGCAACACCCGGCGGACCCTGTCCCAGCTCGGGCCGGGCGAGATTTTCGGGGAAATGGCCGTCATCGAGCACCGTCCGCGCTCGGCCACCGCCCTGGCCGCCAGGGACACGGACGTTTATTTCCTCCCGCGCGGCGAGATGCTCTCACTGATCGAACGGTCGCCCGCCCTGGCGCTCGGCCTGTTGCAACATGTCAGCCACCGCCTGCGCGATTTTAGCCAGGTTTACCTCCGCGAAGTCGTCCAGGCCGAACGCCTGGCCGTGGTCGGCAATTTCGCCCGCTCCATCGTCCACGACCTGAAAAATCCACTCACCATTATCAGCCTGTCCGCCGAGACCTTCGACCAGCCGGAACTCCGCCCGGAAGCACGCGCCCAGGCCCGGACCCGCATCCGCCGGCAGGTCGAACGCATCAGCGACCTCGTCAGCGACATTCTCATTTATACCGAGAACAAACGGGTGGACGTGGACGCCAAGCCGGCCAACTACCACACCTATGTCCTCGAGCTGGCCGCCGATCTCCGCGCCGAGGTGGAGCCCAAGGACGTGCGCCTCCAGTTGCAAAACGAACCGCCCCCCGTCCTCGTCCAGTTCAATCCGCGCCGGCTCAGCCGGGTTTTCCACAACCTGGTGCACAATGCCGCCGACATGATGCCGGACGGCGGCGTAATCACCCTGCGCTTCAAATCCGACGGGAAGGAAATCGTGACCGAAATTGAGGACACCGGCCCGGGCATCGCGCCGGAAATCGCGGACAAACTGTTCGAGGCGTTCGCCACGTTCGGCAAGGCTCACGGCACGGGCCTCGGCCTTTCCATCTGCAAAAAAATCGTCGAGGACCACCAGGGCCGCATCTGGGCGCGCAGCCAACCGGGCCGTGGCGCGTTGTTCGCCTTTGCCCTGCCGCTGCCGTAAGGAATGCCGCACCGTGAATGGTTGCATCGCAAACCGCCGGGGGACAAACTGAGCCGACGATGCAACGGTGCAACGATTCAACGATTCACGATTCAACCGGCCAACACCCATGAACCGGATTAAACTCCTGCCCGAGCACGTCGCCAATCAAATCGCCGCCGGCGAGGTGATTGAACGGCCGGCGAGCGTGGTGAAGGAGCTCGTGGAAAATGCGCTCGACGCGGAGGCGAAACGCGTGACGCTCGAAATCCAGGCCGGCGGACGCAGCCTCATCCGGGTGACCGACGATGGCACGGGGATGAGCCGCGACGACGCGTTGCTCTGCCTGGAACGCCACGCGACGAGCAAGATCCGGCAGGCCGAGGACCTGGAGGCCATTGCCACCATGGGGTTTCGCGGCGAGGCGCTGCCGAGCATCGCCAGCGTCAGCCGCTTCACGCTCACCACCCGCGAGCGGGACAGCAGCGCGCCCGAGGGCACCCAAATCATCGTCAATGGCGGCACCATCGCCGAAGTCAAGGCCGCCGGGAGCGCGCCCGGCACCAGCGTGGAGGTGCGGCAATTATTTTTCAACCTGCCGGCGCGCCGGAAATTCCTGCGCACGGAAGAGACCGAGTCGGCGCACATCCAGCATTACCTCACGCTGGCCGCGCTGGCGTATCCGGAAGTCGCGTTCACTTTCCAGAAGGACGCCCGGCTGGTGTGGCAGCTGCCGGCGCAAAAATCTGGCGCGGCCGTTTCCGACCGGCTCGATGCGTTGCGCGAGCGGCTGCGGGCGCTGCTCGGCGAGGAAAAACTACTGGCGGTGAATTTCTCCGCCCCGCTCGACGACTCCTTCCAACCCGAGGAAACCGATATCTTCGAGACCGCACCGCCGGGAAAATTCGCCGAGCGCCCAACCTCGTCACCCGTCACCCGCCACCCGTCCCTCAGGGTCTGGGGCTTCATCGGCTCGCCCGGAGTTTCACGCGCGACCCGCGAAGGCCAGCACCTGTTTGTCAACCGCCGGCCGGTGGAGAATCGCGGGCTCAACTATGCGCTGCTCGAGGGCTATCACACCGCGCTGATGAAAGGCCGTTACCCGGTCTGCTGCCTGTTCCTGGAAATCGACCCGGCGGCCGTGGACGTGAATATTCATCCGGCCAAGCGTGAGGTGAAATTCCATCGCGAATTTGAAATCCGGAAACGGGTGGCGCAGGCGGTGCAGGAAACGTTGCTGGCGTTCCACTCAGCCGATTCCAAGGTCCATAGTCCAAGGTCCAAAGTCGAAGCCAGCAAGCAACCGGAACTCCCGCCCGCGCCGGCCTTGCCGAATTTCCCGGAAAAGTTGAAGCCGGCAACGACGGTCGAACCGCCCGAACCCGCGGCCCGGCAACCGCCCTTGCGAATGGGTTTCGCCCCGGTCCAACCCGCCACAACTGAACCGCAAACGCCATCCCCCATCCTCCATCCTCCATCCTCGCCACCGCCCGCCACGCCCTCGACCCTCGAGCCCCTGGCCCGGCGAAGCGAAGCGGAGACGGCTCGACCCTCGACCAGCGTCATGCCGCTGCTGAACGTCCCGCTCCGGCTCGTCGGCGTCGTCGGCAAGCTGTACGTGGTGCTGGAGTCCGACCGCGGGCTGGTGTTGCTCGACCAACATGCGGCGCACGAGCGGATTTTGTTCGAGCAGATGCTGACCCGGATGGAACAGGGGGCGACCGCGCCGTCGCAGAAATTGTTGCTGCCGGAGACGATTGAGCTGCCGGTGCGCGACGCGAATTTCATGCGCGAACAACTGGCGGCGCTCACGCGGCTGGGCGTGGGGTTGAGCGAATTCGGCGAGCGAACCTTCCTGCTGGATGCGCTGCCGCCGTTTGTGAAGACGGCGGACGCGCGCCGGTTCGTTCTCGACCTGGTGGACGAGCTGAAGGCGGCCGGGCGCGAAGTGAACCTGGCACGGCTGGGCGAGCACACCATTGCCAAGACCGTCTGCCGTCACGCGGTGAAGGCGAACGATCCGCTGGGCGGCGCGGAACTGGAAAACCTGGTCGAGGACCTGCGCCGCTGCGCCATGCCCTACACCTGCCCGCACGGCCGGCCGACGCTGATTGAAATGAATTACCGCGAACTGGAACGGAAATTCGGGCGAACGCAATAGCGCCCGGGCTGCGGAGGCCCTGTTTTCTCCCTCCCGTCTCCCTGGGGAGGAGCGGGAAACCAGGGAGCATCAAGTTACCCCTGGACACAAACCTCCTGATAATTTTGGTGGTATCCTAATTTCAAAAATCCGGGTAGGGCGGGCAGTCCCCTGCCCGCCGGCCCGCAGAGCGGGATGTTGAACGGCGCGCACGGAGTGACGCGCCCTACCGGGAATTCGGACAGTTTTGAAATTTTCGCTTGTCAGTCCGCCGGCCGGCGGTTCAAATCAGCCCCGTTCATCAGTCCAGATAACAAGATTCATTACTATGCCAATTTCGTACGAGTTGGATCGCACAACGCGCCGGGTGCGCACGACGGTCAAAGGTTCCGTCACTGTGGACGACATTTTGAACCATCTCCAGACGGCTTGTCGGGAGGAGCTGTTGCCGTTTGCGGAGTTGATTGATGCCCGCGGAGCCGACCAGCCGCTTCTGTCCCCGACGGATATCTGGGACGCGGCGGGCCGGGTTCGAACCATGGAATTTGACCGGCGGGTGCTGGGGCCGCGGGCGGTGATCGTGGAGGATCTGGGCATGTTCGGTCTGACCCGCATGTTCGTGACCCTGGTTTCCGATTTCTTTCCCATCAGCGTCTTCCGCAACCCCCAGGAAGCGGAGGGCTGGCTGACCGAACAATCGGAACCGAAACCCGGTGCGGATTAAATCAATACGTGCGCGGGAGACCGGATCAAACAGCCCATGATCAAATCGCCGGCAGTACCGGAACGGAAATCGAACGAGGCCGGCGCTCAAGCCGATGCCTGTCCAGCATCGTCCGGAACGGTTTCCGGCGAGCACTGGCGTTTTTGTCTGCAATGCGGCCACGAATTGATCAACGAGAAATGCAAACTCCGCTGTCCGCGATGCCATTACTTCATGAGTTGTTCGGATTTCGACTTCGCCGGTTAGCCAGCCGCGGGCGCCAAGAGGGGAAAAGCTTGAGAATCAATCGGGCCGACCATGACCGAACCCTTTCAGAATCAGCCAAATAAGCAATTCTCCCATAACCCTGCCTGCTGTTAACAGGTCTGTGAATAATTTTTTGAAATAAATACTTGCTTTCCATTGTATATATTGGGTATGTATTCGTTGTTCATTATGGGCACTTCGATGAGGGCTTCACGCGCATACACTTTGATCGAATTGCTGGTGGCCATGGCCATCATCGCAATTCTGGCTTCGTTGTTGTTGGCCGTGGTGGGGCAGGTCAAATCACGCGTCCGGGCGATGTGTTGCCTGAACAATCTGCGGCATTGGGGCGAGGCCACGCACTTTTACGCCCTGGACAACGATGGGCTTCTCCCGCCGGACGGTTGGGCCAATCCCGCAGCTGTTCCAACCATGGCATCGGAAACCAATAGTTGGTATGTCCTGCTTCCCCAGGCAGCCGGGATGCCGTCCTATTTCGAAATGCCCTGGCGTTCCAACGCGACAGCGGAAGTGGGAGATTCCATATGGATTTGTCCTGGCAACACCCGGCGCAGCAACGGGACCGAACTCTTTCACTACTGCCGGAATGAGCTCGTGGACGGTACCGGCGCCAATCAACATCGGGTGAGATTGGAGGATTTTCACCGGCCGGCCAGCATTGTTCACTTGTTCGATTCGAAAAATCAGCCCGCCATTGGCTCCTGGTCTTTCGTCCATACTAATGTACACAACCGTGGCGCGCAGTTTCTTTTCATCGATGGGCACGCCGCCCGGTTTAAAAACATGGAGTATTGGAATTGCAAAACGGGCAAAAGCATTACCAACAATCCCGCCCTGGTCTGGAATCCGTAAGCCGCTTTACGGCGCGCGCCGGATGCGGAAGAATTTTGCGTCGCCCGGCACGTTGGTGGTGAAGGTGAAATCCGTGCCTGTCGCGGTGAGATTCGTCGCCAGCAGCACCCAAACAACCAGGTTCGACGATACTTCAATGTGATACTGCCGGTTACTGGTGGTTTCCCACCGCAATGAAACATCCTGGTTCGTCAGGCCGAGGGAAAGCAAACGGAACGACGTATTGAAAGGATTGGCAAAAACCATGAACACGGGCAGGTGGTCAGACGCGTTTTCGTCGTTGCTGTACAAATTCAGCGGCAAGGGACTCAGCAAATCGGTGCGAAAAACCTGGCTAGCTGTGATATTGGAAAACAGCATCGCACAGGGCAGGATATAATCGTAGCGCTTGGTCAGGCCGTTGGTGTCCCGGATGGAAATGGTCAGTTCGCTGTCGGTGACCGGATTGACGGGGGTGGTCAATTGCAAACCGGTCGATGCGTTGACAAGACATTGGATGGATTGCGGGTTGCTGTCCGGCGGACGGAGGATGTCCTCGTTCAGGTCGCCACTCAGCACATACGGTTGTTGGCCGTTGACCGCCGGATAGACGGAAGTGAAGAAGTTGGAGACGGCTCTGGCTTCGGCGGCGCGTTTCGATGATTCGGCGGCCAGTTGCCCGGATTTTAAATGCGCGGTGAACACGTGCAACGACTGGGGAAAGCCGGGGACAGCAATCTCCGCTTCGAACAAATCCCGGGAAAAATAAGGACCGGGGTCCGCGTTCGTATATCCATAGGGCCCAAGATAAGTGCCATGCAGCCAACTGCGAGAGGCTATGATGGGGAAGCGGCTGAGGATGGCGCTCCGAATGAATCCATCATCGGCGGAATTGGTGACCAGATAAAAACCCGGGCAGAAGGCCGCGACAAAATCCGGCATCCGGGCGGTGGCATTGTTGGTGACCGGGATTTCCTGGAACGTGATGATGTCCGGGTTGAGGTATTGCACCTGCCGGCCGATGGCCCGCACGTGCCACATGTTGGTGGTCCAGTTGGTTTGTCCATTGCCATTGCAATTGTAACTGAGATAGGAAAAAGCCGGAACTGAGGCGCACCAGACACTCAGGGCGACCGGGTCGCTGCTGGCGGAGCCGAGCACGTTGGTGACCACGCAGAAATAAAAACCCGATTGGGCGGAGGTGATGCCCGTCAGCACGAGGTTGGAACTCACCGCTCCTGGAAGGCTGGTGCCGCCAGTCCCGGAACCGGAGGCCGGGATCAACTGCCATTGACAGGCGGGCGGCGGCGTCCCGGTGGCGCTGACGTTGAAAGTGACGCTGGCGCCATTCGTGACGGTCTGATTTTGCGATTGGGAGAGAATGGCCGGCCGCGCCAGCAAGGGTGCGTTGGTGACCACGTCCGGGAACGTGGTGCCGACGCGCAAATCGTCCACGAACAGATTCCCGATCGTCCCCGAAGGACCATCCTCACGGAAGCCATACGAGGAGATGGTCAACGCGGACGCAGGATCGGTGGCGGTTGCGCCCGGGTCGGTTTCCGCAGCGGGATTGATCCAGACAGTGCTCACGACGTTGCTCACGGCCAACCGCGCCACAACGGTGTAATCCGTGTTGGCCAGCAGATCGGCATCGAAAACGGCGGAAGGAGCGGTGCCGGCATTGGCGATGCCAATGCGGAAGGCACCGGCGGCCGCGCCAGCAGTCCGCGCAAAAATCCGGGCGCGAAACCCCGTGCTGCCGTCCTTGAATTCGGCAAAATAACTGCCCGAACTGGACGGCAGGCTGGTATAATTGATTTTGAAACTCACGTACAACATCGCATCCGAGGTGGAAACGTAAGGCTGTCCCGCCATTGTCGCCTGAACGTCCTCACCGTTCGTCTTGCTCAATAAAATCCGGCCGGACACGACCATGGCCTGCCCGGGGGTCCCGCTGTAAGTTGTCCAAGGACCGCCAACGGCATAGACCAAGGAGCCGTCGGGATAACTGAAGGAATCGTTCAGCACCAATGCCGCATCCGCCGGGGCGGCGTGAATCAGAAACGCGGCGAGGACAAGGACAACTTTTTTCAAGATGATTGCGGAACATCATCTCAGGTCGCGAGCCGTTGTAAATGGTCAGCGCTTAGTTATAAATTCCGGTTGCGAATATTTTTGGCGGGCTAATGATTCCTCCCGTTCCGTCAAAGCCGGGTCCGGCTGAAAATCCGACCACGCAATCCCCCATTCGTCGTGCCCCGCGGCCGTCATGGCCTTTTGCCAGTCGGTCCGGACCAGGGAAACCGGCGGGGGCTGGACCGAGCCCTGGATGAGCAGGCCGAGCTTGTTCCGGCGTTGCGCCGCGCCGGCGATTTTTTTTCCGCGCCAGAGCAGATCGAATTTTTCATGGCCAACAAAGCACTGGCCGGGACCGCTGTCGCGGGCGGCCGCCGCCAGTTCGGTGACGACATTCAATCTCGCAAACGCGTGCTGGATCCATTCATGAGTCCGGCGATAACTGGCCTCAGCCTTGAGCGAATGCCATTCGTGGCCGGGCGGAAAAGCAAGGCTGTAGGTCCAGTCCGCGTCGTGGGGCACGATGCCGCCGCCGGTGGGCCGGCGGATGAGCGGACGCAATCGTGTCGCGGGTTCGACGTCGGCATATTTCTGGAAATAGCCGAACGTGGCCGCCGGCTCCGTCCAGCCGTAAAAACGCAACACCGGTCTTTGCCAGCGCGCCACCGCTTCGAGCAGCGCCTCGTCGAGCGCCATGTTGAAGGCGGGAGGGCGGGGGCCGGAGACCAGCAGGAGCCAGGCGTTCACGTTCGGATGGTAAAAAACGACGCCAGAAGTCTCAAACTCGAATTCACAATGTAGTTAGTTTACATGACGTTCTATTCATTTATAAGTTTGTTAATATGTAGTCATGAGGATAGGTGATACTTGGGTTATCCTCGGCGTTCCTTTGGCAGCCTTCCTCCAAGAGACGCATACCATCGATCCCCCGGTCGCTTCGGGGACGGAAGATAACAACAACCAAAAGAAGACTCATATGAAACAGAAACTCATCCGACGGGCGATCGTACTCGCCGCAGCCATGGCCGTTTTGCCTTTGGCGGTGCGGGCCACGACCTGGTCTACGAGTGCCCAGTGGGGCTCGTTTACCCTGGGCAGTTACACCATTTACAACGACATCTGGGGCAGCGGAGCCGGCCCGCAGACTTTGTTCGTGGATTCCACCAGCAGTTCTGCGCCGCATTTCTGGGCGTACAGCCAGCAGCCCAACACCGGCGGCATCAAATCCTATCCCAACGCAAGCAAGACCATCAACAAGGCGATCAATTCGATCAGCAGCCTGACGGGCTCATTTAGCACCAGCGGCGGCACCGGCCAGTACGACTGGGCGTTCGACTGTTGGGTCCCCAGCGAAGTCATGGTCTGGACGAAGTGGACGAGCGGGGTGGGGCCCTGGGGCACCTTGTATCAGTCCAATGTGTCCATCGGCGGCACAACGTACAATGTTTACAAACCCGGCGGTCCGTGGTCGTTCCTGCGTACCAGCCAGACCAGTTCCGGCAGCGCCAATCTCGCGGCCATCTTCAAGTGGCTCGTGAGTGGCGGCCATCTGGGCAATGGCACCGTCGGGGCCTGCCAGTATGGTGTAGAAATCACGTCCGGCACCGCTACCTGGACGGTCAATAGTTGCAGCATCAAGTAATCGCCAGGGTAAAATCGAATGCGGGGCAGACCTTCGGGTCTGTTCCCGCAGATTTTCGTGTGCCGGCCTGGTGCAGCGGTGGGAATCCCACCCATTCCGATCTTGAGACGAGTCCTATGACAATTTACGCCCGCCTGAATCATCGAATGCCGGTGCTTGCTTTCGCCCTGCTCGTACTATGCCTGGGCGCCGTCTCGCCCCCGAGCGCGGAGGAAACGCAAAAATGGGAGCAGCTGATGACCGGCACGATGAAGGCGCTCCGGGCGAACAATGTGCCGGAATCCGTCCGGTTGTGCGACGAGGCGGTTGGCCTGGCCGGCACATTCGGCCCGGCCGACACGCGCCTTTCCCAAAGCCAGGTCCTGCGGGCGGAGGTTTACATGTGGGAAAAGAAAAACGACCTGGCGGAGCAAACCTTTAAGCAGGCCATCGCCAACTGCGAGAGAGCCACTGGCTCGAACGACGTCGCCCTGGTGCATCCCCTGTCGAGCCTCGCGAATTTCTATTACTTCGTCGTGGTCCGATATGATCAGGTAATCCCGCTGTTCCAGCGCATCCTGATTATCGTCGAAAACGCATCCCAGCGGAATAATCGTGACATCATCATGTGGTCGCGCAACCTGGGCATGATTTATCAGCAAACGGGCCGTTATGCGCCGGCCGAGCCGCTGTTCAAACGGGCGGTGACGCTGGCAGAACAAACCGACGCCGAGTGGCTGCCTCATGAACTGCTGACCGCCGCCGACTTTTACCAGGCCTGGGGCAAATACGAGCAGGCCGAGGCGCTGGCCAAACGGGCCCTCACGATTCGCGAGCAGGCCCTGCAGCCGTCCGGGGGCGTTGACGCACAACTCGACGTGGCGGTGTGTCTCAATGGCCTGGGCACGATTTACCTTGCCGCGGGCAAACCAGACCAGGCCGAGGCCGTCTATCGCCGGTCGCTGGCGCTGATTCAGACGTTCATGAGCGCGGACCAGGCGGATCTGGCGCCGCACCTTGAAGGTCTGGCGGCAGCGCTTCGCGCGCAACGCAAGTACGATCAAGCCGAACCATTGTATCAACGGGCGTTGGCGATTACCGAGAAGAACCTGGGCGCCGACCATCCGAACACAGCGGTGTTGCTGGACAAGTATGCCGGGTTGCTGGATGAAATGAAAAAGCCGGCAGCGGCCAAGACCCTCCGGGAACGAGCGGAAACGATTCGCAAGCAAAATGCCGCACGGTCAACCGATGCCGCTGCCTCCGGAAAAATGCCCTGAACCAGGATGAAGCTGCCGCGTTTCCTTGCCGTTTCCCTGATGTGCAATCTGGCACTGGCGGCCATCTTTGTTGCCCTGCGACAGGGTGGGCCAACGAAGATGGAGGCACCGCCATCGGCCATTTTCGCGCCGGCAACCCTGGAAATGGCGCCGTCGTTGTCGGTCACCAACGGAATCCCCGCGCCGGTGGTTCCCTGGCGGCAGATCGCGTCGGCGGACTACCGGCAATACATCGCCAACCTTCGCGCCGTGGGTTGCCCGGACTGGCTGGTTCGCGACATCATTGTCGCCGACATTGATGATTTTTATCAGCAAAAGGCCCGGACCGATCCGGTTTACGTTGCGCCCTGGCAGGGAGCGGATGAGCGCCGCAAGGAGTCCCGCAACCGGTCGAAAAAACTGAATACGCTGCGGCAGGAAAAACGGGCGCTGGTCAAATCATTGCTCGGATACGAGTGGGATAACCATGCCAACGAGGTCTGGCATCAGGATTTTCTGACGACCCTGACGTTTGGTTTTCTGACGGACGACCGGGCCGTACAAGTGTTGTCGCTCCAGGAGCAATATGCCGAAGCCGGACAAAACATCCGGGAGGACGCGAATTTCATCCTGATCAACGAGGACCGTACGCGTTTGCAGGCGCTTTATGAGGAACTCTTCGCTGAAACCTCCCGGTTGCTTGACCCATCGGAATTCGACGAACTGCAATTGCGGGCGCAGCAGGGCTTTCTTATCGCCAACGATATTCATTTTGACGGCGTCACGATCAGTCGCGAGGAACTGCGGGAATTGGTCCGGATATCCAGGTCGTTCCAGGACATGGACCGGAACGAGTTTATTCCCTTCCCGCCCACGTCCGCAACGGAGCAGGAGCGCTGGCGGACCGCCTTTGACGCACAGGTCAAAACGCTGTTGGGTCCGAAGCGGTTCGCAGATTACCAGCGCGCCCAGGACTTCAACTTCCGCGAAATCTTCGCTTTTGGCCGGCAAAACAATCTGCCTCAAACCGCCGCCATCAGGGTTTATGAAGGCCGCCGAAATGCCGAGGAACAGGCGGATGAAATTCAAAAGGACGGGAACCTTTCGCCGGAAGAACGCGCCGCGGCTCTGGTCGTCCTGAAAGCCACCACTTTGAACGCGATTGCATCGGCCCTGGGCCGCAGTTATGACAACTATCAGGCGGGACCGGGACAGTGGCTCGGTGCCCTGGCCCGGCCGGCGGAACCGCAAGCCGGAAACGAAACGCAATGAAGACAGGCCTGTTCATCGGGTTCTCCTTGGTGCTGAATGTGGCGCTGGCCGCAGCAATCATCCTGTCGGCAAAAAACCGGCCCGTGCCGGCCCGGCCGCCGGCCGCCGGGACATCCGTTGCGGACACGATTCGGCAATCCCCGGCACCGGTGGACGATTCCCCTTTGCCCGGCCTCCCTTTTCATTGGAGCCAGATCGCTTCTGAAAACCTGAAAATCTATCGTGATCATTTGCGCGCCATCGGTTGTCCGGAGCCCACGGCACGTGAGATCATTCGGGCTGTGATTAATGAACGTTTCGGGGCGCAACGTCGAAACCTGCTGGCCCCGTTGGAAGACCGGTATTGGGACATGGTGATGCGGGAGGAACTGGTCCGCCGCCAAGCAATTCCCCAAAGCGAATGGGGCCGGGAACTGACGGCGCTGGCCGCGGAGCGACAACGATTGATTGTGGATGTGCTCGGCAGCGATGCCTTGGCCGCCGAAGCCGGGCAACCAACCCGGCGAGCGGCCCTGGAACTGCGATACGCCTGGCTGCCTCAGGAGAAACGTGACCGGCTGATCGACCTGGAAGAAAAATACCAGCAACAACTGGTCGGATGGGCCGCGAACCTGGGCTTGCGGCCGTATGGCGCCTCCACCGACGAGGACGGAAACCGTCTGCAGGAATGGCAGAAAGAATTTGACGAGTCGGAGAAGCAATTGTTGGCGCCAGAGGAACTGGCTGAATTGCATCTCCGCGAGTCTGACGCGGCGGACTGGGCGGGCAGCCTGCCCGGGTTTGACCCTTCCGAAGACGAGTGGCGGGCCATGACCAAACTGCGGTCAGAATTGGACGAAGGCCAAAGCCCGCCCGGCGGCCCGGAACTCACCGAAGAAGAGCGAATGGCGCGCCAGAGCGAGCTGCAAGCGAATTTTGACCGGACGCTCAAGGAAATTCTGGGTCCAGACCGGTTTGCTCAATATGAACTGGCCAACAACGGACAGTTTCAGGAAGTGCGCAACATCACCCAGCGTTACGGCTTGCCCGATAGTGTGGCAATGGCGGCCTTTGAGATCCAGGAAACGGCGCTGGCGAGTGCCCGTCAGGTGGCCGAGAACCCCGACTTGTCTCCGGAGACGCGGCTGGCCACGTTGACGTCGATCCAGCAGGAGGCCGAACGCACCTTGAGCGGGACCCTGAACGCCGAGGTCTTCTCAACCTACAAGGAATACAGCGGGGATTGGCTCAAGGATCTGGTCCCCGCGCAATGATGCCATTTGAAACCGGGAACATCGAATGTCGAACATTCAACATTCAATGCTTGCCCGCCCGCGTCCGGAGACTTGGACGTTGGAAGTTGAATGTTGCCGGTTCACACGTTCCCCGCCGACGGGCAAAGTTTTTGGATTTCGCAGCCCGCACAATCGGGCTTGCGCGCGAAGCAACGGCGGCGGCCGTGCCAGATGAGCCAGTGACTGAACAACGCCCACTGCTTTTGAGGCACGAGCGCCATCAGCTCCGATTCGATTTTCTCCGGCGTCTTGTGCTTCGTCAAACCGAGCCGCTGCGACAGCCGCGCCACGTGAGTATCCACGACGACGCCGACGTTGATGCCAAAGGCATTGCCCAGGACGACGTTGGCCGTCTTGCGCCCGACGCCGTCAAGCCGGATCAGTTCCTCCATCGTACGCGGAACCTGACCGCCGTGACGCTCGACCAGCTTGCGGCAGCAGGCCTGGATGTTTTTTGCCTTGTTACGAAAAAAGCCGGTAGTCCGGATGGCTGATTCCAGTTCCACCAGCGGCGCTTTCGCATAGTCGGCCGCCGAGTGATACTTTTTGAATAATTCCTGGGTGACGATATTGACACGCTTGTCGGTGCATTGCGCGGAAAGGATGGTGGCAATGAGCAATTGCAGCGGATCGACGTAATCCAGCTCGCAGTGTGCTTCCGGATAGGCCCGGTCCAGCGCGGCGATGATTTTTTTTGCGCGCGCGGTCCGGGCTTCAAGCGTTTCACGAGGCATTGACGCTGGAAATTTAATCACAAAGGAACCAGGGCGCGAAGAAAACTTTGCGGAAACGTCCTGGCGGCTCAGCCGTCACACCATCTGCGGCTCGGCAATTTTCTTCGGCGGCGCGGAGAGCGGCGTGCCGTCGGCGGCCTCGGGATATTCGAAGATTTTTCCTTCGTAATTGCGGAGCAGGACGCGATCGGCGTTGTGGCTCAATACATATTCGGGATTGATGGGGACCTTGCCGCCGCCGCCGGGAGCGTCGATCACGTATTGCGGCACAGCGTAGCCGGTGGTGTGGCCGCGCAATTGCGTCATGATTTCAATGCCCCGCCGGACGCTGACGCGCAGGTGCGCCGAGCCGGAGATCAAATCACACTGGTAAAGGTAATAGGGCTTCACGCGACACATCAACAGCTTCTGGATGTGCGCTCTCATTACCGTCACATCGTCGTTGACGTGCTTGAGCAAGACGGACTGGTTGCCGAGCGGAATGCCGGCGTCGGCCAGGCGGCCCAGCGCATCCCGCACCTCCGTGGTCAGTTCGCGCGGATGATTCGAGTGGACGCTCATGAACAGCGGATGGAATTTTTTCAGCATCGCGCAGAGTGCCGGCGTGATGCGCTGCGGCAGGAATGTCGGGATGCGCGAACCGATCCGGAGAAATTCCACGTGCGGGATGGCCCGCAACCGGCCCAGAAGCGATTCCAGTTTTTCATCGCTAAGGAGCAGGGGATCGCCGCCGCTCAGGAGGACGTCGCGAATTTCCGGGTGTTGCGTGATGTAGGCGATTTGCTTGTCGAACTCGGGATGAAAATCGTAGCCGCTGGCGTTGCTGACCAGCCGCGAGCGCGTGCAGTAACGGCAATACGCGGCACAACGGTCGGTGACGAGGAACAACACGCGGTCGGGATAGCGATGCACGAGGCCGGGCACGGGCGAATGGGAATCCTCGCCGCAAGGGTCGCTCATCTCCCACGCCGCCGTGTGGGTCTCCTCGATGCGCGGGATGACCTGCTGCCGGATCGGGCACTGCTCGTCCAGCGGGTCAATGAGGTTGAAGAAATAAGGGGTGATGGCCAGGGCGAGCTTGTGGTTCGCCAACCTGGCGCCCGCGAATTCCTCCGGCGTGAGCGTGGGCATCAGCCGCTGCAACTGTTCCGGCGTGGTGATGCGATGCTTGAGCTGCCAGCGCCAGTCGTTCCAATCGGCGTCGGAAACATCCCGCCAGAAACCGCGCCCGGCGGAGCGAAATTGTTTTAAGGATTGAAGCTGGGGGTCCGCTGGCGGCTCCTCCCCCTTGGCCGGTGAATGGTCATCCTTCATTTTCAATGCGAACTATAAGTTGGAATCGCGCCCTGTCAAGTTGACCTCATTTGCGCCCATGTGTTCAAAGATTACCGGAAAATCAGGGGAATCCGGCGGCCGGTTTCAGGCCCGTTTCAATGGCCCGCCGTTGCACGTCCAACGCATCCAGTTTTTTCAGCGTATCGGCCGCAGTGGTCAGGGACGATGTCATCGGCGGATGCTTGCCAAAGTGGAGCACCGGCGTGCGGCGTTTGACCGGGTCGACATATTCCGCCAGGGCCCGGCGGTAGCCGTCGGCCAGGGCGGTGAACGCCGCAGCCAGGCGCAATTGCGCCAGTTCCAGATCGCGCAGTTTGGGCCGGAGAATTTCGACCTGCCGCGAACGGTCGAAGTTGCGGATGACCGCCTGGAACGAAATTTCCGCATGGGCGGGGAGGGCATTTGACGTCGTCCGCATTTCCACCGGCACACTGAGGATTTCATCGAGCCGCGCGCGGCTGACCGCGGGGGTCCAGGCCGGGCCGGGATCCCGCGCCATGAAATTCACGACCTGCAGCGCCCACCATTTTTCCACGTCCAGCGGCCGGGGAAAATGCTCGCGGAAGGCGGATTGGAAGGCTGTCTGCCAGTTGTAAAATTGCGGCAGGGTTTCGACCATCGCGCGCAAATGCGCCGGGCCGTCCTGCAACTCCAGCAAATCATCCACGAACAACTGGGCGCTGGCCCAATAGGCGCCATCGTCCGCACCGGACAATTGCGCCCCGGTCGGCCAGCTCAATTGGGCAAACGTCAGCGCCCCGTGATCGCGCAGCACGTTCCGCGAACCCGCCAGCGAATCCAAACCCCGAGTGTTCACGACGGTACGGGTGGTCGGCTGGCCGTCCACCAGCCGGGCCGGCGATGAGAGGATGACTTGTTGCCAGGTCGTCGCGAGCAATTCCTGGGACAGGCCGTCCACCATCCAGGCGGGGACCTCCGCCGAACGGTCACGGGCATTGTGGTTGGCGGATTGCAACAGCAGCACGCCAGCCAGGGCGCGGATGAAACGGGTGCGCGACAATACGTCCGGCAGCTGGACCTGGTATTCCCAACCGTCGGCGGAGCGCCGGGAGACGATGGTGACGGTCTCGTCGGTTGACTGCGCCGGGTGCAGCGCGAGATAAACTTTCCCGGGCGGCGGCGCGAGCGGGTTCAGTCCCCGGCGTTCCGGGTTAAGTTCGCGCCCCAGCGCGTCCTTGATGCGTTCGGCCGAAATGACCAATAGCGCCGGTTCCAGCCGGACGAAATCGGCATTGGTAATGATGATCGGCAGGGCGGCCAGCCGCGATCCGGCCTTGCCGGTGACGATGAACTGGCCGGAAACACTGCGGGCCACGACCAGTTCCGGCGGGGGAACCTGGGCGGCCGCTTTGCCGCAAAGAATACCCAGCAAAACGGCGGCGCAACCAAAGTCACGCAGGCGGCGAACAGGAAGCATGATCAGTTTTTGGGCGGTGGTTTGGCCGCCTTGGTCTCCGGTTTGGCCGCGGGTTTGCTGTCCGGCCCGGCAGTCTTGGCGGGGGCGGAATCGGTTTTTGCGGATTTTTTGTACCCCTCGCTGCGGTAGTCGGTGATGTAAAAGCCGCTGCCTTTGAAGAGCAACCCGCCCCCGGCGCTGATTTGGCGTTTGACGCGGCCGCGGCCCCACTTTTTCCGGCCGCATAATTCCTGCGGACAAATCCGCAACGGACCGGCGGAGATGGACTGAAGGACTTCAAACCCGTGTCCGCATTTTTCACAGATGTATTCGTAGGTCGGCATGATCTTCAGGGATGACCGTCTTCCGGCGGCATCACTGCGGCGGCGAGTGGGTCGCCGGGGTGAGCGGGCTGTTCGCGTTGGGACTGACCCGGATGGAGCCATCCGCGCCGACTTCGACATTCAAATCGTAGTGCGGCAAACGCAAAGGGGCGGGGGCCGTGCGTTGTACCAATTGCTGCCCGCCTTTGACCTGCAGCGAGGGGTCGGTGCCCGCCTGCATCCATTGCAAGCGGCGGGAAACGACCAGGTCCTCCTTCAATTTTTTGGCCTGGGCGCGCACGGTCGTCAGGTTGTTGAACTTGCTCTCCAACTCGGTCCGGGCGGCCGTCTGGCGCTGCAATTCCTTTTCGAGAAAAACGTTGTTGGTTTCGGAATCAGCAAGTTGGTGTTGCGTGTCGGCGATTTGCGTGTTCAAGCCGGCAATGGCACTGGACAACGCCGCCGCGCGCTGGTCGAGCACCTGGTTCTGCGTTTGCAGGCCGGCAATCCGCCGGTTGAGACCAGTGATTTGTTCCAGGGCACCCTGCAGGGAGGCCTTGGTGGTGGTCAGCGTGCCGGCGGTTTCGGTGAATTGGTTGCTGAAAACCAGCGTTTCCTGGTGGCTGGCGGCGAGGTCATTGGTCAGCTTGAGGTTGACCTGCCCCAGTTCATCAATCTCCTGCTGGGCGTTCACCAACTGATTGGAAAACTCGAGAATGGTGTTGGTATCCTTTTTGACCCGTTCATCCGCGGTTTTTTTCATCACCAACAAGGCAACGGCCAGCCCGGCGAAGGCCACGGCAAGAATGACCACTCCAAGTTTTGTCTTCATACGCCTCAAAAAATGGCTCGGCCGGCCAAACTTGGCAAGCAACCTTCAGCGCCGCTTCAGGGTTCGGACGGGACGGCCGGCAGGGCCGCGGCCGCCGCTGCTGCTGCTTTCAAATCCGGATCCAAAATTTGCACATCGGCTCCCTGCTTCAACTGGTTCAGATAAGCCGGCGCGCGCTTTTCGATTTGTTGCTGCTCCAGATATTCTTTGATTTTGGGAGCAGCGGTGGCGTAATCAATTCTTTTGGCCGGGGTCCGGTCGATCAATTTGATGATATGGTAACCGTAAGTGCTTGCGACCACGTCGCTGACCTGGTTATTGGTCAGTGAAAACGCGGCGGCCTCGAATTCCGGCACCATGATTCCCTGACCGCGGGGAAACGGCGGCAATTCGCCACCGTTGTCCTTCGAGCCGGGGTCTTCGGAGTATTGCTTGGCCAGCGCTGAAAAATCGGCGCCGCCGCGGATGCGCTTGAGAATGTCATCCATCTGCTTGCGCTTGGCCTGCTGCTGGTCCGCGGACAATGGTGTGCGGGTGACCGGGTCCATGGTCATCAACAAGATGTGACGGGTACGAACCATCTCCGGCTGCTCAAAATCTGCCATGTGGTTGGTGTCGTCGTAGAATTGCTTCACTTCGGCATCGGTCACCACGACATTCAGCTCCCGCGGCAATACCACGGACCAGGCGGTGAGTTCCTCGTTGGCCCGGAGGCGCAGGTCGGCGGAAGTCATGCCGACGGCCTTCATCTGCCGGTCGAGGGCCGCCTGGGAGCCGACCCGGGCCAGCAGGTTGCTCATTTGCAGGTCGGTCTTCACGACACCGCTGCTACGGTCTGCACTGGTGGCTTTCTGCAATAAAAGCTGGGTCTGGATGAGCCGGTTGAGCACCTGGTTTTCGATCGCGGGCAACTGCGCCGGCGGGATGGACTGGCCGCGGGCGGCGTAGGCGGATTTAAGGCCCGTGACCACTTGGTCCAATTCACTGCGCTTGACTTCAAAGCCTTTGCCTTTGGCAATGACCGGATCCCCAAACAACGCGGTCATGGCGGCCTGGGAACCGCCGCCGGGCGCGTTGGTGCTGGCGGTGGCGGCCTGGACGCACGGAGAGGCGAAACATGCCGTGGCAAACACGGCGGGGAAAATCAATTTCATAGATGCATTCATTTTTTCTTCTTTCAATTTGGCGGCGGTTATAATTTTATTACTTTCACATTGCTGATGTCAGGGTCTTTCTGGAGTTCTTCGAGCACCGCCGGCGGCGGCGCACTGTCGAGATTCAAAACGGTCAGCGCCAGTCCGCCCACGGTGTCGCGCGTGAGGCTCATGTTGGCGATGTTGACTTTATGCCGGCCCAGCAGCGTGCCGAGATGGCCGACCATGCCCGGCCGGTCCTTGTTGTTCAACAGCAACAAGGTGCCGCTGACGGGAATTTCCACCGGCGTGCTGAACAGCCGCACGATGCGCGGGTTGTTGGGTGAGCCGAAAAACGTGCCGCCGGCCGAAACCAGTTTTTTCCCGTTGCTGAACGCCTGCACATGCACCCATTCGTTGAACGTGACCGGCTCGTCGGATTTTTTTTCCTCGACGGTGATGCCGATGCTGGCGGCGGCGGCGCGGACATTGACGTTGTTGACGTCCTT
>CAYPSF010000083.1:0-18997 GCA_964413165.1 uncultured Bifidobacteriaceae bacterium
TAAGCCTAAAAATAACAGGCCTCCTCACCCCGACCCTCTCCTCCCTCGGGGGAGGCGAGGGAGAAAAAAAGCGTATGGGTCAAAGTGCGTGAAGTCCGACTTTTGCCCGCGTGACATTGGTGGGCGAACCTTGTCTAATGGGCAGTGAAAACTCTCATGAGCGAGCCAGCCGCAGGTTGTGAATCCGTGGAAGCGTCGCCAGCCGGCCTGGCCTCCCCGGAATTTTCCAGTCTGTACGAGGAAAACAACCGGGCCATATATTATCTGGCGCTGCGTT
Source organism: uncultured Bifidobacteriaceae bacterium (assembly GCA_964413165.1). Taxonomy (GTDB): domain Bacteria; phylum Verrucomicrobiota; class Verrucomicrobiia; order Limisphaerales; family UBA11358; genus UBA11358. Next base: position 278 of record CAYPSF010000083.1, read on the forward strand.
TCCTTGGCGACCCGCAAAAGGCCGAGGACGCCACGCACGACGTCTTCCTGAAAGCCTTCCGCAAGCTGGACCAGTTCCGCGGCGAGGCGTCGATGCGCACCTGGCTTTATCGCATCGCCATCAACCATTGCCAGAATCTCCGCCAGGGCTGGCACGACCGTCACGTGTTTTCCAACGCGGACGACGCCGTGTGGGACAATGCCGTGGCCCGGACGGATTCCCCGTTACGCGTCCTGGAAACCAAGGAACTCGGCCAGCGCATCCAGAAGGCACTCGATGGGCTGTCCGACGAATACCGGCTGCTGCTGTTGCTTGTGGCCGATGAGGAGTTAAGTTACGAGCAGGTCGGCACGCTGGTCGAGCAATCTCCGGACGCGGTGCGCGGGAAACTGCATCGTGCCCGCAAGGCCTTTGCCGTCCTGTTTGAGAAAACCGCCTGAATTTGAATTATGAAACACCAAAGCAAACTTTCCCAGGAGCAGCAGGCCCAACTGGCCGGGACCGAACAGCAGGCGCAATCAACGGGCGCCCGCGAATTTGCCAGCGTGGAGGAAATGTTGCGCTACGACGCCGCGCACACCCCCGTCCCGCCGGACATTGCCCAGCGGCTCCAAAAATCCACCGGCGATCTGCCGGCACCCAAAACGTCATGGTGGAAACGCCTGTTTGGATGAACCCGGTTATGAAAAAAATATTCCGCAACCTGTTTTTGTCCCTGCCGATTGGCCCGCGGCTGGTGCTGCTGGCTTACGCGCTGGGTTTCCCGCTCGCGCTGCTGGGACATTACTCCCACACCTATGAACTTTATAGCTGGATTGGTTTGTCACCGGCGCAGGTCTGGAGCGGCCAACTCTGGCGGATGTTGAGTTACGGTTTTTTGGCCGCCGGGCCGGTGGATTGGGCCATCAGTTTGTTCTGGCTGACCACCCTGATATCTATTCTGGGCCGAAACTGGTCGGCGTTCGAATTCTGGGCCTACTGCCTGCTGGGCATTTTTGCCGGGGCACTGCCCGTCGTCCTGCTGCGACCGGGAATGGGCCATCTCCTGGCCGGGGGCTGGGCCATAATTTTCGCTCTGCTGGTTGCGTGGGACTGGTTATACCGCCGTGAACGACTGATTCTGCTCGGCATCGGTGAAATTTCCGTCCGCCAAGCGGCGATGTTGGTCGCCTTCATCAGCTCGCTCATTCTTTTCTTTTGTGCCGGCTGGTTCTTCATGCTGGCCATGTGGTGCGGTGGCGGGGCGGGATGGCTTTACCTTTTGGTACGCTGGAAACTGATCATGGGCAAAAGCGGCCGACAAATCCGGTCCGAACGCATGGCCAGGCTGGAATTATGATCTGCACCGAGCCAGTCATCCAAAACCGCCGGCTGGGACGCCCGACCCTGGCCCGCGAACGCGCTCGGATTGCACACGCCATGCTGGCGGATTGCCGCTTTTGCGCGCACGACTGCGGCGTCAATCGGCTGGCGGGTGAAAACGGCCTGTGCCATGCCGGCGCCGGGGCGCGCTTTTTCTGCGCGCAGACCGAGGTCTCGGATGAACTGGAATTGATCCCCACCTTTGCCGTGGCCCTCAGCGGATGCGATTTGCGCTGCGATTTTTGCATCACCGGCGCGTCCAGCTGGAACGCGCGCGCCGGCGCGGGCTTCGACGCGCCCGCAATGGCGGTGAAGGCCCGGGCCGCCCTGCAGCACGGCGCCCGGACCATCATGGTATTGGGCGGCGAGCCCACCATTCACCTGCCTGCCGCGCTCGAACTGGTGTCATGGTTGCCGGAGACGGCCCGATTGATTTGGAAAACCAATGCCCACGGCTCGGCACCAGCCCGCGAATTGCTGGCGGGCATGTTCGACGTCTGGCTGGCGGATTTCAAATTCGGCAACGACGCCTGCGCGCAGCGGCTGGCCAAGGTCCCCGATTATCTCCGGGTGGTTGAAGAAAACCTGTTGTGGGCCCATGAACACAGCGAATTGATCGTCCGTCACCTGCTCATGCCCGGGCATGTTGATTGTTGCTGGCAGCCGGTGGCGGAATGGCTGGCGGCCCGCCTCCCCGGGGTCAAAGTAAACCTGCGCTCCGGCTTCTGGCCAGCCTGGCAGTCGGCGCGGCATGCCGAATTGCGCCGGACCGTTTCAAACGTCGAAAGCGAACACGCCGGGCGAATCGCCGCTGCCTGCGGGTTGTATTTGATCCCCTGAGCCCGCATGTCCAACCCTCTTTTCAAACCGATGTCGCCGTTGGTTGGCTGGTTTCTCCTGATGGAATTCCTTACGGCCGCCTGCATCATCGGTTACTGGGTCGAGGTTTTTCAGCATGGCATCAGGCCATGGACCCATGCCGAGGTTGGCCTGATCGTAACCGGGCTGTTCATTGTTTCAAACTGGCTGCTTTTCCGGCATCGTCGCTGGGCATTGGCCGGCCTGGCCGTTTGCTGGCTGTTGCTGGCTTTGATGACGACGATTTAGAATGAGCGATGAAAAATAAAATCAAACCCTTGAGCCGCCCTCCGGATTCCGAACTCGTCAGCGAGCTGTTGATCCTGCCGGACGGCCAGGTTCTGGTCCACAACCTGACACCGGCGTTTGCCGGGCTGCTGAAGGAATTGAATCCAGACGACGAACAAATCCGCCGGCGCTCACTTCCATCCGCCGAACTCCCAAACTGACCATGAATTTCCAGACTGAAATCGAGACCCTCATCCGCGCCCGTTATCCGATTCTTTACATCATCACGAGCGAGGAAATGCGCGTGCAAAACGTGGTGGTCGAGATCGCCCAAAAACGCCAGAAAAAGGTCTACGAGTGGACCTACAGCAACGGGATTGTCCCCGCCGGCGCGTCCATCCAGTCGCAGAAGAACCGCAACGCCGCCACCAAGGACCCGCTCGCGGCCCTGGACCAGGTGATCGAGCAGGTCGAGCCGGCCATTTTTATTTTCAAGGATTTCCACCCGTTCCTGACGCGGAATAATTTCGCCATCATCCGCAAGCTCAAGGATATCGCCCTGCATCTGAAGAACAGCTTCAAGACCATCATTCTGATTTCGCCGATGATGGAAATTCCAGCTGAGTTGGACAAGGAAATCACCGTCATCAATTTTCCGCAACCGACGAAGGAGGACCTGGGCGGGTTGCTCGACAAGATAGTCGCGGAAGTCCGCGAGCGGAAACAGGTTCAAATCGATCTCGACGATCAGGGCCGCGACCGGCTGCTGCAGGCGGCGCTCGGCCTGACGCTGGGCGAGGCGGAAAATGTTTTCGCCAAAATCATTGTCAAGGAGCAGCGCTTGAGCGGCGATTACGTCAACGAAGTGTTCGCCGAGAAACAACAGATCATCCGCAAAAGCGGGCTGCTGGAGTATTATGCGACCGAGGAGGATTTTGCCAGTGTCGGCGGCCTGGCGGTGTTGAAAGACTGGCTGAACAAGCGTTCCGTGGCTTTCACGGATGAGGCTCGGGCGTTTGGCTTGCCCGCGCCGAAAGGCATTTTACTGCTGGGCGTCCAGGGCTGCGGCAAAAGCCTGTGCGCCAAGGCGGTTTCGCGGCTGTGGCAACTGCCGTTGCTGCGCTTTGACATGGGCCGCATGTTCGGCAGCCTGGTGGGTTCGTCGGAAGAAAACGTGCGCCGCGCGATTGCCGTGGCCGAGTCCGTGGCTCCCGCCGTGCTCTGGGTGGACGAGATCGACAAGGCCTTCGTCGGCTCGCAGAGCTCCGGCGCGACCGACGGCGGCACCACCGCGCGCGTGTTCGGCACGTTTCTCACCTGGCTCTCGGAAAAGAACGCGCCGGTGTTTGTCGTCACCACGGCCAATGACGTTTCACAGCTTCCGCCCGAACTGTTGCGCAAGGGACGGCTCGACGAAATTTTTTACGTGGACCTGCCCAGCAACGAGGAGCGCGAGGAAATTTTCCGGATCCATCTGTCCAAGCGCGGGCGCGACCCGAAAAATTTCGATCTCAAAACGATGGTTGGGGCCAGCCAGGATTTGAGCGGCGCGGAAATCGAGGAAGCCATCATCAGCGCGCTCTACGACGCGTTTTACACGAAGCAGGAACTGGCCACGGAGCATGTTCTGGCCACCCTGGGCCAGACGGTGCCGCTCGCCAAGACGATGTCCGAAAAAATCAGCGCCCAGCGCCATTGGGCCGCCGGCCGTGCCCGCAACGCCAGCGTCAACCGTCCCCCGGGCAACGAGGCGGCGACGCAAAATTCGAACCCGTAACGCAATCGCCAAATGGATTCCTTCCACGGCAACCTGTATGACCATTTCAAGGACCGTCATTATGGCGGGATCTTTTGGTCCACCTTGCTGGCGATCATTGCGTCGTTTGCCTTGGGAGCCGCCATTGGTTTGTTTAACCTGCAGGTATATTTTCCCTACCTGCTGCCCGGCATCGGATTGCTGGCGGCGACCTGGGTTTGGAGAAGCATTCGCCAGGCACGAGCCGAACGGCAAAAGCAGTTGCGACGCGCTCCATTGTCGCGTGACGAATTACGCGTGGCGCGGTCAAAACTTGGGAATGGAACAAGGTCGATCATACGTCCGGTATCACGAGCGCCAGACACCGACTTGAAATATTAAGATTATGAGCTGTGTTTTTATTTTAACCCCGGTGGTCATCGCGGCGTGGCCGGTCTTCAGCGCGGCAGTCGTCGCCGCGGCCACATCACTCGGCTACACGATTGTGGATGAGAACCTCAAACAGAATCAGACCGGCAAGGTCAGCGAAACCGGCGAAAGCCGGGTCAATCTCGAAATCGAGCAAAGCGAAATTGTCACCAATCAGCTCGGCCGCGACCAGCGCATCCGGGTCACGCGCGGCGGCGTGACCGTGACGTTCGCGCGGGACGCGCGCGGAAAAGCATCAATCTGCGTCACCGGGCCGGGCCACACCGACGATGAATTGCGGGCCATCGGCGAGGAATTGAGCCGGCGCGTGGTGCAAAAGTATGTCCACCAACGGCTGATGGATGAAATTCGTGCCCGCCAGTTTGTGGTCGTGGAGGAAGAAGTGGACGAAAACCACGCCATCCGGCTCAAGGTCCGGCACTGGGATGGGTAAAATATTGATCCGGAAACCGACTCAAAATGTAGAAACCATTTTATGCCCCAACGCGAATTTGAAATCACGATCGCCCCCGACGGCAGCGTCGAAGTCCACGTCAAAGGTTACAAAGGCAAAAGCTGCCTGGAAGCGATGAAGATTTTCGAGCAGGTCGTCGGCGAGGTCAAGTCGCGGCGGGAGACGAGTGAATTTTACGAGCCGGACGAGCAGGTACAATTTCGCATTGACCAGCGCCATTGAGTTTGCCGCCGACTGAAGCCGGGATTCAACCCGTGGCCAGATCGAACATACCGGAAGAGGCCTCGTCCTACTACCCGCCCCGGGCGCGGTGGTACAGCCCTTTGCTCGGCTGGGGGAGCGCCCTGCGCCGGCGTACCCGGCTGGATCGCATTCATTTGCCGGCCGGCGCAACCCTGGGTGGATTGGCCGGCAGTTTTTTTATTCCCGGCCTGGGCATTTACCTGCGCGGACCCCGGACCTGGGGGCTGGCCGCCTTTGCCATTTGGGGCCTCGTGTGTTTTTTATCCATTCGATGGTTCGGGCATACGGCCGGGCATTTTGCGTTCGGCCTGCTGCTGGCCATTCATACCATCGGCTTCGCGCATTACTGCCATCCATTGCTGCGGCAGGCCGAGTTCAGTTCCCGGCTGCTGTTTACCCTGCTGGCGCTGCTGGCGATCGGCGGGCTGATTTACTTCCCGATACGAAGGCTCATCCAACAACATCGGCCGGTACCGTTGCGCGCCAACGGACAGGGGAGCATGGTGCCAACCCGGGTTGAAATGATCAGTCTGGAAAAGCATTGGTTTGTCCGGCTCGAACTTGATATAAGCAGACACGGGAATGCAGCCGAAGCAAATATTGCCGCCGCCAGCCAGCCAGGGTCGGCTCAGGTGGCGACGCGATTCGCCGGAAAACCCTTCAACCGGCGGCCTTGGCGCCAGCCAACGACATCATGAGCCGTTTTGTCAATCTTGAGTTCGGTGACGCGTCCGAAGACCAGCCGCAACAAAGCGAAAAACAGCTGGTCAAGGACGAGGCGTACTATTTTGCCGAGGCGCGCGCAGCCTTTGAAAATGGAAACTTCGAACCGGGTTTGCGGTTATATTCCAAGGTCCTGGAATTCAATCCCCAAAACGCCGCCGCGTGGACCGGGCAGGTGCGCATGTTGATCGAACTGGGTGAATTTCGCGAAGCCAAGTTGTGGGCGGACAAGGCACTGGAACGGTTCCCCAACGAACCGGAGCTGCTCGCAGCCAAGGCCGTTGCGCTGGGCCGCAGCGGCGATCTGCAGGGAGCCCTCGCCTTCTCGGACGCCTCCATCGAGGAGCATGGCGACACACCCTACGTCTGGCTGGCGCGCGGCGATGTGATGCTCGCGCGCAACGAACACCGGGCGGATTATTGTTTTGAGAAGGCGCTGCTGCTCGCGCCGCGGGATTGGTTTGCCACCTGGCTGGCGGCCCGGATCCGGTTTTATTACCGGCAATTCGTGCTCGCCCTGAAATTGCTGCAACAGGCCATTGAACTCAACACCGGCCATTTTCTTTTGTGGCTCGAATTGGGCCAATGCCAGCAGGCGCTGGATTTGATCGGGCCGGCCAAAAATTCTTTCTTGCAGGCGCAACAGTTGAACCCGCATTCTCGCGAGACCGAACTGGCCCTGCTGCAACTTTCCCGGAAAGGGCTTTGGGCGCGCGTGCGCGGCCGGTGGCGGCAACTGTTCAACCGATGAAAATGGAAAACCTGAACCGGCTTTTGTCCGCCGCCAACGAATTTGACGCCTCCGACCTCCACCTGGTAGCCGGCGTACCACCCGCGTTTCGCGTGAACGGCGAAATCATCATCGCCGATGAGGACGCGTTGACCGAGGAAGACATCACCGCCATGGCGGACGGCCTGCTGAACGAACAGCAGAAGAGCAAATTCGAGCAGGAATGGGAGCTGTGCATCTCCATTCTGCACAGCGTGGCGGGGCGCATCCGCGCGACGTTTTACCGCCGCAACGGGCACCCGGAAATGAGCCTGCGCTTTTGCGGTGACAAGGTGGCCTCGCGCGAGGAACTCGGCCTGCCGGAAAAAATCGACGACCTGGCGCGCAAACCGAACGGGCTGGTCCTGATCACCGGCCCGACCGGGGCGGGCAAGACGACCACGCTCAACTACCTGGTGGACCTCATTAACAGCGAACGCCGCTGCAAGGTTGTCACGATCGAGGACCCGATTGAATTTGTGCATGAAAACAAGCGCGCCATAGTCGTACAGCAGGAGGTGTTGACGGACGTGCATTCCTTCAACCGCGCACTCATCCACGTGCTGCGGCAGGACCCGGACGTGATTGTGGTGGGCGAGATGCGCGATCACGAGGCGATTGCCACCGCCCTGACCGCGGCGGAAACCGGCCACCTGGTGCTGGCCACCATGCATTCACCCAACGTTTCCCACGCGCTCGAACGCATTGTCGGCGTTTTTGAAGGCAGCGCGCAGCGGCAGATTGTGCTCCAACTCGCCAACGCCTTGCAGGGAATTGTCGCCCAGGACCTGTTGCCGGCCGCGGACCGCCGCCGCCGGGTGCTCGCGTACGAAATGCTCGTGGCCAACGGGGCCGTGCGAAACCTGATTCGTGAAAATCAACTGCACCAGCTGGAAAACACCATCCAGACCGGGCGCAAGGAGGGCATGATGCTCATGGACAACTGCCTTTACGACCTGTACTGCAAGTGCGCCATCACGTACGACACAGCCATCAGCCGGGCCAACCATCCCGACCACATCATCCGGGAAAAGTCCCGGGCCGTTTAAAACCAGGGTTCGGGCAAAACGGGATAAAACCCGGTTTACGACCCGGATTGGGATTGTAATTGCAGCGCGATCTCTTTTTCCAGCTCGTGCGCGAGTTCGATGTTGCTGTTTCCCCACTTCGTGCGGGCTTCCACGATAATCGAGGTGATCTTGGGATCGTCCTCCGAGGCCACGCGCACCCAGACATCGCAATCGTTCACCTTGCCCTGCAAGGAGCGCACATTGTTGCTGGTGTCGTGCGGTATGTATTCCTGGACGATCACGCCGTTGTTGCCGACCACTGTGAACGCCGCCCGGTAAACCTGGTCAATGCTCCGTTCATACCGTCCCGGGACACGGTCCTTGCCGAACCACATCGCCGGCGCGTGGGTATCACTGACCGTTTTGACACACCCACCGGTGATGATTGCCGTTCCGACCAACGCCGCAAAAATGATCTTCTTCATAATGGGACAATCCAATCGAAAAGCCTCCCCGCGTCAAGCACGATTGCATCTTGGTACTTTCCTGATTTCCGGTAGGGCGCGTCACTCCGTGCGCGCCGTTCACCCGGTTTGCGGCGGGCAGAGGACTGCCCGCCCTACCTGGATTTTTGAAATTAGGACACCACCTGCATCTTCGCCGGCTCGACAAGCGCGGTAAAAAATGCGAGCTTGTGCCCGTGTCGGCCAATAAACTTGAACAACTCCGCAACGTGCTGCGCAACTACGGCTCCTGCCTTGTGGCGTATTCCGGCGGCGTGGACTCGGTTTTTCTCGCCCGCGTGGCGCACGAGGTCCTCGGCGAGCGCGCCCTGGCGGTGATTGCCGATTCGCCGAGCCTGCCGCGGCGCGAGTTGGAGGAGGCGCTCGCCATCGCCGGCAAATTCCACTTCCCCGCCCGCGTCATCCGGACGGCGGAATTTGACAATCCCGACTATCTCGCCAATCCGGCCAACCGTTGCTATTTCTGCAAGCACGAATTGTTCGAGCAATTGACGCCGATCGCCCGCGCGGAAAAATTTGCGGTGATTGCCTATGGCGAAAACGCCAGCGACAACGGCGACTTTCGTCCGGGCGCGCAGGCGGCGGCGGAATTCCAAGTGCGCGCGCCGCTCAAGGAAGCCGGTTTGACCAAGACGGAAATCCGCGAGCTGTCCGCGCAACTCGGCCTGCCCACGGCGGACAAACCGCAGATGGCCTGCCTCAGTTCACGCCTGCCTTACGGCGAACGGGTGACGCCGGAAAAGCTGGCCATGATTGAAGCGGCGGAATACGTGTTGCGCGACCTGGGATTTCACGACGTGCGGGTGCGCCACCATGAATTGCCCATAAGCGTTCAAGCGTTGAATCGTTCAATCGTTGAATTGAAACCGAACAATACATCCGTTCAACCCTTCAACGGTTCAACGAGCCTGGCCCGCATTGAGCTTGGGCCGGCGGAAATTCCGCGATTTTGGGAGAACGGGGTGCCGGAGCAGGTAACCGCGGCGCTGAAAAAAATCGGCTATGCGCACGTTACGCTGGATTTGCAGGGCTACCGGCGCGGGAGCACCAACGAGGCCCTGAACCAGGGCGCTTGAAACTTTTGGCCGTCAACGGTTTTCAATAAGAGGACTATGCCGCAGTTTTCCTACAGGGCGCGCCGCCGCAGCGGCGAATTGGTGGAAGGTGTTTTGGACGTGGCCGACCGTTCCGCGGCGGTCACGCAAATCGAACGCCTGGGCCTTTTCCCCGTCGCCGTGGACACCGCCAAAGCGGGCGCGACGAACGGCGCGCCGCGCGCGGGAAAGAATGTGGATTTGATGGCGTTCCTGCCCCCCACGTTGCGTGCCCAGCTTTCCCAAAAGCGCAAACCCAAGTTGCAGGAACTGGCGACGTTTACCCAGCAACTGGCGAACCTGCTCCAATCCGGCATGCCGCTCACCGTGGCCTTGAACAGCATGACCCACCTGGAGTCCAAGGGCATTCCCACCGAGGTCACCCGCGAATTGAAGCAGGAGGTGACCGAAGGCAAAAGCCTGTCCGACGCCATGGCCAAACAACCGCGGATATTTTCGGATTTGTACATCAACATGGTGCGGGCGGGCGAGCAAAGCGGTTCCCTGGTGGAGGTCCTGCGCCGTATGGCCAATCACTTTCAGCAGTTTGCCGAGGTGCAGGCAAAACTCACCTCCGCGATGATTTACCCGGCGATCGTGATTTGCATGGGCATCGCGCTGATTGCGTTCTTCATGTTCGTCATGATGCCCCAGTTCACGACCATTTTTAACGGCTTTAACATTCCGCTGCCGCTGCCCACGCGCATGTTGATTGGATTGAGCCAGTTTCTCCTGAACTATTGGTGGTTGCTCATATGCATCGTCATCGTCTTGATCATTTTGTTTTTCCGCTTCAAGGCCAGCGACGCCGGCGGGCGGAAGCTGGACGAATGGAAAATGAAGGCGCCGGTGATCGGCAAGGTGATGAATTTGAATTTGTTCGGGCAATTCGCGCGCACCCTCGGCACGCTGCTGCAGAACGGCGTCCCCGTCCTGACGGCGCTGAAAATCACGGAACAGGTCCTGCCCAACCGCCTCATCAAGGAGGCTGTGGCCAAGACGCGCGAAGCGGTGACGGACGGCAAGACGCTGGCGCAACCGCTGGCGCAGAGCAAACTGTTTCCGCAGCTGATGGTGGACCTGGTGCGCATCGGCGAGGAAACGGGCGACGTGCCGGCCGCGTTGAACAATCTGGCCGACACTTATGAAGGGGAACTGACCATTGCGCTGCGCCTGATGACGCAACTTCTGGAGCCGGTGCTGATCCTCGTCATGGGAGCCGTCGTGGCCTTTCTGCTGCTGAGCATCTTCCTGCCGCTTTTCCGGCTGATTTCAGCAATCCATTGAGCCCGCAATGAACACCGCGGCGGTCAAACACAATTCGCGGGCGGCTTTCACATTGATTGAAATCATGGTCGTTGTCGCCATCATCGGCCTGGTTGTCGCCATGGGAGTGCCCTCGATTCTCCAAACCTTTCGCAAGGAAGGCATGCGCAAGGCGATCACCGACGTGCAGCAAATCCTCGGAGACGCGCGGGCCCGGGCAATTTACACTGAACGGACCACGGAGGTTGTTTTCCATCCGGCGGAAAAAAGGCTCGAAATTGGCGATGTGCCAGTGGATGCATCGCTGACGCCGGGCCTGCCCGCAGACAATTCCGCAGCAGCCCCGGCACCGCGATTGCCGGTCATCACGCAAGGGTCGGTGACTCTGCCGGACAGCGTGGACATCGCGATGCTGGACATCAACCTGCTCGATTACGGCGCGTCGGAGACGGCGCGTGTGCGCTTTTTCCCGAATGGCACGTGCGACGAACTGACGCTGGTGTTGCATTCCGGCGACGCATGGGAAAAAATCACACTCGAATTTTCCACCGCCCTGAGCTCGGTCGCCCCGGTCACAAAATGAAAACCAGGCTCAAAATCGGCCGGCGGCATGGGTGGGAACAACGGGCGTTTTCACTGCTGGAGGTGATGGTGGCCATCGGCATCTTCTTCATGGCCGTGTTTGCAATCCTGGGACTGGTGTCCGCTTCGCTCGGAAATGCGCGCCGGCTGCAGCGTCCCATCGTGGACGCCGGCGAATTGGCGGGTGAATTGTCGCTGACCAACCGGCTCGTCGAAGGCTCAGGCTCGGGCGACCTGAGCGAATTCCTGGGCAAAACCTATCAGGGCTACACGTGGACGTATGCCATCTCGGAAGTCCAGTCGAACAAGCTTTTCCAGGTGGATTTCATCGTGCAAGACAGCATCCACAGCGGCGCGGTCGTATCCAAAATGAGTATTCTGCTTTACCGCCCCATGTCACCGGCGGGCAGCCTGGATCCGGGAGGAGGAATAAGCCGATGAGTTTCACAAGCCCAGACCGGCGCCGAGCGCGTTCGTGGCGACAAAGCCGCCCGGGCGGCGACAGCGCGTTCACCCTGGTCGAAATCATGATCGCCATCGCGATTTTCGGCGTCCTGGTGGCGGCGATTTACGCGACCTGGACACTGATATTGCGTTCCAAACAGGTCGGGAATGAGGCCGCGGCGCAAGTCCAACGCCAGCGCATTGCCGTGCGGACCATTGAAGATTCGCTCATGTGTGTCCAGTCATTCCAGGCCTCCCTGTCCTACTACAGCTTCATCGTCCAAAACGGCGACCAGCCGATGCTGAGTTTTGTGGCGCGGGTCCCGGCTGTCTTCCCGCGCAACGGCCGGTTTGGTGATTTTAATCTGCGGCGGCTGACGTTCACCCTCGAACCGGGGGCAGACGGGGGGAAAAACCTGGTCCTGCGACAGAATCCGCTGCTAATGGACGTGGATTCGGACGAACAAAGCTATCCGTTAGTGCTGGCTCACAACGTACAGGATTTCGTTGTCGAATGCCTGGACACTAATAATCAGGCCTGGATCGGCGAATGGGACGACACCAATTCCATTCCACCCATCATCCGCGTCACCCTCGCGCTGGGCGGCACCAGCGATTCCCGCAACGGGACGCCGGGCCTCGTCATCACGCGCGCCATTGCCACACCCTCGATGATGTTGCCCAGTTTTTTGCAGACGCCAAGAAGTGGCGGCGGTGGTGGGCCGGGCGGCCCAGGCCCAGGCGGCCCAGGCCCAGGTGGTCCAGGCCCAGGAGGCCCGCATCCTGGCGGCCCAGGCCCAGGTGGTCCAGGCCCAGGCGGCCCACATCCTGGCGGCCCGCATCCAGGCAGCCCCGGAGGCATGCAATGAAGATCTGCCGGCGCAACGACTCCACCGGCATGGCGCTCATCATGGCGATGATTGCCATTTTCGTGATGACAGCCCTGGCAGCGGGATTCGCGCTTTCCATGAAAGTCGAGGCCCGGCTCGCCCAAAACGCGGATTCAGAGCAACAGTTGCTCTGGCTGGGGCGTTCCGGCGTGGAACTGGCGCGTTATGTCCTTTCGCAACAACTGACCATCCCGAACGAGCCGTACGATTCATTGAATCAAGTCTGGGCCGGTGGCACCGGCGACATCAACACCAGCAACAGCGCACTCTGTGGTTTGTCGATAGATCATTTTCCGGTGGGCGACGGAACCGTTACCGTCAAGATCATCGACCTCGAACGCAAGATGAACATCAACACCGCCAATGCCCAGGCCATCCAGCAGGCGCTGACGCTCATGGGCGTGGATGCGAGCGAGATTTCGGTCGTCTCTGATTCGATTCTGGACTGGATTGACCCGGATGATGCACCGCGGGCCGCGGGGGCGGAGAGCGATTATTACCAGGGGTTGGCCGTGCCTTACTACGCCAAAAACGCGCCGATCGACAACCTGTCCGAACTGCTGCTGGTCAAGGGGGTGACGCAGGAAATGTATTGGGGCAGCAACGCGACGAATCATCCCCCTTCCGTCTTCCAGCACAAACTCGGCTTTGGCACGTCGCCCGGGCAGGCGCCGGATTATCCGTTCGGTCTGGTGAATATTTTTACGCCGGTTTCGTCCGGCCGGATCAACATCAATACCGCCGACACGAATGTCCTGCAGATGATTCCCGGGGTGGATGCCGCCACCGCCGCGGCCATCGTCCAGCAACGCGCCGGTCCCGATGGCATGGAAGGCAACGAAGACGATGTGCCGTATCGGACGGTCGGCCAGCTCTCCGCTACCGGCCTGAGTCCGCAATTCGCTTCCCAACTGGGCAACCTCTGCACCGTGCGCAGCCTCACTTTTGAGGTTCACGTCACCGCGCAAATCGGCGACTACCAGCGCGAGTACGTCGCCATCCTCTACCGCAATTCGGGATTGGACATCCAGGTTTTGAGTTTTTATTGGAAATGACGAATTCGGAGTTGAATTTGCCGCGCCGGCCGTTAATGTTCCGGCATGCGCAGGTTTTTTGTGGCCCTGCTTCTGCTCGGCTCGCTGGCAGCCGGCTTCGCATCCGATGCCGTCACCGGCAGCGTCATCAAAGTTTTGCCGCTGCTGCTCAATTCGCAGGGTCGCGACGCACTTTCCCCGAGCCTTTACGACCGGGACGCCTACCAGGTTTACCTGCGCCAGCACACCAATGAGATTTCCGCCCTGCGCTTTGATGTTTTATGGAAGGCATCCGGCGCCGGAAGCGCGAATCTGAAATTGCGCATCGAACTCCGCGGTGTGGGCACCAACAGTTTGCCGCGCCAGATCGCGCTCGAACAGCCGGTCACTCCCGGATTTTTTCGCAGCTGGACTTCCCTGACCCTGGCCGGCCCGGACTATAAAACTTTCGGGGACCTGGTCGCCTGGCGCGCGACGCTATGGTCGGATGACCGGCTGCTCGCCGATCAAAAATCATTTTTATGGTAAAATCCACCTTCGGCTTCTGCCTGGTCGGCGTCATCACCTGGCTGCCATTTATCCCGCTGCAAGCCAAGGACCTGGCGGCCTATCGCCTCGGTGAAACCGCCGAGGAGGACCTCACCACCCCGATGGCGCTGGATGTAATCAATCCCGACGCCACAATGGCGCGCCGGGCAGTGGAGACATCCAAGACCCCGGCAATCTTCCGCAGCTATCCGGACCTGGCCACCAACGTCGTGGCGACTGATTTCCGGTCGGCCTTTGCCGCCACCCGTTCAGATTTCCTGGCCGCGCTGAAAGGAAATTTTTCGCCGCCGCTCGACGATCGAAAAATTGGCTCACCCGAGTTCGGCAAATTCGTCGCGGCCTTCAACACCCCCGGCAAGTTTTTTCCCGTCAGCCTGACCCTGGCGGGCACCTGGGCGCGCGGAGATGCGGGAGAGGAGACCCAGAGCCAGTTCCTCGGCTCCTTGATGAAAATGATGCACCGCCCCATCTGTTCCGACGCTCTGCCGGCCGGTTTTGCGCTGGGGGAAACTTTGCGCCTTGTGCCCGTGGAAGGACCGGATGAGCCGATAACCCTTGAAACCGCGGAACAAGACGGCAAACTCATCACCGGATCAAGCCTCACCACCCTCACGCGCCTGCGCATGTTGCTGCGCCGCGAATTCCCGGACAATGAACAGGCTCTGGCGCGCGCTTTGGGAAACTTCCTCGCGCCCAATTGCAGTCCCGACATCACTCTCACGCAACGGATCCGTGACCGCGAGACCAGCCAGCTGGTGGTCGTCAACCATTACAATGCCGGAGAAATCATCGTGCGTCATGGCCAGGTGATTGACGCCAAAGCCAAGGCGGCCCTCGACCAGTTGCACGACAAGATCGCGTCCAGCCTGCTCGACCGACAGGTTGCCACCGAACGCGATCTGGCCCAACGCGCGCAGCAACACGCCCAGGAAGAACAGGCTCGGGCACAACTGGAACGGGAGCAAGCCCAGCAGGCGCGCGCGCAGGCGCAGACCGAGCATGAGCAGTTATTGCGACTTCAGGACCAGGCGCTCAGTATCCAGGGACAGGTCTTGAAAGCGCGTACGCATAATTTATGGCTGGCCGTGGCGTTGGGAGGAATTTCCGCCATGTCCGTGCTGGTGCTCTGGCAGCAATGGCGGCAACGGCGACGGGGAACATTATTGCCGATGGGCGCCATGGATCTGCGGCCGCAAAACCAGGTGATGGTCCAGCCCGAATTTGCCCCGCACCTGGCGCGCGTGATCAAAGAGGCGCTCGTTCAGGAACTGGTTGCCCAGCGCAGCGAACTGATTCAAGCCCAGCGGACCGCCGCCCTCGAAATCGCCACGCTGGTGCAGCGCCTGGATGAACTGCAAACGCCGTTGCACGAACGCCTGCGTGCCTATGAAACGCGCATCCAGGAACTGGAAAAGGAACTCACGGTGCGCAATGAGGAAAACCGCGAATTGTTGAAGCTTAAAATCGAAATGATCCGCCAGCAAATCGAGGCGGAACGCGCCGTTCCCCGGCTCGGATTCAACTGACCTACGCGACGGCTTTTTCGCCCGGCGCCTTTTTCTCCTGGGTCTGCAACGCCCGCTCGTAGCACTGCAACGCCTCGTCATAACGCGACAGGCGGTTGAATAGTCCGCCTTTGTGAAGATAGGCGATGGTCATTCCGCCGTCCGCCTCGATCGCATGGTCGTAACAGGCAATGGCCTCGTCGAGCCGGCCCAGTTTTTCGAGCGCACCGCCTCTTTTGACCAGGGCTTCGGCGTGCTTCGGATGCAGCCCCAGCGCCACATCAAAACACTCCAGCGCCTTTTGCGGTTCGTTGGCGGCCAGCAGCGACTGGCCCTCGGCAATCAGGTTGGCAACACACTCATCGCGGTCGCTGGAAGTTTTCGGCGCGCCATTTGGCACGCCGTTGGTTTCATGCCTCGCGGGGACAACGGGTTCCTGCAACGGCGCGCGCGTGGCCTGTTTCAGTTCCAGAATGCGCCGTTCCAGGTGATCCACCATGCTGAACAACCGCGCGTTGGACTGGTCCACCGTCGCGTCGGCCACCAGGGAAGGGGAAACGCGGCCGTGGTCCAGGGAAAACTCCCCCTGACGCAGGGAAAACAATTCGACCAGCCGTGAGACGGCGCGCCATTGCAAATAAGCCATCACCAGCAGGACCGCCAGGCCGATGGCCCCGAAGGTCCCGCCCACGATCAATATCAATTGCTGGGTCTTTTGCACCGCGTTGACCTCAGTCTGCCGCTGGGCGGCAATGACCTGCTGCAGGGCCTCGATCCGGGCGGCCATTTCCTCGGCATTGCGCTTGGCTTCGGCCTCGAGCTGTTGCCGGTTGTGCTCCAAGGCCAGCTGGGTGTCGTGCAGCTGTTGCTGGATTTGGAGAAAGCCGTTCGCCGCGTCCGGCGGCAGGGCGGAATTGGTCTGGGCAAAAACTCCCGGACCAAGGGTGTAACAGGCAAAAACAATCAGAAAATTCCGGCGCAGGCTTGCATTCATACGTCTCGCGCGAGACTGACCCGCCAACGTGTTCATGTCAAGCATGTGGCCGGCTGACTTGTTCGCAATTTATCACCAAGCTATCCACCGGACGTGGTTTGAAGCCGGCAGAACTGCGGCAACCTTCCATCACTCCTGGTTCAAGTCGAATTTGAGCTGCGTCCGTGAGTCAGTCTGAACATTGCCAATTTCCATGCTCTCCACCTGCCACAGACCGTTCACCTTCCTAAGTTTCTTGGTGTCATATTCCTTCAACTTGTCGCCCCTAACATCGTAAGCCTCGGCATGGAGGATGCCGAAGCTCTCGCTGTCGATCCGCGATTCCACGCGCGAGTAGCCGTTCGTGGATGGATCCGGGTTGATGCTTTCCAAAATACTGTACCCACGGCCATTCCACACCCCCTGCTTGACCAATTTCTGCTCCGGCCAATGGAGGAATTCCAGGCCAAAATCCGCCGCCCAGAAATCCGAACCGGCGAAGGGAATCATGGCCTCATTCCCGCTTAAAGTTTTTGGCGAATGAAGCCCCGCAGGCGGGCCGGCGCGGAGTTCGTACCGGTTTGGCTTGCTTTCCTCATGAGTGACCAGCAAATGGACCTGGTTCGATTCGAGAGTCGTTTCGTAAACAGCCGTCCAGGAAAATGCAGCCGTAATGGTTTGAAACCGGATGGGAATTTCGGAACGCCGGCCTTTGGGGTCACGGATTTTCAAAGTGCCGATCTGGACAAAATTGGTGGCGGGACGCTGTTCCAAAAGTTGCTGCGCCAATTTGCGGCCTTGAACCTGTGCATCGGACAATTCATTGGTCGGCGCCGCTACTGCACCGCAGGCAGTCAGCCCGCCCAGCGCCACCAGCGCGAACCGCAACCTCATTTCTCCTCCAACGCCAGACGGAGGACATCGGCAATGTGTTGGACAAAGTGCGCCTTGAGTTTAGTGCGGACTTCCAACGGAACGTCCAGCCAGTCGGATTTGTTTTGTTCCGGCAAAATGAGTTCCTTGATGCCAAACCGCGAGGCCGCCAGCACCTTTTCCTTGACGCCGCCAACGCGCAAAACGCGGCCGCGCAGGCTGATTTCACCGGTCATCGCCAGCCGGAAACGTACCCGGCGCTTCGTCAGCAGCGAAGCCAGCGCCGCGACAATCGTCACGCCCGCGCTTGGGCCATCCTTGGGTGTCGCGCCGGCGGGCACGTGGATGTGAATGTCAAATTTGTTGTAATTGCTCAAATCCAGGTCGAGCATCTTGGACTGGCTGCGCAAATAACTCATGGCCGTCTGCGCGCTTTCCTTCATCACTTCGCCCAGCGAACCGGTCAGCATCAAATTGCCCCGCCCGCGCATCCGCGTCGCTTCGATGAATAAAACATCGCCGCCGAACGGCGTCCAGGCCAGGCCGGTGGCAATGCCGTACTCGGTGATCTTCTCCGCCGTTTCCGCAATGTACGGCGCATGGCCCAGGTAGTCCTTCAATACATCGGCATCGAGTTTCACCGCCATGGCCGAGCCGTTCTTGGAGACAATCTTGCGTGCCGCCTTGCGCGAGAGTGCGGCGATTTCACGCTCCAACTGCCGCACCCCGGCTTCGCGAGTGTATTCGCGGATGAGCCGGCGCAGGGCGGGGTCGGTAATTTTTACGTCCCGCCGGGTGAGGCCATGCTCCTCAATCTGGCGCGGAACCAGATAACGCTTGGCGATCTGCAATTTCTCGGACTCGGTGTAGCTGGGCAGTTCAATGACTTCCAGCCGGTCGCGCAACGCGGGATGGATGGGCTCCAGCCAGTTCGCGGTGGTGATGAAAAGCACGCGCGACAGGTCAAACGGCAGGTCCAGGTAATGGTCCGTGAATGTGTGGTTCTGGGCCGGGTCGAGCACTTCCAGCAGCGCGGCGGCCGGGTCGCCGCGAAAATCCGCCCCCACCTTGTCCAGTTCGTCGAGCAAAATGACCGGGTTGCGGCTTTCCGCGCGGCGCAGCGTCTGGATGATGCGCCCGGGCATCGCGCCGAC